>CAISJJ010000272.1 GCA_903885595.1 uncultured Bacteroidales bacterium
ACTGCTCAGGTCGCTGATGTGATTTCGCACTGAAAGTAAATGATCCCGTGCAGCCAAATCCTGTTCATCTTTTGTCTCAGCCGAAGCATAACGTTCATAGGCAATCAGTGATACTTTTGAATCGATCACTACATTGCGTTCGCCTGGGTAGGCAACGATCACGTCGGGTTGCATCCTTTTCCCGTGTTCGTTGGTATAGGATTGCTGGATAAAAAACTCCCGGTCGAGGGTCAATCCCGATTTTTCGAGGATACTCTCGAGGATAATTTCTCCCCAGTTACCGCGTGTCTTTGCCTGTCCCTTGAGTGCTTTGGTGAGATTGCTAGCCTCTTTGCTGATCTGCTGGTTCAGGTCGGTGAGGCTCTTTATTTCCCGTTCAAGGGAGAACCGCTGTTTTGATTCCTTGTCATAGGTTTCCTCCACCTTTTTTTCAAAATCACGGATCTTTTCCCCCAAAGGTTTCAGGATCTCATCGAGTTTGATTTTATTCTGTTCGGTGAACTTCTGAGTTTTTTCCTCCAGGATTTCATTGGCCAGGTTCTTGAATTCGATGCGGAATTTATCCTGGAGTTTTTCGATGTCTGCTTTTTGTTCCTGGAGTTTTTCCAGTAATCCTGTGTATTCGGTTGATTTTACTGAAAGCTGCCTGTTGAGGTCAAGAATAACTGCGTCCTTTTCCCGGACCAGCAAACTATTGGTTTCCAGCTGGACTTTTAATGACCGGATACTTTCTTCAGCAACCCGTTTGTCAGAAAGAAGTAATTCATTCTGTTTCCGGAGTTGTTCAATTTCTGAAAGAAGGTCTTTGTTCCCGGTTCTTACCAGCCTGAAATACAGAAAAATGAATCCGGCTGCGAAAACAACGCAAAGGAGGATGAGAAGCAATTCTGACATGCAACATGATTTCTTACAAAAGTAGTATTAAAAGTGCAACGGTTGTATGAACCAAATGGAAATCAGTTTTGCATCCAGATTAGTCCTTTCGTATCTTTGCATAAATAGCACCTTTAAGGATATACCTGGAAAAACCATTTTCAATTGGACCATGAGTCCAGTATAAAAACGCTATGATCGCGAAAAATAACAGTTTATCAAATTGACCTCATCACCCTGACCCTTCTCCCTGATCAGCTTTAATCCTGAAGCTATTAATGCGATATCCTGCTCCCCTCGCCGGGGAGCGTGTAAATCATGCCTACTCCTGCTGGTCCGGCATTCAGTTTAAGTGAGCCCATTTTTTGTCTCAGTTCCTTTTTAGATAATCCAATCATCCAGGCGGCAGATATCGATGCCACGAGTCCGGCCCCTACAAAGATCCACCCGGCGGTTTTTAAGGCCGGATTTTTCAATGTATGATAATTATCATGCCGATACGTATAATCCACCGGTGATTCCGAGCCAAATGCCATCATCATCCCGCCGGCAACGCATAATACAGGCGCTGCCGCTGTGAGAACCTGGGCCGCATCAATATACGAAAAGAGTTTTTCACAGGAACGGGCCATCTCCGGAGATTCCCGCCATGGCTTTAATGTTTTCCTGGCTTTGGAGACATTGATCGGGGGGAAAATTGAAAATGAAATCCTTCCTGCACATATTATCGCGTGAGATACGTTCACCGGTGGATTTGCACCACCTTCAAACTCCAGCGGAAATCCCCCGATGACTACCATTTCAATGTTACTTGCCAACCCGAAGGCAAGTGAAATGCCGTTGAATATGGCTGCCCTCTTCAGGCTGAAATAGGCTTTATGAGCAAGGATGCTGTCGGAAGTCACCTGTGCTGTGCCCGGATTCAGACACAGCACGCAGGCTAAAAGAAAACCCGGGTAAAGTAAATTTGTTTTCATGGCGCTTGTGGTTGTTTGAATGATTTGATCTGCACCACAAAGAAACAACCGTAACGGAGGGAAATGAAACGGTAATTCAACACAACCGTTTGCATATTTGCAAAATGAGCAACCCAGGGAAGAATATGCAACAAAAAACCGATTCCATTATGGGAAAATGCAATCTGCCTGGAAAACAGTTCAATAATTGGTAAAATTTACAAATAAAATTACGGATAGTAGTAACATTCCGTTTTTTTATATCAGTTGTCAGCTGGTGACATTATGAAATACACGTCCCGCATTATATGATGCAAACCAAGAATGGAAATCTGGTATTTGATATTGGTGTTTTGAAAAAAAAACATTGACCTGTGAAATACATATACTAACTTCGTTAATGCAAATCATGAATGATAATTTTGGGCATTCCATATGACCACTGAAGTCAAATTTATTGACAAATGAAACGGTTGTTTATTCTGTTTTTCATTTTATCAGCCCTTCACGCTGAAGCACAATGGACACAAATCAATCCGGGCGTTACGAACTGGTTATATGATGTGGCTTTTACTGACAATACCACAGGTTATATTGTCGCTGACAACGGCGTTATATTGAAAACGGTTGATTGCGGATCGCATTGGTTCAACCAGGCAAGCGGCACCAACAACTATTTGTTCTCCCTGTTTTTTACAGCTTCTGACACCGGGTACATCGTTGGTGAGCATGGAACAATACTGAAAACAGTTGATGGTGGTGATCATTGGATGCCGCAGATCAGCAATACCAGCATGAACCTGGTTTCAGTATGCTTCACAAGCCGGTTGAATGGATTTATCACTGGTCAGGCTGGAACTGTATTATCGACAGCAAATGGCGGTGAAACCTGGGAACTCAATACATTGTATCCTGAAAAATACCTCAGCGCTATCTGTTTTACCGATACGGTTACAGGTTATATTGTGGGTCAACCGGGCTGTATCAGTAAAACAACCGATGGCGGAAATTCCTGGATCGAACAGGTAAGCGGGACAAATCATACCCTGGTCTCCATTCATTTTCCAAGGGTTGATACTGGTTTTGCAGTGGGAGATTCGGCTACGGTCCTGAAAACAACCGATGGCGGAATTCACTGGATCGCCATGTCAACCGGAACACGCGATATTCTTAATTCTGTTTTTTTCGTAAATCCCGACATAGGTTATGTGGCAGGGAATTACAGTTACGATCTGTATGGAGGATTATTGAAAACTACCGACGGAGGTTTGACCTGGTCGGGGTTGGAAAGCGGTACATTAAATCAGTTGATGAGCCTGTTTTTTCTTAATAGCGACACCGGTTTTGTCGTTGGGAGTTATGGAACCCTGTTGAAAACAACGAATGGAGGCGAAGGGTGGGCAGTTGGAGTTTCATCCGGTCATTCCATTGATGTGAATTTAGCGCCAAATCCGGTTTCAGATGAATTGCTGGTCGAAACAAGTTTCACCGGAGATGATTATTTTTTTTTACTACTAGATATCAGTGGGAAAGAACTTCTCAGGCGGCAGATTACATCAAAAAAAACCTGTATCCCGATTGGATATTTTGCACCGGGGGTTTATTTTGTAAAACTAACGAATGGCCGTGACCTGGTTGTACGAATGATCATCAGGGATTAACATCCTGCCAGGAAATTTCCGCAACTACCGGGAAATGGTCAGATGCATAACGCCCGTCTCGTTGTTCGCGGATCACCTGGTAACTTATTGCATTGGCGCCATTCCCCGTGAAGATGAAGTCGATTCGTTCCCGGGCCGGTTTAGAAGCGTCGAATGCATTAAATGTTCCGCCTGGTCCCATCGACATGCTTTTATCAGCAATTTTTGAATCCTGCAGTTTTTCAGCAATGATTTTAATGTGGTCACTGTCGGGATCGCCATTGAAATCGCCCATCAGGATAACAGGCAATCCTGATTTATTCAACGTGTCGATTTTCTGCAGGATCAGCAGGGCGCTGTTTTTTCGTGCCTGGACTCCGATATGGTCAAAATGGGTATTAAACACCCAGAACTGCCGGCCGCTGGGAACATCCCTGAACAGACCGTAGGTGCAAATACGCATGCATGCCGCATCCCAGCCTATGGAGGGATTTTCTGGGGTGGCTGAAAGCCAGAAGGTGCCATGACGGATCAGTCTGAATTTTTTTGTATTGTACCAGATGGCGCTGAATTCGCCCTTTAGCGCACCATCGTCCCGCCCCACGCCGATATGACGGAACCCGCTGAAAACGCTGTCGATACATTTAACCTGCTGCGGAAGCCCTTCCTGGATCCCAAAGATTCCCGGGTCGGCAGTTTTAATCTGCTCACACAGCCATGCTTTTCTTAATGGCCATGCATTCGGACCATCTGCAGGAGTGTCGAGCCGGATGTTATAAGTCATGATTTTCAGGGTTTGACATCCGGCAGCTCCAACCAGAGACCAAAGGGCGAGGGTAAGAAGAAATTTTCTGAGAGGCATTGTGTTTGCTTTTGATCAATCAAAGGTAATCCAAATTATAAATCGTATATCGTAAATTGTAAATCGTAAATTTTTCGTCACTCGTCATTGGTCATTGGTCATTTGTCATTCCTAACCATTACCTTTGTCCCATGCTCAAAGTTGGTATTCTTTCCGACACGCATGGTTATGTTCATCCCCGCGTGATTGATTTCTTTACCAGTGTTGATGAAATCTGGCACGCCGGAGATATGGGAACTATTTCGGTGGGTAATCAGCTTCGGGGGTTAAAACCCTTGCGTGCCGTTTATGGCAATATTGATGGACAGGATGTGCGGATCGAATTTCAGGAGGTTCAGATTTTCCAGGTGGAACAGGTCAAAGTCATGCTGACCCATATCGGGGGATACCCGGGCCGTTACGACCCCCGTGCCAGGCTGGTGATCGGGCTGGAACGGCCAAAGCTGTTTGTCTGCGGGCATTCCCATATACTGAAGGTGATCTATGATAAAAAATACGATCTCCTGCACATTAATCCGGGAGCCGCCGGAAAATACGGAATACATAAATCAATCACGGCAGTCAGACTGGTTCTTGATCAAGGTATTATGCGGGATCTGGAGGTGCTGGATATTTTGAAATACCAATGACCAATGACCAATGACAAGTGACAAGGGACGGGGAAATTTACGATTACGATTTTTTTGTCACGCGTTACCTGTCATGTTTTTTTCGTCCCGCGTCCCGCGTCACGTGTCACGTTTTTTCACCTCAACCTGTCGGCCGATTTCACCAGCGCTTCATCCTTCCGGATGGCTCTGCTGGCGAGAACCAGAAAAGCGAGTGATATAAGTGGCAGGATCATGCCAACATAGTTGTAATCAGGCTCTATCATTGTCATGGTTTTAATGCGGGTGGCATAAAAGAAGAAGATGACCATAATGAGTACAATGTTGGCCAGCACATTGAACGTGCAAATCCTGATCTGGAGGAGTCGGTTTTTATAAAGGAAGATGGTTGCAACGGAAAAAATGAAGGAAACAACGACAAGGAAAATCAACGGAATGGTAAAAAAGCTGCTGAACATCACTTTTGGCTCAGGATCCATGCTTTGGATTCCATAAAGAAAAAACTTGTAGTTACCATGGATTTCATCGTAATAATTTGCCAGCGGAAAAAAGAACAGAAGGATGCAGGCAATGGCAACAATGCCAAGGTAAAGCGTTTGTAAACGTTGTAACATGGGGATATCAGTTATTTTAATGGCGAAATTAAAAAAGTTTTGCATCTGCCCGGATTGGGATGAAGAAAAAATTATTGACTTTACAGAATAAATAGTTATCTTTGTAGCGATTTTAATCCCCACGATCAATTTCTTATTTGATTTTCAACCCATTTCAATCTTATCCTCAAATCTATAGTTCATTTTTACTTTGACTATTCAATCAATTAAACTTCATAAATCATGTATGACATTATTTCCCTCGATGGCAAAGAGCTATCGGAGATCAGAGAAATAGCAAGAGAATTCAACATTCCCAAAGTTGACAAGTTCGAAAAACAAGATCTTATCTACAAGATTCTCGACCACCAGGCACTTAACCCGACCCCCGAAATCCTGAATCAGGAAAAGAAAGAACAAACCAAACCATTTCGCGGCCGTCCGCGCAAGGAACAAGATAACAAGCCCCGGGAACCGCGCGATCCAAAGGTTCAGCGTGAACCCAGGGAGCCACGTGCCGAAATGCCGGTTGCTGAGCAGAAAGAGCCTCAGGTTCCGGTTGAACCGCGCCCACCACGGGAACAGCGTCAGCCAAAGGATCAGCGTCAACGCCGCGATCCGCTTCCTCCGCGCGAACCGCGTGCCCCGCAGGATCAACGTCCCCCGCGTGAGCAACGTCCACCACGTGAGAATAAACCTTTCAGACCCTACCAGGAAAAAACACCTGTTGAGCCCCTGGTAAAGATGACACTCCCTGAACTGACTGATTCAGCCGAAGAGCGTTTCGATTTTGACGAACCCAACGATAAGCCTTTTGTAGCGATCGACCCGGTTGATGTCATCCAGAAACCCGATGGATTTATAGAACCGGCTGAATCTGAAAACAACGGCAGCGGGGTTGTCGCTGACGCTGCATTGCAGCCTGTTGCGGAAGATCGCAAACATCGCGAATTCCCGCGCAAATTTCCAGAACGCCAGCGTGAAGAATATACCTTTGAATTTGAAGGAATCATCACCAGTGAAGGGGTACTTGAAATAATGACCGATGGATATGGTTTTCTCCGTTCCTCGGATTATAACTACCTGAACTCACCGGATGATATCTATGTTTCACAGTCACAGATCAAGTTATTCGGACTTAAAACAGGAGATACCGTTCGTGGAACGATACGCCCGCCCAAAGAGGGTGAAAAGTATTTCCCGCTCATTAAGGTCGACCTGATCAATGGCCGCAAGCCGGAAGAGGTAAGAGACAGGATTCCGTTTGATTATCTCACCCCGCTCTTCCCGATGAAGAAATTCAAGCTGACCGGTCATAAAAATGAAAGCATGTCGACCCGTGTGATCGATATGTTTGCCCCGATCGGATTCGGACAGCGTGGATTGATCGTTGCGCAGCCAAAGACTGGTAAAACAGTGTTGCTAAAAGAGATCGCCAACGCCATCGCTGCCAATCACCCCGATGTATATATGATCATCCTTTTGATCGATGAACGCCCCGAAGAGGTCACCGACATGCAACGCAGTGTGAAAGCCGAGGTCATTTCCTCTACCTTTGATGAACCAGCTGAACGCCATGCACGAATTTCGAACATCATTCTTGAAAAGGCTAAGCGCCTTGTTGAATGTGGCCATGATGTGGTAATCCTGCTCGATTCGATCACACGTTTAGCCCGTGCTTACAATACAGTTGCCCCGGCATCCGGGAAGGTTCTTTCCGGAGGAGTTGAAGCCAATGCCCTTCAAAAACCCAAGCGTTTTTTCGGCGCCGCCCGCCAGATTGAAAACGGAGGTTCCCTTACCATCATTGCCACAGCTTTAATTGAAACAGGTTCTAAAATGGACGAAGTTATCTTTGAAGAATTCAAGGGCACTGGTAATATGGAGTTACAACTCGACCGCAAACTTTCGAATAAACGTATCTATCCGGCCATCGACATTGTTTCATCCAGTACACGCCGTGAGGATCTGCTCCTTGAGAAGGACGTGCTTCAGCGGATCTGGATTTTACGGAACCACCTGGCCGATATGAATCCACTGGAAGCCATGGAATTTCTCCGCGAAAGGATGAAATTCACCAATACGAACGAGGAGTTTCTGATTTCGATGAACGGGTAAAAAGAATGACCAATTACCAATTACCAATTACCAATGAAAAAATTCTGTTATTGCCTTTCGCTAATATCTTGGTAATCAGCACTGGGAACTTGTAATTTGTAAATGGTCATTGGTCATTGGTCATTGGTAATTGGGAATTGGTAATTCATTCTTCGCCTATCCCGCCTGCCAGCTCAGCGAGGTTGATCCCATCAAAATTTCCTGAGCTCATCATCAGGTAAACACAGTCATTGCTTTCTTCTTTCATTAAACGTTCCATGAGCAAGGTGGAGTCATTGAATACTTCCAGCTTGCTATTTGCAAACCCTTCACGGATTTGTTCCGGGGTTATTACCGGCAGACGTTTTAATTGCAGGGCATGGGGATTGAAATAGACCAGCGCTTCATCTGCCGGGTCGAGGGTTGCGGCATAATGACCCAGAAAATCCTTATTCAGACTGCTGTATGTGTGCAACTCAAGGCATGCCAACACTTTACGTTCAGGAAATTGTTCCTTCACCGCCATCAGGGTGGCCTTTACCTTTGACGGAGCATGCGCGAAATCTTTGTAAACAGATCTCTTATCATTTTTGGCAATCAGTTCCAGCCGTTTCGATGCTCCTTTGAAGGTTTGAATGGCCTCATTAAATGTTGTATCACTTATTCCCACCTGGCGGCAAACCAGCCGGGCACCATTCAGATTCAACAGGTTGTGTTTTCCGAACACCTGAAGCGGAAATGTCTGATCTTCTGAATGAAGATAGGTTACCCCGTTTTTTATTTCGCTTGAGGGCATGGAATAGGGGATGAGTGTAATGCCGTTTCCCGATCCCGGACATATTCGCTTCAGCTCCGCATCTTCATCACAATAAATAAGACATCCGCCTTGGGAAATCTGGCCGATGAAGATCACGAACTGATCGATGTAATTCTCAAATGTCGGAAACACATTGATGTGATCCCAGGCAATACCGCTCAGCAGTGCAATATCGGGTTTGTAAAGGTGAAATTTCGGACGCAGATCGATAGGAGATGTAAGATACTCGTCACCTTCAATTACCATGAAACGTGCTTCACTGGTTAGTCTGACCATCACGTCAAATCCTTCGAGCTGGGCGCCTACCATATAATCGCAATCAATGCCGGCATGGCGGAAAACGTGCAGGATCATCGCAGTGATGGTCGTTTTTCCATGGCTGCCGCCAATCACAATCCTCACTTTATCTTTCGATTGCTCGTAAAGATATTCCGGGTACGAGAAGATTTTCAAACCCAGTTCCTTTGCTCTCAGTAATTCAGGGTTATCTGCCTTTGCGTGCATGCCTAAAATCACAGCATCAAGGTCGGGTGTGATACGCGAAACATCCCATCCCTGCGCTGCCGGGAGTAAGTTGCATGCCGCCAGTCTGCTCCTGGAGGGTTCGAAAATTTCGTCGTCCGAGCCCGTGATGGTTAGTCCTTTCTGGTGCAGGGCAATGGCAAGGTTGTGCATGGCGCTTCCGCCAATGGCTATGAAATGAACAAGCATGGTTACCGGTTTTGGCTCAAAATTACACCATTCTCTCAGGAAATAGTTGCATTTGTGATCCTGTTTTTTGTAAATTCACAAAAATTTTCAATGCTACCACCTTAAATGAAAGAAAAAGTTGATGGGTTAAACCGGCAATTTATTGATTCAACCGCTGAAGAGGCATTATCGTGGTTTGTAACTGAATTCAACGGCAGGATTGCATTTTCAACTAGCCTTGGCGCTGAAGACCAGGTTATCATGCACATGCTGGCCACATTAAAAAAACCGGTGAAAATTTTCACCCTTGATACGGGCCGACTCTTTCAGGAAACTTACGATACGCTCGATATTACGCAAAAAAAGTATGGAATGACCATAGGTGTCTATTTCCCCGATGCAGCCATGGTTGAAGAAATGGTAAGGACGAAGGGGATCAACCTTTTTTATGACAGCATTGAAAATCGGAGACTTTGTTGTCAAATCCGAAAAATTGAACCGTTGAAAAGGGCGCTGCAGGGGATGGAGGTGTGGGTAACCGGCTTGCGCAAGGAACAATCGGTAACCCGGTCGGAAGCGGCCATGATCGAATGGGATGCAGGGCTGGAAATCATAAAAATCAATCCATTGATTCATTGGGACAGTGAAAGGTTGTGGCAATATCTCCGGGAAGAAATGATTCCTGTCAACGAATTGCATTCACAGGGATATCCGAGCATCGGGTGCATGCCCTGTACCCGTGCAATCGAACCGGGTGAGGATGTTCGGGCCGGCCGATGGTGGTGGGAACTTGCTCAATATAAAGAATGCGGACTTCATAAAAAACACTAAATATTTAAGAATGAATACAATTGATCTGGTTGAATTGGGAAGGTTGTTCATGGAACGATACGATAAACCTACCCCGCTGTTTAAGGATGACAATCACGCTGTTTACTGGCTGGGTGTTCCAGAGGACAGCGCTTTTCGCTGCAATACCTATCTGATCGTCGATGGACAGGAGGCTGTCATCGTTGATCCCGGAGGCCACAGTTCTTTTGAATTTGTAAAAAACCGGGTTGCCCAGGTACTTCCGGTTGAACAGGTGAACGCGATGATTGTATGCCACCAGGATCCGGATGTAGCGGCTTCGATGGTTGACTGGCTCGATTTGGATCCAAACCTCAAGGTAATTACAACGGTTCGCACAAACATCCTGCTTCCTCATTATGGGAAGGCGGATTACACTTTTGTTAATGTCAACGAGGATCCTGTTTATTTTTTCGTGTCTGGACGAAAACTGAAATTTATTGAATCTCCTTTTCTGCATTTTCCAGGGGCGTTTACCACCTATGACGAATCAACCCGGTTTATTTTTTCGGGCGATATCTGGGCCGCTATTGATATGGACTGGAAACTCATTGTTGAAGATTTCAGCAAGCATGAACTGAAACTGAGTTTGTTTCACATCGATTACATGGCCAGTAACATTGCTGCACGGGGATTTATAGACCGTATACGGCACCTTGAACTGGATGCCATTCTTCCTCAGCACGGGTCGGTTATCCCAAAGAAATTTGTTTACAAGGCTTTGGAATACCTGAATCATCTGAAATGTGGATTGGATCTTATCTATCCGGATCTGAAATACAAATAACCAATTTTGCTTTAACTTATAATTCCTTTGCCATGACGGAAGATCTAGTAAAAAAAATCAAGGAACTCGAAAAAGAAAACAAATTATTGCGTTTGGCCTCTCAGCAATGGGAGCATCTTCAAAAGGTGTACAGCGAATCCAATGATCGGCTGCAAGAGCTGGAGCGCGAATTGTCGGCATCGCATGAGCGGACCGAACGGGCCCTGTTCGGAGGGGACCTGGCATGGTGGGACTGGAATTATAAAACAGGTAAGGTTCATTATAACGAGAACCGTGCCCGCATGCTGGGTTATGATGTGGAAGAATTGCCGCAAACATTTGGTGACATCACCCGCATGATCCATCCCGATGATTATGAAATAACCATGGCACATCTTGAATCCCATCTTACAGGCAAAAAGCCGAACTATGAAGCCGAGTTCAGGTTAAAAACCAAAACGGGGGAATGGAAATGGTTTTTTGACAAAGGGAAAGTGGTAGAAACTGATATATTTGGGAAACCCTTACGGCTGGCAGGTGTTTTGATTGATATTGATGCCAGGAAAAACATTGAAAATGAGCTTATCGTAGCAGTCGATAAAGCCAATGCCGACAGTCATGCCAAGAGTCATTTTCTTGCCAGCATGTCGCACGAAATTTATACCCCGATGGCAGGAGTCATCGGGATGGCCGACATTTTAAAGCAATCGAAGCTGAGCCAGGAGCAGGAAGAGTATCTGAATGTCATTGTTAAATCGGCTACTAACCTGATGTCGATCCTGAACGACATTATTGAATACTCGAAGCTTGAATCGGGAAACCTTGTATTTCATGAGAAACCTTTCAGCGTTCACCAGGTCGTTGAGGAGGTGACGGGGTCGTTTGTTGATAAAGCCAATGAAAAAGGTGTGGAAATCCTCTCATTTCAGGATCCCAATATACCGGTGGAGGTTGTTGGAGACCCGGTGAGGTTGCGGCAGGTATTGAAAATATTTACTGATAATGCGTTCAAATTCACTGACCAGGGTGAAATCCGGGTTGAAGCTGAATTTGTTTCCTGGGATAACGAAACTGTCAAAATAAGGTTCAATGTATGTGATACAGGGATTGGTATTTCAGAGTCGGGTATCAAAAAGTTGTTTACCTCTTTTTCTAAACTTGAATCTCCTGAATCAATGAAACATGGCGGTGGCGGGCTGGGACTGGCCATTGCCAGGAGGCTGATCGACCGGATGAACGGTAAGGTGAGTGTAGAGAGTGTTCCCGGCAGCGGAACAACCTTTTCATTTGCTGTTCATTTCGACCGCTACAAGGATACGGAGGTGGCCGATCCGATGAAAGAGATACTGAAAGGGGTGAAGGTGTTGATTATCGATCCGCAGCAAAGCCGCCGTTCAATTCTCAGGACCTACTTCGAACGCTGGGATGCCGAGGTTGATGAGTGTGGGAAAACAGAAGAAGCTGTTAAATTGATTCAGCACCAGGCGCAGATTAAAAGAGCATTCGATTTGATTGTTGTTGAATTTCATCTGCCTGGAATGGATGGTTTGCAATTTGCCACCTCCATGAAAAAGGATCCCCTGATGCGACGGTCGAAACTGTTGCTTACCACCTCAAGGCTTTTCCCTGTTTCATCATCTGAACTGGCAGCTGCCGGTGTTCTGGTTGCACTCGTTCGCCCATACACCCTGAGTCGTCTCAAGGGCAGGATCAAAGAGGTTTTAACCCAGGTGAAAAAAGATTTTTCAGGCTTGCAGGACGAGGTTGAACTTCATATGAGAGATGACCAGAAGCGGGTATTGAGTATTTTGCTGGCCGAAGACAACCTTATCAATCAAAGGGTGGCGCTGGTAACTCTTGAGAAAATGGGCCATGCAACCGATCTTGCCGAGAACGGTAAGATTGCTGTTGAAATGGTGTCGAAAAAAGAATATGACCTGGTTCTTATGGATATGTTCATGCCGGAAATGGACGGGCTAACTGCCACAAAGCAGATCCGTGAAATGGAGGCGCTGGATCCGACAAGGAACCCAATTCATATTTGCGCCATCACGGCCAATACTTCAGCTGAGGATGAAGCGAATTGTTACGAGGCAGGGATGAACAGCTATATTTCGAAACCCTTCAGACTGGAGGAGCTGATCAAAATCCTGAACCGGCTTTAGCTGAACCGGATTGCCTTAAAAGGGGAGACTTTCGAAATTACATATGAAGGTATAATGAAAATCAGGTAACAAACAACGAGGGTTCCCACGTTCAGTAAAAGTATATTCCAGGGATCCAGGTTAATGGGGATCACGGAAACATAATAGGATTCCTGCGCCAGTGTGACCAATCCAAACTTTTTTTGCAGCAGGCATAATGAGAATCCAATGAGGTTCCCCCATAGCATACCCCATGCAACAATGTAAAACGCATTGTAGAGAAATAGTTTCCTGATGGAGGCATTACGCATACCCAATGCTTTCAGCACCCCGATCATCGTGGTACGCTCGAGGATCAGGATGAGCAGGGTAGATACGATGGTGGTGGCGGAAACCAGGATGATCAGGATCAGGATGATCAACACATTGATATCCTGAAGGTTCAGCCAGTCAAATATTTGCGGGTACATCATTTTAATGGTCGATGCATCGAGGCTGAAACCAATCTGGTGATAAACGTAAACACCCATCCTGTCGATGTCGTTGAAATTTTTCAGAAAAACCTCAAAACCGCCAACCTCTCCTTTGTTCCAGTTGTTTAACTTCTGAATATGGCGTATATCGCCAATTACATAGAGCTTGTCAAACTCCTCCAAACCCGTTTCATAAATTCCCGCGATGGTGAATTTCCGGCCCAGGGTGTTGTTACCCACAATAAAGTACATACGCAGGTCATCGTTTACCTTTAGGTTCAGCAGGTCAGAAATTCTGCGCGAAATAATCACCTCGTCTGAGCGTGTAGTGTCATTTACTTTGAAAATGTGACCTTCGACCATCCTGTTTTTAAAGAAGTCCCAGTTATAATCACTCCCTATCCCTTTGAGTATAACTCCCTGGATCTGATCTTTGGCCTTGATGATCCCTGTTTTGGCGGCAAATACCTGTATATAGCTTATTTCGTTGTTCTTTTTCAGGGTGTAGTAAAACCGCTGATTTCTTTCAATTGGCTGAGGATCATACGTTTGGCTTTCAGAAAACCTGGTGATCTGGATGTGTCCGGCAAATCCGACAACCTTTTCGCGGATCTCTTTTTTAAATCCCGTGAGGATAGCCAGTGCAATAAACATGATGGCCAGCCCAAGCGCGATCGAGGTAATGGCGATAACGACAAAGGTCCAGGAAAAATTCCCCTTGCTTCGTGAAACAATGCGGCTTGCCAGAAAAAATTCGGTGTTCAAAGGAAAGAAATCTTTACTTTGCAAAAGTAGGACTTTTACTATAAAAAGCGCCTTAGAATATCACTTTACTGAATCACCTTCTGTTTTTGACCAGGTGATTTAATGTTGAATTTAGTGCTGGTAAGATTCCTGTTTCATGTCACCGGCTCAATTTCTGACCATGCCACCCTGTTTTGGCTTGATTATCTGATTTGTATCAACTTGCTTGATGCTGACAAAACGAAGGAAATCTATTCAGAGGTTGAACAATTGGTGAGATTGTTCAATGCGATAAAATCAAAGATAAAAATAAAAATTAGGGGTAAAAAATGTGAAATCTGAAATGTGAAATCTGAAATGTGAAATCTGGATTTTATGGTTTGCTACCTTCCCCTCAGAAATTCCTCTTGATCCCCAAATCCTGGCAGCGCGCCGTAGGTGCGCAATGCATTTTGGATTTGATTCTCGGGCAAATAATTTCGCACCTACGGCGCGAAACGCTCCCGAATCTCATCGTTCTACTCATATTTCACTCCTACGGAGCGTATGGGAAAAGGGTCTCTGCTCCAAATGTTAACTTAACTGGTATAATATCGCTTAATCAATTAAAAAATCCCAGGTCAATCGCACCCATTTTTTATTGTTAATATTGTACCTTTGTTTAAACCCTGATAACATTGACTTACACTGTACCTATTCATGACAAGGGCAAGAAGGGAAAAAGCATACAGAACAAATTCTTAAATGGAGTTAGGGTGAATTCATGAAAAATAAAACAGGAAAAGGCCGGATCGACCTGAAAAAAGAATTAAAGAACAAGTGACTGCCAGGAAACTCCTTTTTATCCTGTCTTCAATGATGAGAAAC
>CAISJJ010000273.1 GCA_903885595.1 uncultured Bacteroidales bacterium
AAATATGCGGGTTTACGCAATTGACAAGTGGAAAAAAATAGAATAGTTTTATGGCCGCAAATAGTTACGACACATTAAAGCGCCGAAGCCCGGATAAATGAATATATACTGTTCCCTTCAGAGACAACAATTGAAATTGAATGCCTTAATGCTATTTTATTAACGTAACAACTTAAAAACATCTGTATTATGAAAAAACATTCATTATCTTTATAATCCTATTACCGTTTTGCCATCTTAAAGCTCAAAATAATGATTTCACCAACTTCATCAACATTGGGCAAAATTTCACAAACGATGCGATGCTACATCCATTTAATGGTCAAATAATACACGGTGCTGCCGTTACGGGGAACATCTCCTTTACCAGCGATACAAGTCTCGTAAGGGTAATTCTTGTTGACACGCTTACATCCAATGAGCTGTTACTATATGAAACATACCCAATGATAGATTCACTTTGGAGTTTTTCGTTCACAACCAAATGCGATGAAACATGTTTCCTTTCGGGATTTCCTGCAACTGCAATTAAAATACTGGTTAATAATGCAACCTTGCATCTTGGTCAATTTGCATGGTCAGGAACAACAAGGGCTAATGCTCCAGAATTACAAACCTTGGCAAAAACAAACAATGAAAATGAAAAAATCGGAAAAATAAATGCATACATCGCCAATGAAGGAATGATTTGGAAAGCAGGTCACACATTACTTTCGAATTTAACTTATCAAAATAAGGTTAAGCAATGGGGAGAGAGATATCATATTTATGCTTATGAATATTATATTGGAGGAATTTTTGACGTAAAAACATCTGGGGTTTTAAATGTCAGAAACGACTACAACAAGATTGAATGCTTTGATTGGAGAAACAGGCATGGGGCAAATTCACCAAGTTCATTGTATTGGGATGGAGATGTCGATTCAAGCGGATGGATGACCCCTCCAAAATGTCAAATGGGATGCTTAATGCCTGACACCAGTTTTCTTTGTAATGTTAGTAGCGTAATCTGCGATAGCCTTGGTGGAAACTCAGTAAACACATCCCTATGTGGTTATTTTAGTCCGGTTGCACAAGTTGAAGCAATCACAAATTTATATTTCAACCAGCATATTGATTTGGATTTATCAGAACAAGATGCTTATTCCTGTTTAAGGGGATCTCTGTTTGAAAACCTGAGAGATTCCGGCGTTGTAAATGAATCCTGTTTTAAATTTACTGGAAATATTAATGAACCGTGCACAGCCAAATGCAGTGATCCTGAGGAAAAAATATATATTGCAAGCTCATTTGCCATTCCGCGAACAGAAAGTGAGATAAAGAGTGCCTTAATAAATTATGGCCCCTTAAATGCTGCTATTCTTCACATTGGGCCAATAGTACTCAATCATGAAATGGTAATAGTTGGATATGATATAATTGATGAAGGTGATTCTGTCTATGGTCTTCCAGGTCCTATTCCCTGGTGGTCACAAGAAATTGGCCGAACCTACTGGATATTAAAGGATAGTTACGGGCTTTCTCAAGGGCATAAAGGGTTTCAATATTGTTTTTTTTCACAAATGCCCGGGGTAACAACTCGTATGAATACACCTGTACTTAGTTTGAATTATTCAGAAAATGAACGATTATGCCTTGATAGGGATAATGATGGATATCATAACTGGGGGATTGGCTTAAAACCTGAAATTTGCCCTCAGTGCCCTGATGAAAAGGATGGAGATGACAATGACCCAGGATTGGGACCTATCGACTCCAATGGATTTTGTACTATAATCAATAATTATCACACAAGTTTTGAGGATCATTTTGACGGATGGAAACAAATAGGACATCCCGCTGATTCTGTTGATTGGAAGAAACATTCCGGGGAGACAAGTTGTTTCCCTAATTCCGGACCTGATTCAGCCCAGGATGGGCATTACTACATTTATATCAATACATGCTATGGCTACCCAAATGGTTATCCAAATAAAACCGGATTCCTTGAAAGTCCTATTATATACTTTTCCAACGATTGCAGCTTTGATTTTTCATTCTGGTTTCACAAAAAACGACAATACAGCGGCGCTCAGGGAAGCACATTAGAGATCCAAACAAGTACCAATGGAGGCCAAACCTGGACCTGGAATGTGTGGTCGATAGATGAAGCGTATTCGAATACTGAATGGGAAAAAGTCGTTTTACATTTCAGCTCATCCGTAAATAAAATTCGATTCAAAGCAACCACAGGCTTACTCTGGAATAATGATGTTGCCTTGGATAATTTTTATATTCAACCGAATATAAACCAAGTCATATCAATTCAAAATAATGACTCATGGTCAGGTGAAAAGACGATCTGTGGGTCCATTGAAATTAATCCAGGTGCAGAACTAACTTTATTGCCAGGTTGTAAATTGATTTTTGGAGAAAACAGCAAACTTATCGTTCACCCAGGAGGGACCTTAAAGATAAATAATGCAATATTGACAAGTCTTTCCGGAAAAACCTGGTTGGGTGTCGAGGTCTGGGGCAACTCTTTACTCCCCCAAAATCCATCCTCAAATCAGGGGTTTTTACAAATTTTCAATGGTGGTACAATTGAAAACGCTTTAATCGGAGCTACAAACTACCGTCCTTATAATTCAGGGAGGGATATTCCTATGTCAGGATATACCGGGGGGATTATTCAGGCAAACAATGCTAAATTCATTAATAATAAAACAGCCGTTTGGTTTAAACCCTACACTCCTTATTCAACCAGCTCTTTCACCAATTGTGAATTAACGACATCCAGGCCAATAAACCCCGCACCTGATTATTTTATAAAAATGGAGTCTGTAAAAAACGTCCTAATCATCCATTCTATGTTTTCTAACGAGTCAGGAATTGCTAATTACGGCAGCGGGATATATAGCTTTAATTCCCAGTTTACAGTAGACGGAATTTGCACTGATCCAAATTCATCGCCATGCCCATCATACATCAATAGCAAATTTGACAGTCTTAATTATGCCATAAATTCTACTTGTAGTCCTGCTTCTACAATAGCTTTTTCGGCAAAACATACTGATTTTACCTACAATAAAAGAGGACTGTATGTGAGTGGAATCAGCGGCGCAACGATTACTGAAAACAATTTTACAATAAATTCAAATATTAGTCCCGGTGATACTATTTATGGATTATTTCTCAGTAGTTCATCAATTTATCATGTCGAATCGAATGTGTTCACCGGTTTGAATACGAGTAATACGACCAGGAATATTGGGATTTATGTCCGCAATTCAGGTACCAGTTATAATAGTATCTATAAAAATAAATTCAATAATTTGAATTACGGAACCATTGCATACGGAATAAACCGAAATGGCACTACAACCGGGTTATGCCTGAAATGCAATGATTTTACAAGTACCAAAACCGATATTGCCGTACTCCCGTATTCACCTAATATTAACTATGGCATTGCATACAACCAGGGGTATACGATTGACGGAGATACCATGCCGGCTGGAAATCTCTTTTCAAGACTTACCAGTAATTATTGGTCAATAACAAATAGCGCTCAAGCTATTAATTATGTGCATCATAAAGTAACATTTAATATGCAAAGGGTTAAACCCCTTCCAGTTAGTGGGTTGGTTACAGTACTTGAACATCGATATCAAAATTATGACACAACCCGTTCCTGCCCTTCGCATTTAACTCCAACAGGGGGGCAAACTGATATCATGCAGTTGGCTTCATCTGATGCTTCACAAACGGAACTAGAACTCGGCTTACTGGTAGATGGGGGAAACACCTCACAAATGAAAAC
>CAISJJ010000274.1 GCA_903885595.1 uncultured Bacteroidales bacterium
AATCACAGGTTGACCGCCATCAATCAAGGCTGCAGTATAGGCCACCGCCTCCTGAACTTTCTCATATTCCCCCCGGCTGGCATCCACCCCGCCCGGAAATAATTGTTGCGCCAGTAAACCAACGCTGTGTCCGTTGTCGAATATCTGTTGTTGCGACTCGCTGATCTCATTCCGTTCTTCAGGCTGGTAAAAGTGAAGCCAGAGCGACTTCGGACATTGCATCCCCCTGATAAAGCTGGATTTTGAGATCATGTGGTTCCTATTCTTTTCAAAGTTAACATTTTGCTTCAACCGGCTTTAAATCTTCGTTAAAAAACAAAGGTAACCTTCGGCCCCGCCAATCTGTGACATTGTATAAACAAGATAATAACGAGGATCTTTTCATATAAATCGTAAATCGTATATCGTAAATCGTAAATTGCATATCGCATATCGCAATATGCAATATTTTACAAAACATGAAGCAATTTCAATATAGCATGAAACCACAGGATGTGGTAATTTTGCTGAAAATAATCGCCTTGGATACCGATAACTGGCAGCAGAAACCTTTGTCCGACGCCTTAAAAATGAGCCAGTCGGAAGTGAGCCAGTCGGTTGCCCGTTCAAAATTTGCAGGATTGCTTGATGTCAATGGTAAAAAGGTGATGCGCCTTGCCTTTTTTGACTTCCTTCAATTCGGCCTTACCTATGTGTTCCCCCAAAAACCAGGTCCGGTTGTACGGGGTCTGCCTACAGCTCATTCTGCCGCTCCGCTGAATTCATTAATTGTCAGTGAGGAATTGTATGTCTGGCCATGGGCGAAAGGAAAAATCAGGGGGCATGGCATTGTCCCGCTCTATTCCTCAGTTCCCGATGCAGCCGCTAAGGATGTGAAACTCTATGAAATGCTCGCATTAACCGATGCATTGCGCATAGGCAGAGCCCGGGAAAAGGATTTGGCAATAATTGAACTAAAAAAGAGAATCCTTCATTTTTCCAATGATGACAATTTTCGAATAAAATAGTACCTTTGTTACATGAGTTCAAATGAACAGATAATTTTAGACCGTATTATTGGTTTGGTTAACCGCACAGCGCCCGACGCTGAATTGTATTTATATGGTTCAAGGGCAAGACAGGATGCAAAAAAAATATCTGATTGGGATTTATTGATCCTGCTTAACGCAAACAAGATTTCGTTTGGTTTTGAGACAAAATTTATGGATGAATTTTATGACCTTGAAGTTAAAACCGGAGAGGTTATTTCGCCCTTGATCTATACCAAAACCGACTGGAATGAGAACCATTCAATAACTCCTTTATTTGAAAATATCCAAAAAGAGGGAATCAGGATCAACCTATCTTTAAACATAAATAGCCTCGTTTAATATCATAGGTCTGAAAATAGGACGTATTGCTTTTTCTCTGCAGATGTCGACCTTACAGCTAAATCTCTGTTCAAGCGTTGTACGCAGTTCCTGCTTTATTTCAAAAATATCCTGTGTGCATGGTTCGAGTTCAATGATGATATCCAGATCGCTTGAATCATTTGCTTCTCCTCTTGCAAATGAACCAAATAAACCCAGTTTCATTAAATGAAATCGTTCCTGAAAAGCCGTTTTGTTTTCAGCAAGATAGGCAAGGATTTCACTTTTTGATGTCATCTCGCATGTTTTCACAAAGATAAAACATTTTCCGCACAGCGCCCGACGCTGAATTGTATTCATAAGGTTTCAGGGCAAGGCAGAATGAAAAAAAATATACACCTTCCCCTTTGCCCTCGATGCGCCGATAAATAACTGGAACAGGTTTTTGGGGTCAGTAAGCGATGAGCAAACCAGGAACACGGTGTCCCATTCCAGCCCCTTTGCCCGCAGTGCCGTTGTGTAACGCACCCTCCCCGAAGGATTGTCCAGGTTGTCAATCGTGAGCAATTCCAGGGTGGCTTCTTTTTGAATAATCTCTTTAAGGGGTGAATCCTCCTTGAGAAGATCGGCAGTAAAGAGTGCCACCATATTTTCCGAAGTACAATGACTGAGCGCTTTTTCCTGGTCAATATATTGCTTAAGAAGACCGGGAACCTCCGCCGGTGTTTTCCAGGAGATAAACTTTACATCATTTCCATAAGTCTTTTGTGGATCCATCTGGCCTCGACCTGCATCCTGGATCAGTTCGGTGATGCCATGTCCGGTGTTCACACGCAGGTTGGCGAACTGAACATAATAGGCAGAAGCCTCCTTCAGTGTTTCCCGCGTGCGGATGTAGCCATCCAGGTTCGCAAACCGTGGGAATGCCTGGTTGTCGTCGAAAAAGATATAATAGTTTCCTTTCTGCAGGGGGTTGTTTACCTTAAGGAGTGATTTGATCACCTGGTCAAGGCCCATTTCGAATAGGTCCTGCGCCTCATCAGCCACAATGAAATCGTATTTGGGAAGTTTTTTAGCCTTGTGGAGTTTCCCCAGGCACGCATATATCATGTGTTCGAATTCACCTTTTGCCACGCTGTCGTAAGTCGGCATGAGTGCCGGATCACCC
>CAISJJ010000275.1 GCA_903885595.1 uncultured Bacteroidales bacterium
AATGGTTAATGCGTACAACTTTTTCATAGGATTTGTTAATTAGGGTTTATAAATAAACGATCTGGAATGTTGTTTTTTTCGCCTTGAATTTACAAATTTTATTAATCAATGCGACGCTTCCAAAAAAAACAAAAGAGGCCGCCCTTGTGGGACAGCCTCCTTGCATTGTCTCGAAAACTAACTTGTTTTCGGGTTACTTCCTGATGACCAGTTTTTTAAGTAAAGAGGCACCGTTGTTATTGAATTTCAGATAATATACGCCGTCGGTTAGCTGGCTGAGGTTGATATGGAAAATCCTGCTGGTAATGTTGTTGTCTTCATAAACAATTTTTCCCAGCGAATTTTCTACCTGGATCGTAGCGGTTCCCTGTAATGCCTGGTTACAGGTGATTTTAAAGGTGCCGCTTCCCGGGTTGGGGTAAACAGTCAGATCAGCATTTTCAATGAGCTCAGGAGCTGCATTGGTATTTACAGTCCCATTCTTCAGAGATGGAGTAAATAATTTCCCGTTAAAATCACCAAATTCCAGTGAGGTGGGGTCATTGCTCCAGTTTATTTCAGAGGCGCCATTTTTGCGGGCCTTGAAATGAATGTTCATCAGGGTTCCGTCGATGAGTTCGATGCCACTGTTTTCAGCAGTCCAGACAAACGTAAGCTGACCTGCCCTGGGAGATCCGGTTACTACTGCATTTACAGCAGGGTTCCAGTTGGTAATTTCGATGAAGGTCAGGCTTTTAGGATCATATTGAATGGTAAACTGGAATGATCCCAGATTTTGAACTCCGGAAACGAACACCGGAACTATTACTTCATTGTCAAGCGGGGTGGCCGATCCAAGGGTGAAAACAGCATCTGAAAGTTCGGGAACATCGCTGACGGTATTCGATTTGGCAGAGGCAGGAACGTACGATCCATTGGCATCTCCATAGATAATCCCATTGAAATCGTGAACCACATTAACCCCTATCACGTTAACCGGGGATGAATTAAATAACCAGTCGCCTACCGGGAAGGAATTGATGATACTGGCAATTCTCTTCTTGATCAGCAGCAGGTCGGCAGCGGTAACAGTTCCATTGCCATTTACATCGCCTGCGGCAAGATAAATGCCATATAACGGGGTGATGTTTGCAATATGTTTGCTGTATAGCAATGCGTCGCTTGCAGTAACGCCTGACCATGGCCTGGTTGTAGCCGATTCGATGGTATAAACCCCGTCGGGGATGTTGTCGAACAAATAATCGCCGGTGGCATTCGTAGTAGCATTGGCAACCACAGCTCCGGAATTATTCTTCAGGGTCAAAGCCACATTTGAAAGAGGGCTGTTGGAGCTATTCGGATAGGTCACTTTCCCGGAAACGGCATGGTTTGTTGTGACAGATGCCGGGAAGATGATGTAATCGATCCAGCCGCAATCGCTGCCAGCCGTAACAGTGTTATTTTTATAATAGGCCCATTTGAAGGTGTGTACACCGGCTGTGACAGGGAAACTGACCCTTGTCCAATCTTTTTCACCACTCCACTGTCCTTTTTGAGAGTTATCGATATAGAATCCCAGGAAATCATAGGTTGGCTGTGATGAAACCTTACGATAAAAAGAGATGCTGTCGTTGCGTCCAACATTATAGGTGAGGGAAAGGATACTTGATCCGTTGGGGCCTATTGCGCCACTCTTTGCACAATAGATTCCTTCAGCGGGGGTGGCATTGGATATCGTCCATGGGGAACTGCCGCTTTGAATGTAGGGGAATACATTGAATGCTCCCGATTCAAAACCATCGAAAATCAACCCGACGATGGCTTCAAAGGTTTTTTGGGCTGCATAGGCTCCTGAGGAAACTGTAAAATCAAGGTATATAAGGGTATCCATCGGAGCTGCCGGACTAACCGTAACATTGAAGGTTGCAAAACCGGTTTGACCGGGTTCCAGTGTGTTGAGGCTGGAGGTGGCGTTGTTAATAGTGATCAATGGATTTATACAGGCCAATGATCCAATGGTATTGCTGGCCATGTATCCGCCCGTATTGGTTGCGGAAATAGTAATATCGGCCGTTTCGCCCGGATCCAGTCCGCCATTATTATTGCCTGAAACATCGGAAATGGACATTCCTCCAACCGTAAAAACAGGAGCGTAAGCTTTAATGGTAAAGTTGCTTAGCCAGGTGCTGTCGCCATCGGTTGCGACGAGATCAAAGAGAATATCGGTTCCGTTCGGTACGTTATTCGCAGCCTGGATGGTAAAAGCGTTTTCAATGGTAACCAGTGCGGCAACATCAAAATGGCCGAAAACTTCGGTATTGTCGATCAGGTTGACATAAGGTGAAGACGAAGAGAGTGTCACAACTACATTGTCGGCAGGCTGATCCCCGATATTTTCCATCGTCATGCTGATGCCAACGGTTTCACCGGTCCCGAGTTTACCATCAGGGTCGTTAATCACCAACGACTGGAAAGAGACCCACGGCTGATTGGGTGGCGGGCCTGTTTCAAACGGGGAGGTGTAGGTCATGACGGTACCGGTACGGTTGTCGCACCAAACGGGATATACTTTGCGGTTCTGCGAAGTTATACCCAGGTAGTCGCCCATGTAACTGCCGGCAAGGCCGGGGATTGGGGTGGGGGTAAAAGAAACATCGCTGATTTTAAAATCCTGCCAGGTCTCTCCGCCGTCGCGTGAAGTAGCTGCAAACGTTTCGCATTTGGTGGCTACTACATTACGGTCGTCATAGAAAATGCAGCTTAAAGTTCCGTTTGCCGGATCGCAGCTGATCCATGGGAAATAGTGCTGTTTTCCAGTACCGAAAGGATCCTGGTTTATCCGGAGAGGCGTTGACCATGAGGTGCCATTGTCAGTCGACTTGATCATATAAATATCACATCCTGTTCCGGTGTTGACACCGGGAATGCCGATGTTGGTCCAAACAGCATAAATAGTCCCGCGATGGGCGCCATTGCTGATATCAACAGCCATGGAGGGGAATGAGTTCACGCGTTGGTTCTTGCTCGTTGCCGTAGTTCGGATTCCCCTGATATTGCTGAGGATACGTGATGCAGGGGTAAAAGTGGCGCCTCCATCGGTTGAACGGGCAAATCCGAGGGCAGTTTCGTCTGAGGGCCATGAATCATATACGGCCCACAGGGCATAAACCTCCCCATTGGGGCCGGTTTGCAGGTTTACCCCCTGATTGTGGCTGCCGGCATTGATGGCGGCGCTGATGTTTATGGGTGTTGACCAGGTTACTCCGTCGTTGGTAGACCGGTTCAACCCAATCTCGCTGTCGGCGGATCCGCCAAAGTTTGTCCAGGCAACATAAAGGTTTCCTTCGTAAGGGCTTGAAATACTGTTATCAATCCACATATGATTCTTATCGCACATCGAACCCGGATTCGGAGCGACCTGCTTTGCGGTCCAGTTTTGACCGTCGTCATCGGAATAGGAAATGCCCTGGCCATAATTGTTATGGATGTAGTTGACATACATTCTTCCGCCCAGGCCAATGGCAGTTGTCGGGTCACCTGAATTTGCGCCACCGGCTCCCTGAACTTCACCGCCCCAGATAGTTCCCCCGTCGAAGGAGTAGAAATCGTTGGCGCCGTAAAGCTGTCCTACCGGATTCTGTGTTGAGTTGTTGGAATTCAGTACATGGTTCTTATCACCGGGGTCGGCAAAAACGGAATTCTCGCTCTGGGTGGAATTCACGGTTGTTACAGGTACGTCGGGTGAATCATCCCTGAAGACTGCCGGAGAATTGATCTTGCTTCCGGTAAAAGTAGCAGGTTCAACAGGTACATTGGGTGCAACGGGAACCAGTCCCTGGCTGGCCATTTCTCTCCAGTAACCCATATTATCAACGCGGGTATCGACTGTGACCTGTTTTTTGGTTGTTGCTTTTTTATTCCCTTTAACACCGGTTTGCTGGGCGACGGCAACAGAAGAGGCAAGCAAAAGGAATAGTAATGTAAAAAGGATGGAAATCGTTTTTTTCATACAAGATTTATTAAGGGTGATTATTGATTTTGGATAATTAATTTTTTCTGGATGGTTTCCTTTTCATTATCAACCGAAAGCATATAAATTCCATTTGGAAGACCACTGAGGTCGATGGTTTTTGTTCCGCTCACAATGTCTTTTTCTTCGAAAACGATGCTGCCCAGTGCATTAATAACTTTCAGACTGATCATCCCGTTTTGAATTTCATCCATCCGGAGATTAAAAATACCCTTGCCTGGATTCGGATAGACAAACAACCTGGAATCACCTGTAACTTTATCAACAGCAGCGCTTTTCTTAAGCACAGGTCTGAAAATGGTTCCTTCATAATCGGTAAATTCAGCCGGTGTCGGTCCTTCTGTGAAGGTTAATGAAGTTACATCGGTGTCAGAGGCTGTGAAATTAAGATCGCAAAGAATGCCATTGGTTGCCGAAATACCTTTTTCGCCGGCAGCCCATACGAAGGTGATCAGTCCGGGAGCAGGTTTGCCAACAACCACATCTTCAATTCCCGGGTACCAGTTGGTGACTTCACCGGGTGTTAATTTGGTGGGATCATATTGTACGGTAAACTGGAACGAACCCAGATCATTGATGCCGGAAATTTGAAGTGGAATGGTGACCTTGTCCTGCAAAGAGCGGGCTGATGCGAATTGCAAATTGCCCTGTTGCAGGATCTCCTGCGATTTAAATCCGGCAGGAACATACGAACCATTGGCATCTCCAAAAGTGATGCCTTTGAAGTTCTGGGTAACATTACTTCCACCCACGATGAATGGCGTGTTGTTAAATAACCAGTCGCCCGTCGGGAACGAATTGATGATGACGGCAATCCGCTTTTTAAGCAACAGCACGTCGGCGGCTGTCAGGGTTGCCGAAGCATTTACATCACCTGCATTCAGGTAGATGCCTTCGAGGAACGATATATTGGCAATGTGCTTGCGATATAACAGTACATCGGCGGCAGATACCCCTCCCCAGGGTTTTGCGGTAGATACTTCAAATGTATAGGTGCCAACAGGAATAGATGCAAAAGTGTAATTCCCTGAAGCATTGGTTGTTGTAGTTTCTACGACGGTGCTGCCGTTTTTCAGCATCACGGTTAACCCGCTGAGCGGGGTATTGGCAGTATTGGCATAGGTTACGGTTCCGGCGACAGATGCTGCCGATGGAGCCAGGGCCGGGAATACAATGTAATCGATCAAGGCGCAGTCGGTTCCGCTTGAAACGCTGCCATCTTTCATATATTCCCATTTAAAGGTGTGGTTGCCGGCGGTGACCGGGAACGTAACTTTGGTCCAGGCTGTTTCGCCGGCCCATTCGCCCATATTTGTTGCATCGATGAAAAACTTCAGGTAATCGTATCCGCTTTCAGAGGAGGTTTTCAGATAGAATGAAATGCTGTCGGGGCTGGTAACATTCATCTGTACCATGAGGTCTGATGCCTGGCTGTGTGAAATCCCGCCCGATTTTGCGCTGTAAACGCCTTCGAAAGGAGCAACATTTGTAATGGTCCATGGCTGGTTTCCTCCCTGGGTCCAGGAAAACTGGGTAAACCCACCCGATTCAAAATCTTCAAGCACCAATCCGATTTTAACGGAAAATGTTTTTTCAGCAGCATACTGACCGGATACAACCGAATACATCAGATCGGCAACTGAACCGGTGGGAGCAGAAGGATCAACAGTGATGTTGAAAGTTGCAGCTGCCGGAACGCCGGGGATGACATTCCCAAGGGTTACCTGGGTTGTATTGATGGTCATGTAACTGCCCGAAGTATTCAGCATTGCCAGTGTTCCTGATGCAGCGCTGCTGCCGGTATTGGTGGCCATAATTGTCACATCCGCAGTTTCACCCGGATCGAGACGGCCATTGTTGTTGCCAGTCAGATCGGAAATGGTCATATTGCCAACCGTGAAAGCAGGGGCATGTGCGGTCATACTGACAGAGGTTGTCCATGAACTTGCTCCGTCGGAGGCCACAATATCGAAGAGAATCAGGTGATTATCAGAAATGTTGTCGGCAACTGTGAATTTAAAGCCAAAAGGAATGGTTACTGAATCGTTGGCGGCAATATTTCCAAAGTTTTCGGTTGCATCGTTGATGGTGATATAGGGATCAGCCGACGATAAGGTAACGATCACGTTGCTGGCCTGAACGGTGCCTACATTTTTCATGGTAAAGGTCAGGAGAATAGGGTCGTTATAATCGATAAAACCGTTGTCGTTGCCAAGGCTGTCGTTGATCACCTGGGACCGGCAGATTACAAAGGCTCCGCCATTGGGGATAACCGTAACAGGGAAGGTTTGGGGCAGACAGTTGTTGCCGGAAATGATAAGCTGGGCATCGCCCACTTCGGTGATCGGGGGATCAAATGTTATGACTGCATTGCCGGCATTGTCTGTTGTTCCAACACCATGGACCACGCCATTTTTGATCAGAACGCAGTTAAGGTGCGGAACCGGGTCTCCGCCGCTGGTTACGTTGACAGCGAGTGAGGTAACGCCAAGCGGAAGCGCCGACTGGTAATTGGCCTGCAGGGTGATAGGTTCTTTGGTCCATAACGACATGGCCGGGTCGCCAAGTACGTTGCAGTCGTAAAAGCACCAGCGAAGGGCTCCTGGTTCCCATTGCCCGGGTGCATTGACCCAGGGCGCCGTCATTGTTTTTGATTCAGCGTGTGTCCTTCCTATTCTCAGGAGACCGTCGGTATACATTGCATCGACAAATTCGCGGTGCATGTGTGCTGAAGGACCTTCAGTCTGGCCTTCATTGAACCAGCCGTATCGCGAGTTTCCAACAAATGCAGCTGCAAAATTGGTAATGGTCACCATCTTTTCAGCAATGCAATCGCTGTAGTCAAATGCACCGCAAAGGCAACCATGGGTGTAAATCAAAGAATAATTGCGTGTAGTTCCGTTTACCTGTGAAAAATTGGCATCGGTGATATCGCTGTTTGATAATTTCATGACATAGGTCTCATTGGCATGTCCTGAATGGTGCAGAAAACTTCTTCCCTGGTTCAGGCGGCTTATGAGCTGAGAACCTGACCAGTTGGAAATCTCATCGTACATTTTATCAAGCGTATTATCGGGGGTTATTCCATCGGTGGTATAGCCGTTGTCTTCATGATGCCCGATGAGGAGTTCGAGATAATCACTGCCTTCGGTATTGGGGTTGTCATAAAGATGTTCACCGGCGAGCAGCGGATGGGCCATATCACCCAGTACCGGATTAGACTGGTACGAAATGGTTTTGTTGAGCATGTGGTTTAATTCGGTAAGGCTTCCGGCCGGCATGCGGGCAACAGAGACCTCGGGAAGGAGGTCGTCTTCTCCGGGCTCGCCCCATTTGCTATCACCATCGGTATTCCAGTTGCCATCGAGCGCTGAAAAATAGAGATCGGCAGGAATGTTAGAATCTTCATATCCGCTGCCGGAGATCACATATGCCCAAAAACCACGATAGGGGATCTGGTCAACGTCGCCTCCTAAAAGAACATGTTCAACGCCATGACCCTGATATTCCTGGATAATGTAATTACGCATTTTTTCGGGCAGGTCCTGTCCGGTCATATTTGTGTTGATATATTCTTTGGTTACCGTAAGGGCTTTGATTCCCCTGATTTTATACATGTCGATCAGGGGCTGATAAGCGGCGACGAATGAAGCAGGTGTTATGATCATCATCTGGTAATCGTCGCTCCGGCCTTTACGGGCAGGGTATTGGGCCATGATTTCAGCATTTTGGGAGGCTTTTATAACCGATTCCAGGATGTCGCGATTGGCGGTGATATTTTTCAAGGCGGCAATGCTTTTGCTGTCTGATTTTGTATGAATCTTTATGGTGACTTTCTTATAAAATGTAACTTTACCTGTTGCCGGGTTATAGCGCATGGGGGTAAAGGCAGACTGTCCCAGTGCGAATCCGTTCATGAACTGTGTTGATAACTGGCCTGTGGCTTTGACCGGATATTTGCTATTGGACGAATAAACCGATGCATTTTTGACGAAGTCCCCGCTGGCTCCCTTCGAAATCGGGCGAACAGCCTGTTGCGGGTAGATCTGGAATATACCATCAATGAGGGTCTCTTCCTGACCGATAAATTCGATGGATTCAGCCGATTGTCCCGGAGGCAAAATCAGGGAGACAGCACAATAGGGTAATACTGGTTCTCCTTCAAGACCGGTGAGCATAGTGTTGGGAAAGGCAATCGTTTGATAACTGCCATAGTTCTTTACCGAATAATCATTGAAATAATAGTTTTTTTCGATCACTCCGGCATTCAGTGAAAGTACCGAAAAAATCAACACAATCCATATAAGGCATTTTTTCATAGTAGAAAGGTTTACATAAGTGATTAAATGAATAAAAGAGAGGATTTAAGTTACTATAAGTTAATATATGTTAAATAAGTTAAATAAGTGTGGTCTAAAAAGCCAAAATCACCTCACCCTAACCCTCTCCTAAAGGAGAAGGAATTCCCCTTCTCCTTGAAGGAGAAGGGGTTAGGGGATGAGGTCAATTTGATAAACTGTTATTTTTCGCGATCATAGCGTTTTTATACTGGACT
>CAISJJ010000276.1 GCA_903885595.1 uncultured Bacteroidales bacterium
GTTGTTTTTCCAATATTCAATATCATCGCATGAAATATCATAGACAAGATCAGCCTTCCTCATAGCCGCATATTCATATTTTTTTAGATTGTAACCGCTCATCCTTAACGCAATTTTCCCCCTCATTTTTGTCGCAACTTTTTTTAATCCTTCTATGTATATATGTTCGATATTGTGAGATCTGTAGACTAATGGTTTGTGCAATCTAGTAGCCACAGTATCTGCCAGCAGGAAACCACTCAAACCATCAAGCCAAATTGCATCCGGATTGAATATTTTCACCCGCGAGAGTATAGATGCAAATTGATCGTCATTGATAGACCTAATGGCCATAGCATATGGATATTTCAGTAAATACGGTAATTTCCTGAGCCTGAAAGACAAAGATCTTTTCAAAGGTATCACCAAGTAATCCGATATGCGCTCGTCTTTTATCTCTGCCTTATCCTCAGGGTAAGCCCAGCAACATATCTGGATAGTTACACCGCTATCAAGAAAAGATTGAATGCGTCGCCACATATCAACACGACCACCGTGTGTTGGCGGATACGGGATATCATGCGCGATGATTGTAAGCTTCATATTCTAAAATTGCACAGGTGTCTTCAAATGATATTTCTTGATCAACTGTTTTGCCTCATTTTTCATTCTCATGTTCATATAATTTAGTCCAAGAAGCCTGAGTATCACCTCGCACGAAACTTCTGCGGGGAATCTGAAAAATAGCTTTGATAGCAGACTAACTTTTTGCATCTTCGTAAATTTCGTATTTGCGATGACCATTCTGCTCCTATAATAGCCGTTTTCCAGATTGCAAATACTCGATAGATCATGCACGACATGCCCGCATACTTTCTCAATTGTCGACCGATGATGGCTCAATAACCTATTGCAGCTTTTATTAAATAAATCCAGACGCTCCAATGGTGCCAAGGATTCAGTTGCCTGATTCTCTCTCATTCGCCACGTAGCCAGCTTCATAGGTAAACATATAATATCTGTAAAAAGACAACACGTCATTTCCCATTCGCGGTCTGCTATAGGCCCTACGTCAGTTTGAAATTGTCCCGTCTTTTCAAAGAGTGATTTCCTTATGAGGAGGCCCGTTATCGAGGCGTGAGGAGTTCCTAAGGCTAAATGCAAAAAAAACTCAGCGATTCCATTTCTAATATGCGTTGTTTTCCAATATTTTTTATAAAAAGAAACGCCTGCCCGACTCTCCCAGCAATGCGGAATGATCTTCGATTTGTCATCTATAATATCCAATGCCATACTACACACATAAATTTTTGGGTTTGATTCCAATGCCTCTAAGGAAAGCCGCAAGCACTCGGGATACATTGTATCATCGCTCGTAGCGATGTAGATGTATTCTCCTTGAGCCTTCCCTATCAAAGAGTTCCATGCCGCGTAAACGCCCTTACGTTCTTCCTGGTATAATTGAATCTTTGGACAATCTTCATATTTTCTGAAATATTCCCATGAGCCATCATCAGAATAGCCATCTACTATCAATAACTCCCAATCGGTAAACGTTTGAGCAAAAATAGAATCAATCCTTTCTTCAAGGAAACTTATATTATTCAAATTTGGCAGCAGTATCGATATTTTGGGTGTATTGCAATCCATATTTTTCCTTACCTAGCCAATATTTTTTCAACGGCCTCGATAACCTCCGAAGATGATATATTATCCATGCATTTTCGTGGTAAACACTCCTTCATCTTCCAACAAGGTGAACAAGCTATTTTAGAATAAATGTTGCAATTCACATCGTAGCCGGATTGCCATGGAGCTTCAAATCCACCATAAATAATGACAGATCTGATGTCTACAGCTCTTGCAAGATGCATCAACCCGCCAACCTGCCCCACGAAACATCGAGACCAGTAAAGTATAGCCGCTGCGGATCGCAACGACGTTTTGTCTCTCATGTCTATGCATCCGGAAAGAAGGGCATCGTTACCGCTGCCAACCTGTATCACTGGCAATATGTCTTTAAAGTAGTTGACAATCTCCTGAAATCTATCTGGATACCAGTTTTTATTTATGCCCCAGTCAAGTTTCCCTTGCGACTGAAAGACTATGCCACCTCGCATAGAATGCGGAACTTTCTCCAACTCGCTATTCGTTAGATGAATGTACGTCCTACAATCAATCACACCTGGAACGCCAGCTTTCTCACAGAGAATCTTCAGGATATGATTGCCAGGTTGATGACCTTCGCCTAACCAATACTTTGGAGATATCACCTTATTTTTCGGCAATCTTTTCAAAAGAAATGCCCGTCTCCTCGCTGATGATGACACAATATCAATGTCAGGATTGCCATTAAAAAGCTCTGGGTAGCTGCTATTAACTTCAATGACCAATGAGGATTTCATTTTCATCTCATGGGCAATCGTTCCAAACATTAAAGTATCGCCCATTCCCGCCCAGTCCGCTATTAGTGCAACGTCTGGCGCTCGTTTTAAACTCGCCATTAAGAGGTCTATATGCATAAGAACTCTACCTACCAATTCTCCGCGGTGGTAATAATATGCGATTTTATTGATTTTGTGAAACAAGTTTCGAGACTTAAAAATCATATATAATCTTCTTTAAAGAGCTTTTGATAGTAGCGATACATAAGCTTGCTGGGTATTCCTTTTATGTTCAAGAAGCGTCATATTCTTTCTTGCAATTGATAAAATATTTTTCTGAATTTTATCTATTGCATGCTCTAAATCAACATTTATATCAACCTTGTCAGCGAGAAAGCCATCGGCAGCATCTCCTCTAAAATCATGTTTTATGACCATCCCCGGAATCCCCATGGATGCGCTTATTCCGATGCCATGGATCCTTGGACCTATAACAAAATCATACTTCCCGTAGATATCGACATAATCATTCGAATCGTAAGAATAGTGGGCAATAACGTTTGGAAATTCCTTCTTTACATAAGATAGCTCGTCAA
>CAISJJ010000277.1 GCA_903885595.1 uncultured Bacteroidales bacterium
CAATTGTACCGGACATATCCGTCAATTTAAGGGTATTACGGGAGCCGATGGAGTTCGAGACGAAGTTGCTCAGCCCATTTGAATAAATGATGGGCACTTTAACTGCGCTATCGATACTGTTATTGACATTGGTGATAAACATTTTCGATGATTCGACTGAAAAGGTATAGGCTGCCGGAATGCCATCCTGGAATCTACCATCGAGGTCCTCACCCCGAATGCTGGTTGTTCCATGATTGATAATAGATAATAACGGGGCATACCCGGCCGTTGTGAGCTGCTTTCCGTCTTTATCCCATGCCCTGACAGTGACAGCGCCACCAGTATCAGGAAGAGAGCCCGACATGTCTGTAATCTTGACCACATCAATGGCATCGATTGAATTTGAGCCAATCATGGGATTTGCAAGTGGGTCAGCAGTGTAGTTCTCGCCAGTTTTGCTGGTGGTTACGTTGGAGTAGGATTTGGAGGTCGGACTGAAGGTATATCCGGCTTTGGATGGCGTTGCAACGCCGCTGTAGTTATAGGGAACGGTTACGGTGTAATTGCCACCAACATCGGTTGTCGCCGTTCCACTGTAGTTGCTGAAAGTGATTGCTACCCCAGAAACACCGATAGAGCCGGAAGCGGTTTTCACGCTGCCCGATATTGTCAAGCTTTGCTGTCCAGCCTGTGTCACCGTTACATATTGAGGACTGTCGGTTGCATCGGTGGCTATTACCCGGATGGTAGCGGTTCGAGCTGTGGAGCTGGTGTTTGCAGTGAAACTGCAATTGATCGTTCCTGAATTGGTTCCACTATAGCCAGATGCAATTGAGAGCCAACTGCCGCCGGATGTCACCGCGGCTGTCCAGGGCATGGTTCCGGTTCCGGTGTTGGAAACACTGAATGAAGTTGCGACTGCATTTTTATCAACATCCCGGCTGACAGGAGCCACGGATAGAACAGGCTGTGTTGTTGTTGATGTTGCCGACTGCGTCACCGTCACATCTTTGGGACTGCCTGTCGCACCGGTCGCCGTTACCCGGATGATGGCGGTTCGGGCAGAGGCGCCGTTATTGGCGGAGAAGCTGCAATAGATGGTTCCCGTGTTGGTTCCGCTGGCGCCCGATGTGATCGAAAGCCAACTGCTCCCGGACGTCACTGCTGCGTTCCAGGGCATGGTTCCGCCGCCCGTATTTGAAACACTGAAAGACGTTGTACCGGATGCACTGCCCACATTTTGGCTTGAAGGCGTTACCGAAAGAGAAGTTGTTTCACTTCCGGCATCCCAGTTATCTTGATCCCATATTAAACTATCCCAATTGCTGCTGCCCGCACATACAATGCAGGGGCAAAGAAAAATCGTCAGCATTAAAAATATTTTTTTCATTTTCGCCTCCTGTGGCTACTTGCAGATATCTGCTGTGGGATGATCTTGACAGACAATTGACTTCAATGCCTGAATTTGGCAGTTCAGCGCATCAAAATTCGCATTGACTTCGGCGGCTTTGGCAGGTGTTCCGGCGGTGAATGTTACGACTTTTGTTGAGCATGTGCCTTGGCCTTGATAAAGTTGTTGGATTTCGGATGCAGAGAGGGCGCGGTTGTAAATTTGAACTTCGTCAATCAGTCCCTTGAAACGTCTGAATTGTGACGGCTGTTGACTTGCTCCCAACCAAAGGTTTAGTGTCCCTGCATAGACTATGGAACCAGAAGCTGAAACTGAATTTTCCAAAACTCCATCCACATAAATCTTTACAAAAGAGCCATCGTATGTTCCCGCGAGGTGATGAAATTTGTCATCCGCAATATTTGTAGTTCCCCATACGCTATTTTGAATGGGATTGCTCGGATTTGTCCAGATCCAAAGGGAAGGGAGAGGACTGGCACTACTACACGCTAACGCATACCCTTCATAGGGTTCGCCAGATCCAGAG
>CAISJJ010000278.1 GCA_903885595.1 uncultured Bacteroidales bacterium
ATTGATATGATATTGTCAAAAAGGGCAGAAGGTTCCTCTTCCCGAAGTACTTTCCAGTGGTATCATGGTTTTTCAATAAATTCCTGGCGTTCCTGCCGGGCTTTAATTTCTTTTGTCTGACCGATTTTATTATTACACGGCCGGTTGCAATAAAACCGTTGGACAATACCGACAAATCCGTTAGTGTGATCATCCCAGCACGCAATGAAAAGGGTAACATTGAGAATGCAGTCCGCAGGATGCCCCAAATGGGACGGCATACCGAAATCATTTTTATTGAGGGCCAATCAATCGATGGAACTTATGAGGAGATCCGGGCAATTGCCGAAAAATACAAAGGACTTTACGACATCGGCTATGCACAGCAGATGGGAAATGGTAAGGGAGATGCTGTTAGACTTGGGTTTGACATGGCTAAGGGCGACATCCTCATGATCCTTGATGCCGACCTTACAGTTCCTCCGGAGGATTTGCCAAAATTTTACAATGCCATAGCTTGTGGGTACGGTGAATTTATTAACGGCACCAGACTAGTTTACCCGATGGAAGACCAGGCCATGAGGACATTGAATATGCTGGGAAACAAATTCTTTTCTTTCATGTTTTCATGGCTGCTTGGCCAGCGTCTCAAAGATACATTGTGCGGTACCAAAGTAATTTCACGAACCAACTGGTATAAGCTCGTCGAAAACAGGAGCTACTTCGGTGAATTTGATCCCTTTGGAGATTTCGACCTGATCTTTGGCGCTTCAAAAATGAATCTTAAAATCGTTGAGATTCCTGTAAGATATAAAGCAAGGGAATATGGAGAAACAAATATTTCACGGTTTAAACATGGGTGGCTGCTCCTGAAAATGTTATTTTTTGCAATGGATAAGATCAAATTCATTTAGCAGAATTTTTTCTGCATTATTTATACGATAAATACTACAAGGACCCGATTGAAATAATCATTTTGAATGACTGCGCCTGTTCTCAGTATAATTATGCCCCTATACAATTCAGAAAGATTTATTGGGCAAGCCATACAGAGTCTATTGACTCAATCATTCAAGGAGTTTGAACTTATCATAATTGATGATGCCTCCTCCGACGGAAGTCTTGATATTGTAAAAGAATTTAAAGACGGCAGGATCAGGATTCTTATCAATGAAAAAAACCAGGGGATCTCTTTCACACGCAATAAAGGCCTTAATGTTGCCAGGGGCAGGTTTATCGCCCCATTCGATTCCGATGACGTTGCAATGCCTGACAAATTTGCAAAGCAAGTCCGGTTTTTGGGGAGTCATCCCGGATATGGAATGATCGGAAGTTGGGCACAATTGATCGATCATGATGGAAACTTTTTAAAAAAGAGATGGAAATTGCCGGCTAAACCTAAAGCCATTCCTGCGATCCTGTTGTTCAGGAATTACTTTTGCCATTCATCAATCATCATGCGTCGCGAGGCTATCCCGATTGGAGGTTACGACGATAGATTACAAATAGGTGAAGATTATAAAATGTGGATCGAGATCGCCAGGAAATGGAAAGTCTGGAATCTTTCAGATTACCTCCTGCATTACCGTGTACACCCGGAAAGCATGACCGGGAAAAATGAGGCTGCTGTGAATCGGTATGACATGCGGATTTACAGGGAGGGGTTTGGACCTTTGGGTATTGATTTAAGCCAGGATCAATTGGATCTGCTAATGCTGATAAAGGATCACAGGTCAATCAATAATAGAGAATCTGTTTTAAACATTGAACAATTTCTTCTGCTGATCATCAAAAGAAACTCTGAAAAGAAAGTGTACAACCATCAAGAACTGGTAAAAGTTGTTTTTAACCGTTGGTTGAAAGTGTTGCATAAAACCAGGGGATCTAATTTGGCGATGCCCGCATTGTTTTTGAAATCCCCTTTGCTTCGAACCTATCTAAGTGTTATTGCATGAGTGTCAAGCAAAAAGTCAATGTGTCGCTGATTGTATCCAATTACAATAATGGCAGGTACCTGCACGAATTCATGCAAAGTCTGATCAAATCAACGGTGGAACCACTTGAACTGATCATGATCGATGACGGGTCGACTGACAGCTCCATCGAAATCCTGGAGCAATATAGCCACCTGGATTATTTGAAACTGATCCGTTTCCCGATAAACCAGGGATTTACCGCTGCACTGAATGCCGGGCTGGAAGTTGCCAAAGGCAAATATATCATGCGCACCGATCCTGATGATCTGATAATGCCCGACAGGATCGAACGACAATTCAAATATATGGAAGAACATCCGGATGTGGATGTATTGGGGGCCAATGTGATTTATTTCAATGACAATCAAAAAAGGGAGGTCAATGTTTCAAATTTCCCGGCTACCCATTCTAAGATTGTAAAAGCATACAGGAGAGGTGAACACGGGCTCCTTCATGCCACAGTGGTCGCCAAGGCCCCTGTTTACCAGTCATACCGTTACCAGGAGATATTTCCGAGTGAAGATTATGAACTATTTTCGAGGATGGTCGTGGACGGGAAAAAATTCGCCAACATGGTTCAGCCAGTAAACCTTGTGCGCATCCATGAAAGCAGTTCAACAAGCAACCTGCAGTA
>CAISJJ010000279.1 GCA_903885595.1 uncultured Bacteroidales bacterium
ACGGACAAAGAAATACAATCGATAGCTATCGAAAGAGATGCATTTCATGGTGAATGGAATTACACAATATCGCCGCTATAAATTGCTCATGTTATTATGTAATGCATCCTTAGATCTGCTTGCACATAGATTCCCGTATTGGTTAGCGGCTGATTGATGATCGAATCTCGAATCACGATTTGCGTAAAATCTTCGAAGCTGTTTAACCGTGCTAAAACTCGGCCGAACTCCTTGGCATCTGCTGCGTTGAGGGATACAATTGGCGCTAACTGGTTTATTAGCGGCTGCTGATGAGAATTTTTTGTCATTGATCTCCTTTTTGAGCTACGCTGGCCCCGATAGAGACCAGCGTGCATTTTAGGGTCTAAAGGTTAATTTTGATTTCGGTTTGATGCCGATCCACTGGCGAATTACGCCGGATTTCCCCTGGCGGAACCCCTTCCGCATAATCAAGCCTGAAAGCTCTTTTTTAGATAAATTTTGAATGCCATTTTTATCGGCCCAAACATTTGATATTTGCCAAAGATCAGCCACTGAAACGCGAAATTTGTCGTTATCACGATTCAGATCACAAACATCCTCCAGGAAATTTTCAACAGTGTCCATTTCCTCTCGGTATTGTCTCGTAGCCTCCTGAACAGCCTTACACTTCATAAGTCTTTTGTCGAAATATTTGATCGCTCCCTGGACTATCCAAGCAAAAATGCCCGGCAGTTCTTCCGTCAACTTTGCCTCTAAATCTTTATCAAGTTCGTCGGCTCCGAAGGTTCTCTCGAATGGGATCACTTCAATGCGGCGCTTGATCCCGTGGTCGCAACCCCGGATGTCAGGCAAAATGTTTGAAGCAAACACAATTTTAAAAAAAGCTTTGAAGCTTTGAAAATTTTCAAACAGATTCCGCGCTACAATCTGCTCTCCGCCTGTTAATATTTTTATAATCGCCTCATCTAACTTTGCATCGATGTTCGATTCACTTGCCACAACCAACCACGCATTTTTTAAACGCGGGAGGTCACAGGGGATTGAGTTGGTTGATTTTTTCAGCAGGGTTGAAGCAGGAGTTGTCATTCCATATCCACCTGCGATCCTAAGCAGCAAATTCAGGAGAGTCGACTTGCCATTCGCTCCTTGCCCGAAGAAAATGAAAAGTTTTTGCTCAACAGTGATGCCAGTAAAAAGATAGCCAAGCAAAACCTGCAAATATTCTACAAGTTCGGGCCGGCTCTTGCTGATTTCGTTCATGAATATTATAAACTTTGGGCAAACGGCATCCTTAATATAATGAGTAGTAACGATTCTGGTCGATTTGAATGCTGGATCATGAGCCCGCAGTTCCCCAGTACGCAAGTTCAAAATCCCGTTTTGCACTGTGATATGGTCAGTGATCTGATCAAAATTTGAATCGTTGACGGCTACGTCTTTGCACGTTGGCAGCAGGTCAATCGTGCCGTTAATTGCTGAAGACTTCGAAATTTTTTTCTTGTACTTCAGAAGATCCTGAATAGTTATGAATTCACCATTTCTTATCTTCGCAAAGCCCGTAACTTCATTAATTTCTTTGTGAATATCTTCGATTACTTCTCTTACCTTGTGTTTTAATATTGACTTTTTTATATTTTCCCACGTTTTCCCGTTCCACCAAAGAAATTTCTCTGACTCCGTGAGAAAAAATAATTTATTTTCGTATTTTATCGCCATCCGGTTAGATAGACCGAATTGGTCAGTATTTTCAATAATATTAGTAAGATGGTACATATTGGACTGTAGTATATCCAAATTTGCCATTACACACCTTGAAAAATTAAAAAATATTTCAGCTTGTTCTTCGTGAAGCTTGTTTATAGTCAACATGCTGTTATCATATGAAAATTTTAATTATGGTGCTCTAATCATGGGACAAATCCTCCATTTTTTGGGACAAAACTTGGTTGCCAAAGGACAAAACCACCAATTTTGGGTCAGAAAATCCAGGAATTGGGACTATCCTATTGTCAGGTTCCGGAATTTTAACGGCCAATATGCCGAAAAAACGTAACTACTCAGCCACC
>CAISJJ010000280.1 GCA_903885595.1 uncultured Bacteroidales bacterium
AATACAATGCCGTTTTATGAATACAGGAATTATTCATCGACTGAATTGGAAAGGATATTTAAGATAAAGATACTTACAGACGGTAATTTGTTTGTTCATTTTACATCTGGAGGCAGAGATTACCCTGAATTACAGGCACGGGTGGATATAATGGAGTCCCGCATCAGCATATCGAAAGATGCCGGTAACGAGGCTACTCGAGGCAGTCTGCTGGTATCACACACGTTGTGGGAGGCTGTTTCAGTTTATAACCTGGGAATATTTTTTGAACCGCCGGTTGAAATAAGCAGGGAAGAAACCCCTAATCTGCCGCATCAGTTAAATGGCAAATATGACTGCGCCATCAATCTGAATACAATTGATTTTGTATCTCCTGTTATCGCAGTTGTTGAAGTCAAGCCGACACAGATTGCGTCCGGCCTGGGCCAGTGTCTGGCTGAAATGTATGCGACATTAAAACAGTTTCAACAGAATCGCGTATATGGAATCATAACAGACGGAGAAGTTTGGAAATTCCTGCTGTTAGAAAATTCAGACCTGACAATAGATAAAAAAGCCTACCATATCAGTTATGCCGCAGGCATTGTGGACAGAGTTGGGTACATCGCAGAACGGTTCAAAGAGCCTGATAAGACTGCTCCGTAAAAGCTGGGAATATCTGAGTTTTTCGGTTTGCACAGAAGAAAATCGCATAATCAGTCAGCAATTCTCATTTTGAGGTTTGACAGCAACTATCAGAGTTACAATTTTCAATTATCACGAATACTGATAAAATGTTCAGCTTTGCTTCAACATTTTTGATTGAATCGTGTTATGTTAGGTGGCGATTTCAGCAAAACGATGGCACGCAAGACTCAAACCAAAATCAGTTTCTGTCAAAATTAGAATTGCTGTTAACAATCAGATATGATTGACATTGACAAAATTGTGTGACAGAAATTTGCCAATTGAAAAAGATGAATCCGAAACGCAAACAGAATGAGAAAAAATTTGGATCATGGGATGATCTGCCTGATGGTGGACGCCGTTATTTCTTTGATATACAGGGACGATACGGTTGGAGGGCAAGATATGTTAAAGAAGTGGACAAATCAGAACTCACAATAAGATTCTATCAGGCAATTTACGATAATAATGGGCAATTGATAGAAATTCATGAAAAATATCCAGTAGATACTGGACACACCAAGGTCGGAGGGAATCTCATATGATTGTTACCCGAAGAACATTAGCACAGAAACTTACGGATTATCTGCTACATCATACCACATTCAGCGATTTGGTGGACTGGGCTGAACTTGTAATGATGGATGCAGAATTTGAAGATCAGCATTTTGAATTAATAAGAGAAATTGTTACACGCCTGGGAGTGGCGGATGTGAGAGCATTTGGAATGACATGGGAAGATTGTGAGGAATTCCTGTCAAAACTTGGCTATCGCATCAGTTTTACTGTTACTGAGTATGCCACAGCAGCATAAAAAAAAGGTATATTGTTATGAACGGTATATAGCTTGAGAATTGAAGGTGTTGATAATCGTTTCAAATTGAGAAGTAAAGTGAGAGATAATGCGGTAGATAGGCGGACGAATAGCCGTTTAACCCTGGGCACTTCATGCTCTCTGGATATTCCCGTTGGCAGGAGACGCAAGTATCGAGAATGCCGTGAACGATTTCAGCTCAGAAACAAGTAATCGTGGCGCAACCCGTATCAACATTGAAGAAACATCCAGCTTCACATATTGGTTTATTGCCCGCCGTTCTCCTTTTTCATCCATCCGGTCAACGCGACGATCAGTGGCAACGTCGAAGGCGCCACTTGGAAGGTAAAGAAATGAACTGAATGGAGTTGAGTTTTCGGGGGTAACTATACAATCGACGTTCGCCACACCAGTCGGTATGATGGAACGAACATGCTTAAATTCTATCCACGAACATGCCTGCAATGGAATCCAGGACCATCATTCCCTGAAAGGTTAATGAACAGTACTCTGGTGTCTGTATGATCAGTTTCTTTAGTTCCGAGTCCGTCAAAATATCCTGAAAAAGGATACTGAAAGGCTTTGCGGATTTTTCTTCAAACCGCTTGATCGAAATCCCTTCTATAGTTCGAAGTCCCAGAAAAACGGTCTCGATCAACTGCTGTTCAATGCTTAAAGTTTCTTTTGCTGCTACCGGAAGCATTCTGATGTTTAAATCCGCGACATAAGCGGCGATATCCCTGTGATTGCTATATCGAACCGGGTTAAGATAGGAATGGGCGGCCGG
>CAISJJ010000281.1 GCA_903885595.1 uncultured Bacteroidales bacterium
CATTCATCTCAGGCATGTAAAGGTGCTTCCTTCTGAACGGGACCATCAGATCAGCAAACCGGTCAAATAATAGCTCAATCCGGGCGGCATATTCCGGGAAATCACGGGCGATCTCCTTTAGTCGTGTTTTTTCAAAGGCCAGGTTCCACACGATGATGCTCCCGCTCTCCCCGATCCGGGCCAGCAGGGATTCGATAAATTCTGGTCTTGGATCCTCCGGTGGCGTCCCCAGAAATTCATAATGAGCTAAATCATCTACTTTTTCACCTTCTTTCCTGCCATTATTTTCTCTATTTCGCCACCTCGCTATCTCGCTACTTGCCTGCACATGCAAGGAATACTGGAAGGGTATCTGCTGGTATGGGCGGCTTTCGTCATACCTGGGAACAGCAAACTGGATGGTTTCAAAATCCAGGAAATAAAGCGGGTATGTAAGATCATCCAGGAATTCGTCCAGGGCATCCTGGTCCCGGCTTGCCTCTCTTACGTCAACCTCTTCTTTTTCTGCAATGCAGCTTTGCCGGCAGAAATCCAGAAAATCACAGGAGAAAGGTTTATTGCACTGGTGCCCCATCTCGATGTCCGGAAATATGCCCGATTTAAGCATCTCCTGCAGCGAAAGCAGTGCAGCCGGAATATCTTTCTGCATGGGCAGTATCCTTCGGGTCATTTGTTCCACAACGAACAATTTTCGGAGATCAAGTTCCCCTTGTCGCACATATTGGTTGTTGACATGCACCAGCGAGATCCGCTTCAGCGGAAGCCCCGACCGGGTGATCACATAATACTGGAAAGCGGCATCCTTAACCTGGTATTCCTTAACCTGGGTCGAAGCCTTCACCTCGAAAGCTGCCCAGCCGTCGGCCTCCTTCACCAGGATATCCATGTAGCATAAGGTCTCACCATCGCTGAACGCGGCTTCATAAATCACAGGTTGTCCGCCATCGATCAAGGCTGAAGTATAGGCAACCGCCTCCTGAGCTTTCTCATATTCCCCCCGGCTGGCATCCACTCCTTCCGGGAATAGTTGTTGCGCCAGAAAGCCAACGTTGTGTCCGTTGTCGAATATCTGTTGTTGCGACTCGCTGATCTTATCCCGTTCTTCAGGCCGGTAAAAATGAAGCCAGAGCGACTTCGGGCATTGCATCCCCCTGATAAAACTCGATTTTGAGATCATGTGAATCCTATTCTTTTCAAAGTTAACATTTTGCTTCAACCGGTTTTAAATCTTCGTTAAAAAATTAAGGTAACATTCGGCCCCGCCAATCTATGAAATGGATTGAGCAAGATGAACATGTGAATGTATTTTTATCGTATATCGTATATCGCAATCTGCAATATTTATCTGTTTTATTTTGTTATTAAATATTATAAATCGTAATATTGCATATCGCAATATGCAATATTTTACAAAACATGAAGCAATTTCAATATAGCATGAAACCACAGGATGTGGTAATTTTGCTGAAAATAATCGCGTTGGATACCGATGATTGGCAGCAGAAACCTTTGTCCGACGCCTTGAAAATGAGCCAGTCGGAAGTGAGCCAGTCGGTTGCCCGTTCAAAATTTGCAGGATTGCTTGATGGCACTGGTAAAAAGGTGATGCGCCTTGCCTTTTTTGACTTCCTTCAATACGGCCTTACCTATGTGTTCCCCCAAAAACCAGGTCCGGTTGTTAGAGGTCTGCCAACAGCTCATTCTGCCGCTCCGCTGAATTCAGTAATTGTCAGTGAGGAATCATATGTCTGGCCATGGGCGAAAGGAAAAATCAGGGGACATTGCATTGTCCCGCTCTATTCCTCAGTTCCCGATGCAGCCGCTGTGGATGTGAAACTCTATGAAATGCTCTCATTGACTGATGCATTGCGCATAGGCAGAGCCCGGGAAAGAGATTTGGCCATAATTGAACTAAAAAAGAGAATCCTTCATGGAGAATAAAAAGATTAATCTCAGAATGGTGGCCGCTGTTGCAAAAGGGTTGCAGGAGCTGCGTTCGACCCGACCATTTCGGTTGACATCATGCCTGCTGAAGATGGTCCGATAGGACCGGCAAACAGCTGGTATAAGCCGGGTTTCAGTTTTTTACAGGAAGTTCTTGTCGAAGATGAAATAATTCAGTTTTTATCCGCCCCCTATTTCCTGGCCGCCAAATTTGAAGCATTTCACACCAGGGGTGGCGATTACCACACAAGCTACGATTTCGAAGATATCGTTTATGTCGTTGATAACCGCATTGGTATCGTTGAAGATATCCTGAATGCGGATCAGAAGGTCAGGTCATTTCTTAAAGAAGAATTTAGAAAACTAACCACTTCGCCCTATAAAGAAGAAATAATCCGGGCGCAGATTCATCCTTTTATTGTGGATGAACGATATCCCATCGTCTCAGAGAAAATAAATCAAATGATTTCTTCAATAAGGTAGCCTTAGTCAACTATTCCTTATTCTTATAGAACATGTATACCTTCCCCTTTGCCCTGGAGGCGCCGATAAATAACTGGAACAGGTTTTTGGGGTCAGTAAGCGATGAGCAAACCAGGAACACGGTGTCCCATTCCAGCCCCTTTGCCCGTAGTGCCGTTGTGTAGCGTACCCTCCCCGAAGGCTTGTCCAGGTTGTCAATCGTAAGCAATTCCAGGCTGGCTTCTTTTTGAATAATCTCTTTAAGGGGTGAATCCTCCTTAAGAAGATCGGCAGTAAAGAGCGCTACCATATTTTCAGAAGTACAATGGCTGAGCGCTTTTTCCTGCTCA
>CAISJJ010000282.1 GCA_903885595.1 uncultured Bacteroidales bacterium
AGGAGCTGGAGGATGAGGTGTTTAACGCTTCGAGAGAGATAATATTCTGAATTGAGAAATGTAAGTTATTAATGGTTTTTTTGATTTTCATCTAAGGGTATAATGATATCTTTGTTTGTAATTAAAAACAGGAGTTTGATAAAATTTAAAACAGCTTCCTGGTGGTTTTTCTCGTAATTTTTAATTTTTAATTTTTAATTAATCATGCCTCTTCGAACCATTTTAATTGACGACGAGCAGCCTGCCAGGGATGTCGTAAAGCATTACCTGAAGGATTTCAATGAAATAGAGATCATCGGAGAATTCACTGATGGATTCAGCGGACTGAAAGCGATCCAGGAGTTAAAACCCGACCTGGTTTTTCTCGATGTGCAGATGCCCAAGCTTACCGGTCTCGAATTGCTGGATTTGCTTGAACAGCCACCCCTGATCATCTTCAGCACGGCATACGATCAATATGCCATCAAGGCTTTTGAAATGAATGCCATCGATTACCTGTTGAAACCCTATTCAAAGGAGCGTTTCACACAGGCAGTTCAAAAGGCGCTTGCACAGGCATCAAGCGGGATCAGGGCAACAGCGCCGGTACAGAACCTGGTTAAATCACTGGAGGAGAACCCCGAATTCCTGCAACGGATCGCGGTTAAATCGCGCCATAAGGTTAGTGTGGTCCCCATCGATGAGATCATTTACCTCGAGGCTGAGGGCGATTACGTGATGTTGCATACCAAAGATGCCAAACATCTGAAGGAGAAGACCATGAAGTACTTTGAAACCCATCTCGACCCGACCCAGTTTATCCGTATCCATCGCTCCTTCATTGTCAATGCCAGGTTTATCGACCGGATTGAATACTATGACAAGGAAAATTACGCCGTCCTTACTAAAAACGGCGCCAAATTAAGGGCAAGTACCACCGGGTACAAGATACTCAAGCAGGCATTGAACATGTAGATTTGCTATTGATCTTGTTTTTTATCCTTCGGATAAGCAATTCTTTACAAAATGCCATGGTGTTAGGCAATAATACCCAATATGGTGGCCGACGTAAAGCACATGTGATCATTTCTCAGCAGAACTGAGAAATAATCAATGACACGTGACCAATGACGATTGGAAGTTTATTTACCCAGTTCCAGCATTTTAGTGATCATGCCTTTTTCTGTTTCAATGCTTATTACATAACCTCCCCGCGGTTTTGAAGAAAGGTTTATATATACAACCGGTTCTGCATTGAAAACAGCAGAAAAAACCGGCTTCCCTGCAAGATCTGTTATGCTCACGCGGTTAATTTTATTGTTCCGATCCTGTGATTCAATCGTAAACCGGCCGGGAGTCGGATTCGGGTAAATTTTAAACAGTTTTGCCAGATCATCATCCATGCCTGCCGGAAATGTCTGAAGCACGGTTACTTTCTTTGGCATCAGTGATCCATCCGGCGTAAGGGTAATGGTTGCCTGCCTGGTGAGGTGGGCTCCCTGGGCAGTATAGGTTGCTGTAAAATTGCCATTTCCGGTGCCGCTTCCTGTAACGGTGCACCAGGGGGAGTCACTTGAAACAGTCCAGTTTATTCCGTTGCTTGCAACTACATTAAACACGGCAGTTCCTGCATCAAAGTTCACTTTGCTGACAACAGGATTTGCACCGGCAAAGGAATACAAGGGCGACTGCCATTGGCCACGACCGTAGGTTGCGGCCGTGATCAGGCTTTTTGATGGATCAGCGGGATTATGGTAAAATTTGAGGTCCCTGATATCCACCCTGGGAAGGTTGCTGCTGTATTCACTCCAGTCGGTCATCCCGGCATTCCTGTAAAAGACCCCGAATTTATTGCCGATGTAAAGCCCTTCATTGGTGCTTGTATCATACGCTATGCAGTTGATGCTGACATCAGGCAGTGTGCCTGAAAAATTGGACCAGTTTGTTCCCTTATCTTCAGATTTATATACTTTTGAACCTGCTGTTGCATAAACCACCGAAGGATTTTTTGGATGGGCTTTTATGCCTGAAGGAGACAAACCTCCCGGCAACTTGCATGCGACCCAGCTGGGCGAAGCGGCATTCACATTATCCGATCTGATCAGGGTGTCAGAAGCCTTAGTGACCGCAAGCGGTTCACTCTTCTGACCCTTTCGGGCAGCATAAAGGATATCGGGATTGGCGATGGATTGTTCCAGTACTGTAAATGTTTGTGTCGTATCAAGCGAGGAGATTTTTGTCCACACGATCAAATTAGAAGAATCTACCTTCGTATTGGTTGAACGCCACACATTCTTCCTGCCCATAAATATGGTTGAAGGTATCTTAACATGTTGTATAAATGGCGTGACCCAACCTCCCATATCTGTCAAACCAAAATATTTGATTATGGCCGCATATTCATATCCCTGATTTGGGACTTTACGGAATATTTTTCCATCATAGATGGATCCCCATCTGTAACTCGTATCGGAATAATCAATTAAGCAATCCATTCCGTCTCCCCCCCACACAGTGGTAAAGGATCCACCGATATTTACACCAGTTCCGTTGTCCTGGAACCCATTGATACACAGCGAAGGGACTTGTCCGCTTTGACCGACTTTATAAATCTGGGCTATTCCTAATCCGTTGCTGATCTCGGTCCATTGTGTTCCTCCATTGCCCGTATAATAAACACCCCCGTCGTTGCCAAGGTAAAGTTTTCCATTCAGAGGCGACCATCCCATCACGTGATGATCGGCATGAATTGCAGGAATGTTCCGGCAGTTCGTTGTATCGGGATACCATATGCCCGAAATCGCCCAGTTAACACCTGCGTTGGTCGATTTCCACATATTGATAGACCCAACGTAAAGGATGCTGGCATTCAGGGGATCGACGGTCATGCACAGGTCATAATTTGACTGCTGGGTAACATCTCCGCCCAGGCACAAATAACCGGTGATCAGCGGAGAAGTTGACTGAACTGTGAAATTCAGCCCGCTTTCGGTTGAACGAAGCAGGCCTGCGAACACTCCGCTTGTCTGACAGGCGTAGACAGTATTCGGCTGGTTGGGCGACACACCGATCACCACCCGTTCACCTGTAATGGGCAAAGCTACTTCGTTCCATATGCTGCCGTAATCTATCGAACGGAAAAACCTGCCATTTGCAGCAGCATAAGCTACAGACGGATCACCCGGTTTGAATTTAATATCCTTGAAAAAGAGGGTATCAGTTGTCTTACGGTACCAGTTTAATCCCCCGTTCACGGTTTTATAAACTCCGGTAGAGGTAGCCGCCAGGATTATCTGGGGATTTGTTGGATGCATAATCATCATGCCTATGGTGGTGCTGTTTGAAATCCCATTGTTTGCCGGGTTCCACGTGGCGCCTCCGGTCACGCTCTTATAAATCCCGGTTCCGGCACAATCAGCGCCGTCGCGGTCACCGGTCCCTGCATACATAATGTCAGGATTATTTGGATCAATCAGGATGGCTGAGATGCCTGAATTTGGCAGGTTCCCCGAATTGTTTGTCCAGGAGAGGCCACCGTTCAGGGTCTTCCATATTCCGCCTGAAGGAGCTCCGGCAAAGATGATGTTCTGATTGCCCGGATGAAACGCTATTGCATTGATCCGGCCCATTCCTGTGGGTTGGGGAGCTGTATTGTTTATGGGATAGGTAAGGGGACCCACCTCAGTCCAGCTGCCCCGTGGGTTATCTGTTTGATGAGTGGCAAGATAGAGCTGGTACTGTTCAACTTCGTAGGATGGAAGGGGCAGAACGCCATTAGGGTCGGCTCGGAATTGATTGATGTATTCCCATCTTTTGAAGATCTTGTAGGTGCCTCTTTTGCTTTTGTCTTTCGTCTCGGCACGGAATTGATAAAAAGCTTGCTGGGTTTCGTAGAAGTTTGCCCCCGGATTCTGCATCCTGCGATACCAGTCGGCCTGAGCGCTCACTTTGGGGGATGTTTGGGGTGTGTTTTGCGCATTCCCTGAAAAGGTAATTCCAGCACAGGTCCATAAAATGAATAATAGTCTTCTCATAAAATTTGATTTAACAGATTAAGCTAATATATCTTTTGCGTCATGAAAAGGCGCTTGATTGATGGTGAGCTTATTTTGAAAGCATCACGGTATAGGATACCTTGTCGCCCGATTTAAAATATAGGGTTACGATGTAGTTCCCCTGCGAATTGGCCGACAGATCAATAGAAATTTTATCCTTCCCGGTTTCGGAATAAGATTCAAAAACACTCCTGCCTTGCAGGCTGGTCACGGTTATTTTCTGAAGGTCTTTGCCCAGCCCTTTCTCAAGGCTGATTTCCAGAGCCCCCTTGGTTGGATTCGGAAAAAGCTTGATTTTTGATTTTAATTTATCCTCAATACTGAGGGGATTTCCGAATTTAGCGATCAGGTTGCGGTTTTCCTGAATAATAAACTCATATGTTGTTGAGTCGTGTACTTTTACACCATCTTCGTACCAGCCTAAGAATTCATTGTTTTTTGCCGGGGTTGCATTCATGGTGACCTTACTCCCCGTTTGATAAACTCCGCCTCCGGTTGCAACGCCACCCTCTTTTGGGATCTCCTTTTCATTTACCTTATTTGATCCGGGTGCAACATACAGATCCGACTCCCACAATCCCCGGCCAAATGTAGCTGCACGGATCTTGCCGTTACCGTATTCAATCGACAGATCTGATATCATTACATTAGGCATGTTTTTATTGAACGGTATCCATTCTGTCATGAGGGAGTCCTTGTAAAACACACCGGCATCGGTCCCGATATAGAGTGCATCCCTGGTATCCTCCTCGTAAGCAATACAGTTCACCGGGAGCTTAGGGAGTGAGGTGCCGCCTGAAATGTTTACCCAGGTTGTTCCTCCGTTATCAGTGCGATATACTTTTGCTGAATCATAACCTGAAAAGGCAACAAACACAGTTCCGGGTTTCGAAGGGTGGATTGCAATTCCGGTGATCATATTCTTACTGACAGGCAGGAGCAGGTAACTGATTGAATCGAAGGTGTTCCATTCATTGATGGTTTTGTACAATTTTTTCACCGTGGAGGCCCACATCACCTTTGGATCACGCTCAGAAATGGCGAGGGTTCTCAATTTTTCATCACCAGCGATGACCGGCAGATTCGAAATTGAATCCCATTTGTTGCCCTGATCGGTTGTTTTCATAATATTCCGGTATCCTGCATATAGTGTCTGCGGATTCAGGGGGTGCATTACATAGGGAGTTATCCATGCCCCGCTTTGTTTGCCAGGGAGATTTTCGGTTATTACTTTCATATTTGCTTTTGACCAGGTTCCGTCGGTTGTCCTTTTAATTACGCCATTGGAATAGGATGCATATTTTACATCAGGATCGAGCCAGTCGATAATACAACCCATCCCGTCGCCCCCGATTGTTTCGGGTGTGAACCATTTGGAAGAATCGGTGCGCACCTGGGAACCATTGTCCTGGAATCCCGCTATGACTACGTCGGATTCGATGTAAGAAGATCCTATTCTGTAGATCTGGCTTATCTGCAATCCGGCCGAGATATCCTTCCATCTTTTTCCTCCGTCATTGGTATAGTAGATACCCCCGTCGTTGCATTCAAAAAAGGTACCGGGCTGCAGGGGATGAAATGCAAACCAGTGCTTGTCGGCATGAACCTGTTCCACTATCTGGGCAACTGAATCGGCCCAGTAGTTTACCAACCTGAATTCTTTTCCCCCGTCGCTGCTTTTATAGGCATTTACTCCACCCAGCCAGCGCTCATTCACATTGACTGGATTGATCAGGTAACAAAGATCATAGTCCCCTTGTCCCGCGCATGAATCATCATGCATCTCGGGATCATGAGCAGAATTAAGATAGTTGTTGCTGCAATTCTTGTACAGTTTTACCACAGTGTCGGTCAGCATAAATGTAGTACCTGTCTCTTTAAACCTGTAAATGCCAGACAGCCCGCCTGATTTGGCAACGCACAACGCTTCCACCAGGTCGGCCTTTTGCGGTGTTACAGCAAGTTTGATCCGGGTAACATTGGTGAACCTGGTCACTGAATCCCAGGTCAATCCTCCGTTTGTTGACCGATAAATCTGGCCCCATCTGTAACTGTCGGGAGCTTTGATAAGCGTCGATCTTGTAGAGGCATACATAATCCTCGGATTACCGGGATTGAACACAATATCGGCGAAATTGAGGCCCCATTTGCAGGTATCCCAGGTAGTTCCCTTGTCGCTCGTTTTATAAATGCACAATGAAGTTGCAGCAAACATGGTGTCGATGCTGGCAGGATGGCTGATAAGCCGGGCAATGAGTGCTTGCTCCTTGAGTTCCCAGTTCAGACCTGTTTTCTCCCAGGATGTTCCACCATCAATTGATTTGAGAACACCGATGCTTTTGTTGTCGCCGTCGCCCGAATTATTCATCTCCCCAACATTCCCGGGTGCATCGCCGTCGCCCGTGGCAATAAACATCGTGAGCGGATGCAGCGGATCAATTACGATGTCGGAAATACCTAGCGAAGGTTGGCTTTCCATGGCGGCGTTCGAAGTCCAGGTATTTCCAAAATCCGTTGTCTTCCATAGCCCTCCTGAGGGAGTCCCAACCCAGAAGGTGTTTTTTTCGTTAGGATGAAAAGCGATGCAGTTAATCCGTCCAACACCAAAATAGCGGCTCTCCGGTTTACTGGGACCCATTGGAACCCAGTTCCCGGCTGCCAACGCCGCATCGTAAGTGTTTTCGGCGCAATACTTTTCCCACTCGTTAACAACTACATTATTCGAGGGGAATGTCCCTTCACGGTTCACGCGGGCTTCCCAGTACCATTCCCAGCGTTTGTATGGATTATAACCGGATCCTTTGGTGACCTTGCGGCCTTTCCATGAATCATTGAACTTTTTTTGGATCTCATAGAAATTTGTTTTGGCCGGCTGCCGGGCTGCAGCAGGTTTCTCCTGGGCTGAAACCGGATTGTAGGAAAAGATAAGACAATAAAATATAACAATCGCAATGACGACCAACAATGGGTTTTCTGATACCTGACTGGAAAATGAATGTTGTTTTTTCATATTTGGAAAAGGTTTAAATGTCAGTTTTATATGTTTTATCCGTTTTGTCCAGAGTTAACACTATGGTAATGCGGCATGTGATTTTTGAAAATTTCACAAGCAATAAATCAACGATCATACCAAGATATTAAATCACTAAATATTATATACTTCATACGAAAAAGTTAAATGAAAAGAATTACGGAATCGTAAGGATTATTACGAAATCGTAAGTTTTACATAGCAAAGCGAAAATGAATCTTTCCTTAAAATTCTTATCTGAAAGCATTCACAGGCATAAGCAGCCATACAAAGGGCAGGCCGTAAATGGATAAGAAATGAAATTCCTGAATAAATCTGCTATTTGTTTGGAAATGAAAGAGAAAGAATAACCATAATTTTTAAGGAAGGAATGGCTGGAAAAAAAATGGGGCGAAATTATGGGGCATGAGATAAAAAAAACGCGTACTTAACGCGAAAACACGCATATAAATCCCATTCGTCATTCGTCACTCGTCACTCGTCACTCGTCACTCCTTTTCAACCCTGAACGAAGGTGGATGGTACCCCTCGGCCCGGTTTTCCTCAGGAATGGCAATCGTGTTTCCGTCGCGGACTGCCCGGTAATGTGGCGACATGATCTCAACTCCGGCCTTGTTGAATGAATCCTGGATATTCTGATGGAGGTTTGAAAAAATTACGGCCATCTCATTGGGTGATCGGGTGTAGGCATTCAACTCGTAACAAATATAAAAGTCATTCAGGGCGGTTTGAAACACGAATGGTTTTGGCTTTTTCAGGATCTGTTCAGTACGCAGCGCTGCATCAATCAGTAACTGGTGGACCTGACGCCAGGGAGCGTCGTACCCGATCGTAACAGAGGTATGCATGATCAGTCCCATATCAGGAGCGCAGGTACTGTAATTGATCACCTCCGAATTCATGATCTTGTTATTCGGCACGGTGATCTCCTCGTTTTTAATCGTTCTGATCTTGGTAACCAGCATCGATTTTTCGATGATATCGCCGGTTACCTCTCCAATCTTGACCCGGTCGCCCAGTTTGAAAGCACGGGTGTAGGTAATGGTAAGGCCTGCCATAAAATTTGACAAAGCGCTGGCCGAAGTGAGAGAGAATACCAGTCCAAAAAACACTGAAACGCCCTGGAACACCTGAGATCCGGAACCCGGCAGATAGGGCCAAACAGCCACAATGGTAAAAATTATAATCAGTACCCTGAATATATTAAAGGTCGGGAGCGCCCATTCGGGATAGAATCCCGGGATTTTCAGCGTCTCTTTCTCCAATTCAGTCCTTATAAATTTAAAGAACCGGATGATCAAACGGGCAACGATCATGATAACAATGATGGTGATCAGGTTGGGCACATATTCCCAAAAACTTACCAGGATATTCTTTAATGGGCTGACTACAAAACCCACCAGGGTGATACTGATATCTTTTGTCCAGGGAAGGAGGTAAAATATGGAAAGCAATGTGCTTATTATCAGTAAAACAAGAATCATCCACCATATTGTTTTTAAAAATATACGCAGGATGACCAGTTGCCGGTCACGATTAATGAACTCAAACTCTTTCAGGTGAAGAAACTTCATGATCGTACCCTGCCAGTCGGCCATCTTCAGGGATAATTTCCCGAACACCTTGTTTATTAAAGTGATAAGGATGATCAATATCACAAGGATGACGACAGAGATGGATGTGTTTTTGATTATTTCTCCCATATTAATTTCCTTGCGGTGTTGCCTGATCGCATATATTATGCGGGACTCCCTGAATCTCGTAACCTTTTCGCGGGTTGATCGCTCTGCACTGGCATCGTCATCAAAAATGGAGGTGATGATTGATTCTCCATACATGACTGCATGGGCAAGTTCACTTTTGAATACCCTGACTGAATCGCTACTGTAAAAGGGGTTTTTTGAAAGCGCGATGATTTGTTGCTCATTCAGCCTTGCCCTGGCTGCGGCACTGATTGGACCTATCCCAACGTAAATTTTAAATATCGGTGTGCCGAAAGGAGCCACCACAGCGCTGTCAGTTGGTTGTGCCGGCAATTCGGTTTTGGGGGAACTATTTACGGGCAGGGTGTCAGTTGCAGCCGTTGTTTTCAGAGAAGGGTTCAGCCATAATAAAAGAAGAAGAAAATAGGTGCGCATTTCGTACGTCATGGATAATGGTATTTCGAATCAGAGACCAAATTAGATAAAATACCGATCAATGAGTGAGATTTATGAGTTATTTTTCTTGTGAAAGAATATTAAATATTTATCTTTGAACCATTAATACAGGAATTAAATCATCTAAAATCCTGCCGATGCGAATACGTTCTATACCCATTATCCTGCTGATTGTTTTATGTGCCCGGGTACTTCCAGCCCAGGAGCCCGTGACCCGGGATACCTTTAATATCGCTGCCAGCAGCATGCGATATCCCCACCATTTAAACAAATGGGCCTTTAAGATCGCAGCCGGATTCAGCATGGTTCTGCCACCCAAGGACCTGCTGGAGAGCGCCATCCAGGCTCCATTGGTTAACATCCATATGACCTTCGGGTTGCCCTGGAAGTTTTCACTGGAGGGAGATGTTACCACTATCGTGGTTTCAAACCAGTTCGCGGCCGGACCTCATGTCGGATTCAATGCAAAGAATTTTTCGATGAACCTGGGTTGGGATGTGGCATTTTGCTACGGGCAGCTAAGTCAGGCCGGGTTTGATAACAAAGCGAAGATATGGCTGCATTACCCGAATATCTCTTTTGGATATAAATTGAAGGATATCGCCTTTACGCTTAAAGGGGAGCTCGTTGGGGTCGCAAGCATGGTGCAAACCAGCGGAAGTAACGAGGTCACAAAATCAAAAAACTTTTACAACGGATTTACTGCCGCTTTGTATATCGAACAGCGGTTGTGGAAGAATCATGTGTTCACCATCGGATTGAAGGATAACTATGAGAAGGTTTACTGGCCAACCTGGATGCTGTTTACCACCTTTAATCGTTTTTACCATATTCCTGAACTTTCATTTAGCTGGATTTTATGAAGCCAAATCTGATAGTCCTGGCAATTGTGATGATTGCCTTTTTCGGTTGCAATAAAGATATTACCGTCCCGATTCCTTCGGCCGGGCCCAATTCGATTATGAAGGAGACCTACCCTTTGAATGCTGCATCAAAAAGCATCATGGAGGGAGTATATCAGGTTACTTCGGGCAATGATTTTTTTGGCGATAATGTGATACTCAAATGGAACCGGACCAGTCTTTCCATTTCCAATAAGGATGGCAAGCATTTCATCGTGGAGGTAGGACATATTGATTCGGTTATTTTTATCCAGGGATACTGGCGGAATGGTTATTCTGACGGAACCGGGTTGGTTTCGATGTATATTGCGAGGGAAGAGGGAGGAACTTCGATCATGACAGGTGCCGGAAGTCAAAAGATCGTTATGCGCGGCGCTTATGGCAAGGAAACAGGCCTCCCTGACCAGTCGCTCGTGCTGGAATTCCTGCGGCCCTTTTCCGACAAGGTGAAGAACAGCAACTTTTACATCCTGGCGCATCGGGCAGGTGGCAGAACCTCCGACAGGCTTCCTGTTTCGGAGAACAGCATCGCCATGATCAACTATACCGAGAAGCTTGGATCTACCGGGATCGAGGTCGACGTAAGGATGACCAGCGATGGGGTGCCATATCTCTACCATGATGGCGATCTGAATACCCGGCTTACCCAGAAAGGCCCCCTTGCCGGGCCAAGTGAAAGTTATACCTGGGCCCAGCTTTCGACTTTCGTCCGGCTGATCCACGGGGAGATGATCCCGACCCTGGAGGAGGCGCTGAATTTTACCATTGACAGCACCCTGCTGCGGTTTGTTTACCTCGATATGAAGGGAGACCCGGGTACGATGGCCAGGGTAGTTCCCCTTCAGAAAGCCGCGCTTGCCCGTGCGAAGGCTCTTGGCCGCGATATCAGGATCGTTGTTGGCGTCCCTTCGACAGATGTACTCAACGACCTGATGACCTATCCGGATTATACATCCATTCCTTCATTATGCGAATTGACGGTTGACGATGTGCATACACTAAACTCGGCGGTGTGGGCGCCGCGATGGACCCTGGGCACCCAGAATGACCTGGTGCAGCAGATGCACAACGAAGGTCGTCTTGCGGTGTGCTGGACGATTGACGAACCGGCATGGATCAGGGATTATCTTGAAAATGGACTTTTCGACGGGTTGCTTACCAACTTTCCCTATGTTGTTGCTTATTATCACTACATACAATAATTGAATTATGGCAAAACGACAGGTCTTCATATTGGCGCTTTCCCTTTTTCTGTCTTATTCGGCCTTTTCCCAACGAGCCGACAGTGCCAGGGTAAAAAGGAACCATTATTCCCTGGCTGTGGGAATTGGCTGGGCCCACTATATCAACACCCTTGAGATGGGAAAAGATGATGCCTCGATCAATTCGGCCGGGGTATCGCTGAAGTTTTTCTGGGAACCTGAACACCGCCTCAGCCTCGGACTTGAAACAGGTTTTTACAGGTTATATAAGGTGAGAAGCAAGACCTACACCGATACGGGTGGACAGGCCACGATGTCGGCCATGCCCCTGCTGCTCACAGTGCGGATGCGCATCATCGACCATTTTTACCTCAGTGCCGGAGCAGGGCTCGCCGTAATGTTCAACAAGGTTACCGGCGTTGGCACCAAGATCAACAGCAATATATTGTCACTTTCCAATTACCAGGCTTCCGCCTCCTATATTTATCCGCTGACCAAACACTGGCAGGTTGGAGGTGAATTCAAAGTGCTGAATTTTGGTAAAGCCTCCGACTGGATGTACACCCTTCAGGCGGTTTGTGCTGTGAGATTATAGGCATTCAGGCTTCATCTTCACTTTTTATCCCGATATTCCATCCGGGTTTTCTTCAACTTCATTGCTGGGGATTTTATCCAATCCTTTTCCGGTTAACTTACTGACCGCTTTTGATAAAAACCCGGATCAATCCGAAACAATAATCCGGGGTATTCCTTCTTTATCCCGGTACTTTCATCCGGAACTGTAATCCCACCTGAAATTAAGTTCAGAGTCAATATGTTTGGTATGAGACCTATGGCAGAATTTTCAAATCGGATGATGTCGATTTGTCCCTTTTAAATAGGATTCGCCCGCTGATTTTTGTATCTTTACAGATTGAGAATGAAAATATTATGAATGATCTCGGTAAAACAAGGGAAGAACTCGCAGCAGAACTACAGGAATTCCGGAAGGGGTATGACGCATTAAAAACTGTGTACAAATTCGATGTCACCGACCGGACCAGGGTGGAGGAGGCATTGACCGTTTCCGAAACCCGGTATCGCAGGCTGTTTGAAACGGCGAAAGACGGGATTCTGATTCTCGATGCTGAAACCGGAATGATTAAGGATGTAAATCCGTTTTTGATTGAACTATTGGGATATTCCAAAGATCAATTCATTGAAAAGGCCATATGGGAAATTGGATTTTTGAGTGATATCGTCGCTAATAAAGAAAATTTCCTGGAATTACAGCAAAAGGAATACATCCGTTATGAAGATATGCCGCTAGAAACTGCCGACGGAAGGACTATCCATGTCGAGTTTGTAAGTAATGTCTATTTAGTTGATCATCTCAGGGTAATCCAATGCAATATCCGGGATATGACCGAACGGGTACTCGCAGAGCGACTTCTTTCTCTTTCCAATGAAATCTTGGGTATCCTCAGCAGCAATGTCAGCCTGGATGACAGGATAGCAGGGGTACTTAAAAATATCCAGGAGGAAACGAAATTTTCGGCCGTGGGAATGCGCCTCAAATACGGCAATGATTTCCCCTATTTTGCTCAATTCGGTTTTTCGGAGGATTTTATTCTGACAGAAAACCAGATCACCGTTAAAGGCAGAGACGGGAGTATTTGCAGGGATGAAAAAGGAGAGCCATCATTGGAATGCACCTGTGGCCACGTTATTTCAGGAAAAACAGATCCTTTAAACCCGTTATTTACGAAGGCAGGAAGCTTCTGGACAAACGACTCTTATACTTTATTGGAAATCCCGGCTGATCAGGACCCAAGACTTAATCCCCGCAATAAATGTATTCATGCCGGTTATGGTTCTGTGGCGCTCATTCCCATCCGGACAAATAACAAAACTGTCGGCCTTCTGCAACTCAATGAAAAGAAAAAAGGAGCCTTTACGATCGACCTGATCACCTTTTTTGAGGGGATCTGTTCAATTATCGGGACAGCGCTGATTCGCAAACAGTCGGCAGATGAACTGGGCAGGAGCGAGGAAAGGTATAAGAAAGCACAGGAGGTCGGTCACATCGGAGGCTGGGAATATGATGTGGAAAACGATGTATTCTGGGGGTCTGAAGAAGGGAAAAAAATCTACGGTTTCAATCCGGAAACTGACATTTTTACCGCCGGAGAAGTTATGAAATGTGTTATTGACAAAGATCGGGTAAATCAGGCAATGGTCGATCTAGTTGAAAAATCAAAACCCTATAATATTGTATTTGATATCATTCCGCACAACACTACCAAAAAGATAACATTAAACTCGATTGCTGAATTAGTCATGGATGAGCATGGCAACCCGGTAAGAGTCACCGGAGTCATGCAAGACATTACCGATCGCAAACTGGCAGAGGAAGAACTTATTCTTGCAAAAGAACACGCCGAAGAGAGCGACCGGCTGAAATCGGCTTTTCTTGCTAATATGAGCCATGAGATCAGAACGCCCATGAACGGCATCCTGGGATTTGCCGGACTGCTTAAGGAAGCAGCCTTAACGGGTGAAGAGCAGGAAAAATATATCAGTATCATCGAACGGAGTGGCGCCCGGATGCTGAATATCATCAACGATATCATCAGCATCTCAAAAGTAGAATCGGGGCAAATGGAAATTTCTATATCTGAGACGAATATCAATGATCAGATAGAGTTTCTCTATACCTTTTTTAAACCGGAAGCTGACCTGAAAGGATTGCAGATTTCCTATAAGAATCCATTGCCGGCAAAATATGCCACCCTGAATACCGATCGTGAGAAAATCTATGCAATTCTTACCAATCTTGTCAAAAACGCGATCAAATTCACCCCTGCAGGCTCCATTGAATTCGGGTATGAGAAAAAGGGTAACAACCTTGAATTTTTCGTGAAAGACACCGGAGAGGGCATTCAGCCTGGTGTCACAGAAATCATATTTGAAAGGTTCAGGCAAGGGAGCGAGTTGCTTACCCGGAATTATGAAGGAGCAGGATTGGGGTTATCCATTTCGAAAGCTTATGTGGAGATGCTGGGTGGAAAAATCTGGGTGGAAAGCGAAATGGGAAAGGGTTCAAGGTTTTATTTTACCATTCCTTACGGTACTAAACCTGAAGAAAAGAAGGTTATTAAGGATATTATTCCTGGCGCCGGAGAAGAGAGTCACGTTAAGAATCTGAAAATTCTGATTGCCGAAGATGACGAAACATCCACACTTTTACTGACAACGTCAGTTAAACTATTTGGCAGGGATGTTTTACAGGTCAGAACCGGGGTAGAAGCGGTTGAAGCCTGCCGGAATAACCCCGACATTGATCTGGTTTTTATGGATATTAAGATGCCTGACATGGACGGATATACAGCTACCAGGCAAATCAGGCAATTCAACAAAGAGGTGGTCATAATTGCCCAGACAGCCTTAGGGCTGACTGGCGACAGGGCAAAGGCGCTGGAGGCAGGTTGTAATGATTATATTCCAAAGCCTTTCAATAAAGCCGCATTGATTGTGATATTAAATAGCATTTTCCTAAAAAAGGCAAGTAAACCGGTCTGTTATCCTTAATTTTCATGCACCCACCTTCAGGGAATCATAATCTGTTTTTATTGTTCCAGCTGACTGATTCCCTTTTTTTTAAGTAATTCCAGTATTTCAGGCATCATCTCCCTTGCAGCTTTAACGCCGGCATCATACATCGGCTGATTGTATTTGTCGTTCATGTAAGGCATTCCTTCCAGGTCGGGGATGATCACGATGTCTGCCTGTTTCATCCTTTCATGGCTGAGCAGGTGCATGTTCATCCGTGTAATGCGTCTGGACACTGCTTTGCGGTCATTGATTACCGGGACTGTGTCAAAATCATTCATAACGTCAACGGCGATCACAACGATGGCGCCATATGCGCGGGCAACATCGGCCGCCACGTTGTTCATGACGCCGCCATCTACCAGGATCTTGCCGTACATCTTCACGGGAACGAAAATTTCAGGGATGGCGCAGGAGGCGTTCACCGACGGGGCCAGCGGGCCCGAGGACAGGGCCACGGTCTCCCCTTTAAGGAGATCGGCAGAAATGGCTACGAAAGGAATCTTCGTATCCTCGATGTTTTTCACCGAAGCATGCTTTGATACAAATTCCTGCAGCTTCTCTCCCGAAACATAACCCAGCTTTGAATAGGTCAGCGAGAAGTCGAAAATATCCTTTGTCTTTGTTGCGTTGATCATCGGATAAAGGCTGTCGACACGGGGATTGTCAGCATACAGTGCACCGATCAGGCTGCCTGCGCTGGTTCCGATAATCAGGTCGACCGGGATCTTCTCCTCTTCGAAAACCTTCAACACACCCACATGGGCAATCCCACGGAAAGCTCCGCCACCCAAAACCAAAGCCACCCGCGGGGGTTGCGCCAGCTTTCGGGCCGGGGGCATGATGGCAGGATCGGTAATCACCATGAATTTTTGGGAACATCCTGAAAATAACAGGATCAGAACAAAGAGCTGAAGGATAAAAAATGGTTTGTTTTTCATGCTGTGGCTGAATAATGTTTCATCTTGTTATTTTTTTGCCGGCCGGTCATATTGACAACAACCTGGCAAAGTATCGCAGGTTTTACCGGCTGCCCTGGTATCGTCTGTAAAATGACCTGATTTGGAAACTGCCTGTACGATCTTTGGTTTAGGAGTCTTCGCGTCAATATTAATCTTGTTTTCAACATCTTCAGGATTAAGTTAGTCTTAAACATTGGTCAAAGGTAGTGATTAGTCCGTCATGTTAACTGACCCGGGCAGTTAACCTGGTTTGAATGCAAGTGAAATTCCTCTTCCGGAAATTTTTTTTCTAAACCAAAGCAACCTTTTTCCCTGTTCGCTTGTCTATATTGCTTTAAAAACCTTTAAATGTAATTCCTATGGCAAAAACAGGACATAATGTAATCATGAGCGGAAATTCAGGAATACTGGACAACCTGGTACTGACCAGTAATAATACAATCCGCAGAAGGCCGGATTTTTCAAACAGAATATTGTCGCCAAAGCAAAAGAGTCACCTTTCGCGTTTCGAGCTGTCAAAAGAATATGGCCGGATGGTTATACGGAATGAAGTGCTGAACAGCTATTATGGTGAGAAAGCCTTGAACCTGAAAGGAAAAGGAGCCTGGCACCTGGCCATTGAGGACTATTTCCTGGTTCCCAAACTCTATGGGGTTGATTTCAGCTGTTTTCAAGAGCGCAGAGGCGACCCGATCGAAATCATTCATATCAGCAAGTACAAACTCGGTGAGATGATGGTAATACTTACAAATTCAGAAGGTGAATTGCTGGAAACCGGTTTTGCAACTGAAAGTAAGGGTTCCCAAAGGTGGACCTACGCGTTGGAACACGATATCCCGCCGGGGAAAATAATCTGCTTTACCTTCAGGGCAGTGAATCTTCCCGGTCATGTCAGCGAAAAGAGTATCGTTATTACAACGCCTGTTCGGGGAACAGTGAAATTTGTCCCCAACCAGCCAATACAATCCTGCCGGAAGACCAGGATAAAAAGTCAGCTGAGGATCGACTGACGCAACACTGCCGCTAAAGGTATCTTTATGATAGCAGGGTTGTGCGCATCACCGTTTGTCCACGCAGCCACACACATTCCGCTTGTCTGTTTGTCCGAAAAGTCACCTTCAATTTGATATGAAAGGCGATGAAGGTAAGAGAGTCAGATAATGGATAGAGGAAAGTTAGAGGAAGGATAGAGAAAGGATAGAGAAAGGTCAGAGGAAATAGAGTAAAAAACCGGCAATTTACAGGGATGAATGCACCCCAGATTTTGATTCTGGGATTTGGAGCCTGGTTGCATGAAAGTCAATGTACATAACCGTTTAAATTGATTTCAGAATGGCAATGATATGAAATAATAATGAGAAATGCAAGCAAAAAAAATCAAATTGTCTTCAGTTCGGATAATTTTGCTGTTTTTGCATAAAAAATGATTCCGGCCCTGGATATATGTTCTAATAAATCAGGGTTTCTGATGTGATCATAAACCGAAAGATCGAATATGTATGGCAGCATCAGGTTATCGAGTGCGAGACTGATTTTGTTCATTATGTCGAGATTCATTTCAACCCCTTTAAGCGTCAGGTCGATATCCGATCCAGGCCGGAAGTTGCCTTTTGCCCTGGAACCATAGATAACAGCCTCCTCTAGTTGTGTAAATGCCGAGAAAACCTCATTAATCAAAGTAAGGTCTTTTTCCTTCAGCCCAAATTTCATGATGCGTCGTTGAAAATGTCCTTTTGACCTTTTAAAATATTGTCCATCCTCCGCTGCAGGTACTTAAACAAGCCAAAGTAGGTGATAAAAATGGCAGAGATAATTTCCATAATTTCAGCTTTAATCATACAAAGATATGGCATTTTGCTCGCAGTGATTATGTCGTTCTATTTGTTTTGCGATGAATTTTCCTCAGCTCTTCAACATCTGCCTGATCTTTCAGTCTTCCGGATGAAATTTTATTAATGATCAGATCTTCGTATCGCAAGAAAGGAATGTTATACTGTTCAATCGTCAAATATTTACAATTTGGGAAGACTGTATCAAACTTGAGTCCGGAGATGTAAGTGAGAAATTCGATCTTTTCAGGTGGATTGTTAAAATGAAATGCCATTGTTTTGGTGAAATCCTTGGTTCTTAGCAAATCAATTGATTCTTGTGAAACACCAAAATGTGCGATCACCCTGATAAGATTTTGCTTGTTTTGGTTGTCTGGACGCACCCACAAATCCATATCGCCGGTCGTTCTGATGTACCCATGGAAAACAACAGACAACCCGCCGACAACGATGAACTCAACATCATTTTTTAATAATTCAATCAGGAACCGTTGATGGAGTTCATTCAAAATGTTCATATGGCCTTCGCTGTGAAAATAATTTCCTGAACCTGTTTCCCAACATTTCCAACAGGTGCATCTGAGTATAGTGAACGCACCATTAGGGTATGTAATTCCAACCTTTGCGCAGGGGTAAGGTTACGCCAGAATTCATAATTTGCCTCTTCCTGGCCTTCGAAATCTGAAAAAGTAATATCCATTGTTGATTTCCTGTATCTGTCTGACTTCAGATATTCCGCCATCGGTTCATCAACCCGTGGCAACCATGATTCATTTTTCATATTCAATCAGGTAACTTTATTTGCGAAAACTGAATAACAAATGTAAAGCATTTTGGTTGAAATGGGAAAATGATTACTTTTATGACGAAACTTTTTGACGGATTGACATATTTTAATGACACTAACCGTGCGGAGCCGATTGGAAGAAAAAAGAAGAATTTAATTTTACACCGGCAGCAAAGTAACAGTGTGACAGGTTATATGATTTACATACGTAATGGCTGACAGGCGCGGATATCTATACTGTTCAGGACCTTAAAGAAAAATATAAATGAATAAGGGAGATATTGTCCTTATCCCATTTTCCTTTTTACTGTATCTCTATGAACAATAAATCAGTAGCTGCATTCGCAGAGTTGGAGCGCACCATTCATGCTGCGCTGGAAACCTATGCTAATGTCCACCGGGGCAGCGGGCACAATTCGGTGGTTACGACACGTTTATTCGAACAGGCCAGGGAAATTGTCCTTGCGCACCTGGGACTGAAAAAGGGTAAATATGTTGTCATCTTTTGCACACCCAGGGGGGGAGCATTACTTACGGCTCAACTTGAACAGGGTAGTTTTCAAATCGTTTCGAGCCAGGATATCGGACTGCCATTAGGCATAAGGGCATTGGCTGTAAAAAAAGCGTCATTGCCCAAAAGTGCAACATTCTATACGGGAGGTGGAACGACCAGGCTGATTGCTCCTGGCTGGGTCATCTGGGCCGAAGCACCAGACAGGTTCGAGGCCGGCACCCCCGCCATAATCAATGTCATTGCATTTGCCAGGGCGCTACAATTAAGCCGGGAATCGCATGATCGGATATTTGCCGGGAGAGCTGTGGCACAACCCGGGAATGAACTTATTGAAGGTCCAGCCGGTAAACAATCCGTGAATGGCCTGTATGTGGACCAGGCTGTTGAATTGTCAGGGCAGGATCTCATCATTGATCCCGGAGCCGGACCAACCGGAAATAATCTGTTATCAGATCTGGCAGCTGAAAAATTGACAGTGAACGACATACTGTACCACGACGAATTGGAGGAATATTCAGGGCTTGAACTGTTGGATAAACTCAGACAAACGCATATTGGTCGGGGTATTCAAGTCCCGACAGAGGAAGGCCCAAGGTCTTATACAAACCTTGACAACAGCGCCAGTACCCCCACCTTCACCCCGGTTTGGAATGCTGTGCGGCAGACATGGCGACAATCTGAAAAAGTTCAGCAAGAAATTATTCAGGAGGTCCGGTCAATTTGCGCAAATATGCTGGGAGCCCTCCCGGCAGATTATAAAGTGATCTTTACCTCCAATACCACTGAAGCTATCAACCTGGCTGCCGAAAGTCTTGGTCTTGAATCCCAGACTGACCCTGAAGCCGTTATCCTCAATACACTGCTCGAACACTCCTCTAATGATCTGCCATGGCGAATGGTTCCATACACATCGCTGATCAGGTTGTCGATCGATGATGATGGTTTTGTGGATATGAAGGAGTTGGATACGCTTTTGTGTGAATACAACCAAAAAGGGCAGCACGGACAAAAAAGGATTAAACTTGTTGCAGTGAGCGGCGCTTCGAATGTCCTCGGCGTATTCAACAACCTGGCGGAGATCAGCCGGGTCGTTCACCAGTATGGTGCACGTTTACTTGTGGATGCGGCACAGCTGATTGCCCACCGCAAGGTGGATATGGCTGCATGCGGCATTGACTATCTCGCCTTCTCTGCACATAAGGTTTACGCCCCGTTCGGCACTGGCGTCCTGGTGGCAAGAAAGGGACTCCTAAACTTCAGCCCTGCTGAACTGGAGCTGATCCGATCGTCGGGTGAAGAGAATACAGTTGGCATCTCAGCATTAGGCAAAGCGCTTGTGCTTTTGCAACGGATCGGGATGGAGACGATCAGGGAGGACGAACAATCTCTGACCCGGCGGGCATTGAGCGGCCTGTTGCAAATACCCGGTCTGACGGTTTACGGAATAAAAGACCCGGAGTCGCCCAGCTTTGCCCACAAAGGCGGTGTCATTGTTTTCAATTTGAAGGGCATCATGGCTAATAAGGTGGCTAAAGAATTGTCGAGCCGGGGAGGAATCGGGGTGCGATATGGTTGCCATTGCGCACATCTGCTGGTCAAGCGCCTGGTTGGTGTTGGCCCGCGACTTGAGCAATTCCAGCGGGTTATCGTTACCCTGTTCCCCAGGTTAAATCTCCCCGGCGTTGTGCGGGTGAGTATTGGCATTGAAAACAGCGAAGAGGATGTTGACACCTTGATCAGGGTGCTTAGTGAAATTGCCCGAAAGCATTAATCAATGCCCCGGAAACAGCCAGGATATCTGACCAAGAATTTTTTACCTTTGTCACAATTGAATTATAAACCTGTCTGTTAACCACAAAAATAATTTCCATATGAGAAAAATTTTCACAATGACATTGCTGATTTTATCGGCAGTTACAACTTTTTGCCAGGAAAATCCGCTATGGATGCGGTATACCTCCATATCACCCGACGGGCAAACCATCCTTTTCTCTTATAAGGGCGACATCTGGGCGGTGCCTTCAGCCGGAGGTATTGCAACCCCTATGACTCTGACAGAATCCTATGAATACGCCCCGGTATGGAGCCATGACGGTAAAAAAATTGCCTTTGCCTCCGACCGCACAGGAAATTTCGACATATTCGTGATGGCTGCTTCCGGGGGAGAAGCCAAACGGCTTACCTTCAATTCAAACCGTGAAATTCCATGGAGTTTTACAGCAAACAACAACGATGTCATCTTCACGGCTTATCGCCAGGATGTAGTCACCAATGCCCAATTCCCTATACCACTAATGAGTGAGCTGTATACCGTGCCCGTTACGGGCGGCAAGGTCGCCTTGCTCCTGCCCACTCCGGCGCTGCAGGTATGTCCGTCAGCCACCGGTGATAAGATCCTGTACGAGGATATAAAGGGCTACGAAAGCGAGTGGCGCAAGCATCATACATCAGCCATTGCCCGTGATATCTGGCTCTACGATTTCAACTCAAAGAAATACACACAGCTCACCCGTTTCAACGGTGAGGACCGCAACCCGGTATTTGATGCCGGCAACCAGGATTTTTATTATCTGAGCGAGCAAAGTGGATCATTCAATGTATTTAAAAGTTCCATCAATGATCCCGCAAAAACAACGGCAATCACGAAGTTCACCAGGCATCCCGTTCGTTTTCTCAGCCGGTCGGATAAGAATATGCTTTGTTTTACGTGGGATGGTGAGATATACACCCTGCAGCCGGGCGGAGAACCCGTGAAGGTTGCCATCAGCGTGTTTGCCGATGGCCGTTCATCGCAGGAAAAGATCGTTCCGGTGAATGAGGGA
>CAISJJ010000283.1 GCA_903885595.1 uncultured Bacteroidales bacterium
GTCCACCAATAATAGAAGTTTGATGTTTTATCGTACGTGAAATAGGCATATGGCCTGATCCATCCCACCCCATCCTCTGTCGAATAATATGCAAACCCTGGAGAACCAGGATTAAGCAAATTTTTACTAAAATGAAATGCATTTACTGCTATCCCTAACTGACCCAATATTGTGGCCGGTAAATCATGTTGATTACCAAGCTTACTCCATTCGGTTCCCTGGTATTCATCCCTGATAACATCCCCATAAAACAAAAGTGGAATTTTATGATATTCTTTTGACTGCGGATGCCAGTTTCTATAGGAATTATGACTGTGGTCGGCCACAATTATAAACAGAGTGTTTTCATACCAGGATTTTGTGCGGGCTTTGGCAAAATACTCACCCAGGCAATGATCAGTATAATAGGCAGCATTGATATATTCCTGCTCATTATCGCCCCATTTCAACGGTTTTTCAAATGGCTGGTCCCAGGGAGAATGCGTGCTCACGGTAAACAGGGCAGAGAAAAAAGGCTGTTTCATTTTTCCGATATCATTCACCATATAGTCTAAGGTATATTCATCATGAATTCCTAACTTTCCCTGGGGCAAAATTTCAGGAAAATCTTCCCCCTCCATGATCTTATCAAATCCATTGAAAATGATGTAACTTTTTATATTTCCATAAATCAGCTGACCCCCAAAATAGAATGCTGTGCTGTATCCGTTTTTCTCCAAATCCTTAACCAGGCTAGGCAGTTTGACGAATTTATCAGGCTGAACGGTAATCGAACTAACGGGGTGGGCTGGAAATCCGCCAAAGATCGAAGCCATACCCTGCTCCGACCTTGATCCTGATGCATAAACCTGGTTGAACAGGACCCCCTTGTTTTGTAATTTCTCAAACTCAGGTGTAATCCCCGGTTCACCACCCAAACTTTTTATAAGATCGGCAGACCAGCTTTCGAGGATAAGCATGACAATATTAGGACGGTTTGTTTTTAGTATTAACCTGGTGGAATCAATCGGAGTCTGGTATATTTTTGTCATTATCTGAGCTGCAGTCTCCTCCTTCATGAATGAATACGGGTCATGGTTGAAATTCTGCAAATTTTCGAAAATACTGATATAGAGATTGAAAGCATTATTGACCGCCGCAATGTTCAGGATATTATGATCAGAGTAATATGACTCACTTTGGTTAATCGGAATCTGCTGAACGCCGCCGCGGAGTCCGATGAATAATAAACCAGGGGTCAGTAGGAAAAATCCCAGGGTATACCACAGGTGACGCCTGACATTTTCAAGGTTTGAGTAAAAATACCGGAGATAAGCATAAATACTCACCGTGCCGATGACTAAAAACAGGAATATCAAGATAAAAAATGTGCCGGTCTCAGCAGAATTGAATATTTCGTCAGGATGGCTGAGATATTTAATCACCTTATAGGTCAGTTTTGTTTTCCATTCGGCATAAATGCCTAATTCGCCTGCAACAGACAGGGAATAAACTGTAATTAAAAAGCCTGTATATATTTTATTAATGGTGTTCAGCAATTTAGGGCTCCATAACGATTGTATTGTGAGCAAAACAAATGGGATGATCAATATATAACAGGTGGTTGCCAGATCAAGTTTCAGGGAATACCAGAATACGCCCAGCACTTCTGAAAAACGGATCTTTTCAACAATGATTATTTTCAGATAGTATAGAATGAATATCAGCCGGGTGAGGTTGAAAAAAAGCAACCAGAAAGCAAGCTGGCGAAGCAGTGAAAAAAGTATTTTTTTCATATCCAAATAAAATGCAAAGGTAAGCCTAAGACACATTCACACAAATGTGTATTTTTGTTGATCTCAAATGTTTACCCGATGCAGATAGCTAAGTCGATAACATGGCTAAAAAAAACAATTCCTGAAAATGTCGGGATTGTAGCTGTGTCGAAGACCAAACCTGCTTCCGCAATCATGCAGGCGTACCAGGCCGGGCAAAGGATCTTTGGTGAAAACAGGGTCCAGGAGGTCGTATTGAAACAATCCCAGCTGGCGTCAGATATTGATTGGCATTTTATTGGCCACCTGCAAACCAATAAAGTCAGGCATATAGCTCCATTCATTAGCCTCATCCACGGTATCGACAGCATGAAACTCCTTTCTGAAGTGAACCGGGAGGCTTTGAAAAATAATCGCATCATTGACTGTTTGCTGCAATTTTACATTGCAACTGAGGAGACAAAATTCGGATTGGACATAACAGAGGCCAAGGCCATCCTTGAGTCAGAATCCTATCAGCAACTGAAGAACATAAGGATAACAGGCGTAATGGGGATGAGTAGTTTTTCAGATGACCTTATCCTGGTCAGAAGGGAGTTTAGAACGCTTCATGATTACTTTGTTACATTAAAGGCACAGTATTTCAGCCAATGCAGTTCATTCGGTCACATTTCAATGGGTATGTCGGGAGATTATCTTATTGCGATTGAAGAGGGAAGTACGCTGGTTCGACTGGGAACAATTATTTTTGGCGACCGTTAAAAAAATAGCACTGATGAATTGGTACGACTGTTATTTTTCCAACAAATGATAAGATCAGGGAGTTCTTAAAATCGCCCTAATAAACCGATCCTTCCCCCTTATATCCTTAATCACTTCAACCTTATCATATCCATAGTTCTGAACCAGATTCCCGGTTTCAAGTCCAAACTGTTCATTGATTTCGAAATAGAGGAGCCCCCCGGGAATGAGATGCCTCTTTGCAAATGCAGCAATGGATCGATAATACAAAAGCGGGTTACCATCAGGTACAAATAATGCATTCGCAGGTTCAAAATCAATCACATTCGCATTCATTTTCTGTTTTTCAGTTTCAAGCACATAAGGTGGGTTGCTTACAATTAAATCGTACAGCCCAAAGTTGCCCCAGGTGTTATCATTGAGAATATCGGATACCAGAAAGTCAATTTTACAATAATTGTCCCTGGCATTCAGGATGGCTGTGTTGATCGCTTCCGGTGATGAATCTATACCGGTCACCCTGGCGTTTAAGAAATATTTTTTCAGATCGATCGAGATGCAACCAGTTCCGGTCCCTATATCGAGGATTGATAAGGTTGGTAAGGGTTTCCGGTCACAATCTGATTTGATGATTATACAAAGTTCTTCTGTTTCGGGCCTGGGGATCAAAACACTTGAATTGACTGTGAGCCTGCTACCATTAAATAAGGTCCAGCCTATAACATATTGTAACGGTTTTCCTGTCGTCAACTCTGCCAGAGCCTGGGTAAAGGAGGGCATTGCTTTTTCAGGAATTTCCTGGTTTAATGAAAGGTGAACCGATGTTTTCGACCATCCCATGTACTCTTCAAATAAGAAATAGATCATCTGCATGATCTCATGGCCGGGATAGCGTGAGGATAGTTCCATTTTATATAAATGAATAAGAGATTTTACCGAATAGGTCTTTATTTTCATTCTATAAAAGTAAAAATAAAAGTAACTTCGCTCCGATGGAAATTTCAACAGATTCATTTCTTTCGATTGCGAAAGAATCCCGGGGGATTTACAGAGAAAAGGCAAGTAAATTTCTTGCCATTGCCATGCCAGTTTCAACTGAAGATGAGGTTAAAGGTAAACTGGATGAACTCAGGAAAACCTACCATGATGCAAACCATCATTGCTACGCATACCGTCTGGGCCTGGGAAACCAGCTTTACCGGATGAATGACGATGGAGAACCTTCCGGGTCGGCAGGGAAGCCAATCTATGGGCAGATTCTATCTACAGGGCTTTCAAACATTCTTGTTGTTGTTATCAGGTATTTTGGTGGGACAAAACTGGGGATTCCCGGTTTGATTCATGCGTATAAGACCTCGGCACGTGAAGCTCTTGATCATGCTGAAATTATTGAAAAGGTTATGACCGTTCAGTTCAGGGTTTCATTTGACTATATCAGGATGAATGAAATTATGAGAATTTTAAAGGATGAAGGTGTTAAAATCATTCATCAAAGTGCCGGTGAACTATGCGAAATTGATTTCAATGTTCGGAAGAACCGCCAAAGCCAGGTTGAAAATCGTGTGAAGAAATTAACAAGAGTACTTATGAAAATAGTTGAAATATCTAACTAATTGAACCATAAGCAATATGTAATTTAGAATCATTCTAATATGATGAAGGTTACGACCATTGCAGGCTAGGCAATTATTTGATGCCTTGTTTAATACCATTTTACATTTGATTTCATTCATTAAAAACCTGCTGATTTCGAAAACTTTTTTTTAATAAATCAAGTGTAAAATATTTTTTTTTTAAACTTTTTTTTTCAAAATTTGTTAATTAAATCAAGTCTACGTGAATTCAATGGTTTTACTGCATGGATAAAATCTATGGTCTTGATAAACAATTCAATACTTAAATACTAACGTTTACATTTTCAGGGTAAATATTATTAATGGAAAAAAATGCAGTTGAGGTATGGGAAAATTGCCTCAAGGTCATAAAAGATAATATCAACTACCAAAGTTTTAAAACCTGGTTTCTCCCTATCAATGCAGTCAGACTGAAAGATCAGGTTTTGACAATTCAGGTTCCAAGCCAATTTTTTTACGAGTGGCTTGAGGAACATTACATAGGTTTACTTAAAAAGACCATTAAGAAGGAATTGGGAAATGATGGACGGTTGGAATACAGCATCATTGTTGACAACTCCGACACCGATCCAGGACCTTACACTATCAAAGTACCCACCGGAGAGAAAAAAGCAACATTAAATCCGCCCGTTTCTATGCCTATCGATTTAAACAGGGGCACATCCAAAGAAATCCCAAACCCATTTATTATTCCCGGGCTAAAAAAGATTAAAGTCAACTCTCAACTCATCGAGAGTTATTCTTTCGATAATTTCATCGAGGGTGACTGCAACAGGTTGGCACGTTCTGCGGGTTTTGCTGTTGCCAGCAACCCAGGAAAAACTGCATTCAACCCACTCCTTATTTATAGTCAAACCGGGCTGGGGAAGACACACCTTTCGCATGCCATCGGTCTTCAGGTGAAAAATAATTTTCCGGATAAAACGGTTCTTTACGTCACGACCGATCAGTTTACCAACCAGTTCATTGATTCGGTCAGAAATAATAATCAGAACGATTTTATTCATTTTTACCAGATGATTGATGTGCTGATTATTGATGACATTCATAACCTGGCCGGGAAGGAAAAGACACAGGATGTGTTTTTTCATATTTTCAATCATCTGCATCAAAAGAGCAACCAGATCATCCTGACTTCTGATAAGCCTCCGGTTGAGATGAAGGGCATCGAACCAAGACTCCTGTCAAGGTTTAAATGGGGATTGTCCGCTGATCTTCAGGTTCCTGACCTTGAGACACGGATTGCGATACTGCATAAAAAATTATACAATGATGGCATTCAGATACCACCTGAAGTCGTTGAGTATCTTGCATATAATATAAATACAAACATAAGGGAACTTGAAGGAGCCTTAATTTCACTTCTTGCACAATCATCCCTTAATAAGAAAACGATTACCCTTGAGCTTGCCAAACAAATGATTGACAAGTTTGTAAAGAACACTTCCCGGGAAATTTCCATCGACTATATTCAAAAAGTTGTTTGTGATTTTTTTAATATACCTGTGGAGATGATACATTCAAAAACCCGGAAGCGGGAAATCGTCCAGGCCCGTCAGCTTTCAATGTACTTTTCGAAAAAGCACACAAAATCTTCCCTTGCCAGCATTGGTCTTCACTGCGGAAATAAAGACCATGCTACCGTACTTCATGCCTGCCGGACCGTCAACAACCTTGTTGAGACGGATAAACAATTCAGACAGTTTGTTGAAGAGTTGGATAAGCGGATAAAATTGTAACAGAAAGCGCTAAGGCTTTGGTAAAAGTTCTATTTGTATGTACAGGTAATATATGCAGGTCGCCACTTGCAGAAGGAATTCTCAGGAACAAATTAGACAAGATCAATTTCCCGGCTGAAGTCGATTCATGCGGATTTGAATCGTTTCATGTAGGTGACGCTCCTGATATGCGGGCATTGTCAGTAGCGAAACTGCGCGGTATTGATATTTCTTCGCATCAGGCGCGTTTGTTTACCATTGGGGATTTCGAGGAATTCGATTACATTTATGCAATGGATACTTCTCACTATAACAACATTATGCGTTTGGCTAAGCATGAACGTGACCGATCGAAAGTTGATTACGTGCTGAACGCGATATTTCCCGGGCAAAACCGAGGGGTGCAGGATCCATGGTACCATGATATAAAGGCCTTTGAGAAGGTATTTCTTCAACTCGATGAAGCATGCGATCAGATTATGCATATGCTGGTCATGAAACCGGGAAAGGGATGAATACTAAATCAAATATCCAGGCTGAAACCATACGGAAAGCTGCAAAACGGATATCCCCATTTATCAACCGAACACCAATCCTCACTTCCCAAACCATTGACCGGCTTTTTAACACTTCACTCTTCCTTAAATGTGAAAATTTTCAGAAGGTTGGCGCTTTTAAAGCCCGGGGCGCAACCAATGCAGTTTTATCTCTTAACACAGAGGAATTATTTAATGGCGTCGCCACCCATTCATCGGGCAATCATGCCCAGGCTTTATCATGGGCATCATCGCTTGTCAATGCCAGTGCCCATATTGTGATGCCGAGCAATTCGTCAAGAATTAAAGTTAATGCAGTAAAGGATTACGGCGGAATTATAACATTTTGCAAGCCTACTTTAGAATCACGTGAAACCACCTTGGCAGAGGTCATCCGGCAAACCGGCGCCATTGAGATCCATCCTTACAACAACGAACAAATCATTGCAGGACAGGCAACGGCAACACTTGAACTCATTGAAGATGTCGATGAACTTGATATCGTCATTGCACCGGTGGGCGGCGGCGGGTTACTAAGCGGAACCGCCCTGTCGGTTCATTATTTCCATCCTTCAGCTATTGTTATTGCCGCTGAGCCTGACCAAGCCAATGATGCTTTTTTATCCTTCTCAGGCAAAAAGTTTATTCCTTCGATAAACCCGCAGACTATTGCTGATGGGCTGCGCACCTCTCTGGGCTCCCTCACCTATCCAATAATTCTGGAACATGTTCATTCGGTGGTTACGGTAAGTGAATCGAGTATCACAGAGGCAATGCGTTTTATTTGGGAACGGATGAAAATAATTATAGAGCCTTCATCTGCAGTACCTTTCGCGGCCATTATGGAAGGAAAAATTGACGTGGCCGGAAAAAAAACCGGGATTATAATATCAGGCGGAAATGTTGACCTGGAAGACTTACCCTGGCTAAAACATGAATAAAGGCAGACTATACCTGATTCCAACCATCCTTGCTGATGGTGAAGTTGCATCGGTGATCCCGGAGGGTACCCTGGCTGTCATCAGGAGATTGGATCATTTCATTGTCGAGGAAATCCGTACGGCAAGAAGATTTTTAATCAAGGCAGGGATTTCCAAACCCATAAATGACCTGACATTTAACATCTTCAATGAACATTCAAAAGAACCGGACCTTGATTCCTACCTTTCATGTACACTATCAGGGCATGATATCGGGTTGTTGTCTGAGGCAGGTGTTCCGTGTGTGGCTGATCCAGGATCGCAGATTGTTAAAGCAGCCCATGAACTGGGTATTCGTGTTGTACCGCTAACGGGTCCTTCATCCATCCTGCTTGCAATAATGGCGTCAGGTTTTAATGGTCAGAATTTCTGCTTTCTTGGCTATCTTCCTTCAGATAAGGCAATGAGATTAAAGAAGATAAAAGAAATTGAGCGTACGATCAGGGAGAAGGACCAGACCCAGGTTTTTATTGAAACCCCTTACAGGAACCTGCAACTCTTTGATTCACTGGTTGCAGTATGCCATGAGGAAACCATGCTTTGCATCGCCACGGGGATTTCCGGGGCGGAGGAGCATATTGAATCAAGGTCAATCGGTACATGGAAAAAAACAAAACCTGAGATAAATAAGAAACCAGCGATTTTTCTGTTATATCATTGATCATGTTCAAAATGAGAAGTGTAACTATCTTTTGAAAAAGGCGTCATAGAATCATACTTTTCACTCATATATTTATCATATTTTGGAAACTATACTTTCTGTCAACAACATCTCGAAGCGATACGGGAAAATCCAGGCAGTTGATGATCTTTCACTGGAGGTTAAAAGAGGCCAGGTCTTTGGAATTCTTGGTCCAAACGGGAGTGGAAAAACTACCACTCTGAGCATCATCCTTGAACTGATCAAATCCAATAAAGGGAATTTTCACTGGTTTGGGGAGCCTCCTTCTAAAGAAAGCAGGAAGCGGATTGGCAGCGTTATTGAAAGTCCCAATTTTTACCCCTATCTCAGCCCGGTAAACAACCTGAAGATCGTTGCTGAAATAAAGGATTTTGACTATGCGGATATCGAACGCGTACTGAAACTTACCGGGTTATACGAACGCAGGAATTCCCGGTTTAAAACCTTCTCCTTCGGAATGAAACAGCGGCTTGCTGTTGCTTCTGCCCTTCTTGGCAACCCAGATGTCATGATCCTCGATGAACCCACCAATGGTCTTGATCCGCAAGGAATTGCCCATATCCGTGAACTGATTTTATTGATCGCCTCCCAGGGAACCACCATTATTATTGCCTCGCACCTTCTGGATGAAGTTCAAAAAATATGCACTCATGTGGCTGTACTTGACAAGGGAAGAAAACTTTTCGACGGAAAAGTAAGTGAGGTGCTGGCCGTGTCAGACTCCTTTGAACTTTCGGCACTGAATATTGAGACCCTCAAACAAACTGTTGCACTGCACCCTGCTTTTGTATCCCTTATTCCCATAGGTGAAATGATTCTTGTATATTTTAAAGAAGATATTCAGCCTGCGGAACTGAACCAGTTTTTCTTTCAGAAAGATGTTATTCTGAGTCATTTATCTGAAAGGAAGCGCAGCCTTGAACAACACTTTCTTGAACTATTAGAAGATAACAAATGACAAAGCTCCTGAGAATTGAATTTAAGAAAATCCTGACCTATAAAATCTTCTGGATCCTGGTTGGCCTCTATTTTATTTTTCTTTCTGCAGGGATCCTGATGGCGGAGTTTATGATCAACAACATGGTTGACAATATGAACAAGCACTTACCCATACCGGTTCCCCATGTAGCGATCTATTTCTTTCCCTGGGTATGGCAGAACATAGCCTTTTTTGCTACCATCAGGTATGTGCTTATATTTCCTGCGATTGTGATTATCATATTGGTTACCAACGAATACTCGTTCAAAACCATCAGGCAAAACATGATCAATGGAATGAGCAAAGCTGAATTTCTTAATTCTAAATTATTACTGATTCTGTTAATTTCGGTTATAATGACCATTTTTGTAGCGATTGCAACCCTGATCCTGGGATTTTCAAATACTGCAGATGTGAATTTAGCAACGGTTCTGGAAAAATCGTCTTTTATTTTCGGCTTTTTCGTCACGATTCTCACTTTCCAGATTTTTGCCTTATTCTTCGCATTTCTTATGCGCAATACAGGCTTGTCGATTGCGATATTTACCTTATATGTATTTATTATCGAACCGATTCTATACTATTTCCTGAAAAGTCCGATTGTTTTCAAAAATGACATTTCTACTTATCTTCCGGTAAATTCAGTGCTTCGTATAACGGAGTACCCGTCAATTCAGGTTTTAAAGCAGGTAATGGGATTGAACCTGCAAAACACAGTCAGCTTCTGGGCTTGCTGCATCCCATTGGGGTATGCAGCTGTAATGATTGGCATTGTTTACTGGGTACTTTCAAAACGAGATCTGTAGGATTTCCAGGGGCGTTATTTTCCTTCTCTTTTTCTGATGACCCATTCTGCGGTCAGCAGGGTGATGATAATCACAAAAATCCATGGATTTCCTATCAGATCGGTCATACGCTGCTGAAAGATGGAGACTGACCTTATATCCTGCCTGGCAGTTATTTTATCAGCTAAAGTGGCAATACTGTCCTTTCCGATCATTTTTCCATCGTGGGTAGAGGCTATCCTATAAAGTACCTGATGATCAGCCACAAGATTTGAACTTTCAATGTTTACCTGTTCAATGAAGAACTTCCCTTTTTTCAGATAGGGTGTGGAGCCAACCCTTGTTGTCGCTTTGAAGGAATATTCTCCTACAGGAAATAACCCTGCATTGAGATAGTATGACTTCGCAGTTTTACTAAAAACGAAAGGATATGTTATTCCGGCCGCATCAGTGATAGCTATATTAACGTCCGGATCATTGATCAGTTCATAAGTAGCGTTGTATAAGGCTGCATCCATCTCAACCGGTTCGTTTTCAGTTATTTTACTTTTAAAATCTATTCTGAAAAAGCTTTTGTCATCTTTGGTAGAAAGGTATTGCGCTGTTTTATCAATAAAAAGATCAAATGCTTCAAAGTTTGACTGCTGTATAAAATTATTTATTCTCCACCGCCATATATTTTCACCGGCAACAATGCCAATTTTCTTTTCTGATGCCCTTGTAAACAGAATCAGGGGATTTCGTGTGGTCACTGTTCCGATTTTCTGATAAAAGAGAATTTCTGCGAGAGGGCTGAACTGGTATTGTGCAAAGGGAGACTGCAAGGGAGGGAATTCTTCGAAAAAAGCCGCATCACGCTTAACCAAAGTAAAAAGGGAAAAATCATCATTGACGATTGCCTGGGCTTCAGACATGGCGTTTTTTGGAGAATTGATAATTAAACCTGTTTTCAGGTTGTTAAAAGAATTGAAATCAGTTTGCGAGCCAATAATAAAAAGCAAAGAACCCTTTGCTTTCATGACAGAACTTAAAGTAAAAGTATTGGTAATAGATGGCAACTGATTTAAAATGAGAAGGTCGTATTTGTCAAAGGATTGTGGAAGGGTATCTGTATGCAGGTTGTCGATTTCAAAATGTGACGAGCCCTCCAGTGCTTTTTGAATAGCTGTGATATCGGGGTGCGGCGATGCATAGATCAATGCGATCTTTTGCCGGGTATCGAATACTTCAACAAAAAAATCGAACCGATTGTTCTGATTACTCACCTCTGCCTCCAGTTCGTTAAGCCTGAGTGAATACTTTGCCACGCCGGTTTCCAGGGCATCAAGAATGAAGCCCACTTTTTGCAGTGACCGGTCATAGTTTGCCTTTATTTCCCTTGTTTCAATCACATTGTTTCCATGGGAAAGGGTCAGTTTTGAAGTTAGCCCGGCGCATTTATTCATTTCCACAAGAATTTCAACCGGAAATTTATCTCCTTTATATGCCGTTTTATTTACGATGACCTGGCGGATGTTCAGATCTCTTTTGAGATTCGTATCTCCCGCAGCTATCGTATAAACAGGAAAAGATATTTTTTGAGCTGAATAGAACGGGTCGCTTCCGGCATTGAATATCCCATCGGAGACAAGGATCAGCGCGGCAGCATTCCGGTTGGTATACCGGGTATGCACTTCATTAAAAAAGGCAGATATATCGGTCTGTGTCCCCTTGTAGGAAGCATCGAATCCGGTTTGAAGTTTGTCGCCCAGGGAATAAACTTTGACCTCGCATTTTTTTTTCAGTTCATCAATCAGTGTATTCAGTTGAGAAGGAAACCTATTCCGGTAATAATCAGAATCGCCAGCCAGTACCATCGACCTGGAATTATCAACTCCAATAATAACAATTGGTTTTTCGATCAGTTTCTCCGATTGTTTGATTAAGGGGTTAAGGATCAGAAACGATATGAAAAAGACAGAAAGGAACCGGAGGGCAAACATAGTCCATAGCACCAGCGTTTTCGGACCTTTTTTTACATCACGGTAGTACAGGATAACGGCATATCCGGCTCCGAGAAGCAAGCAAAGTAAAATGAATCCTGAGGGGTATTCAGTGACCAGTCCCAAAACTATCCGATTAATCAGGTGTGAAGACCACCACAAACCGTAATGGCCTGACCGGTAACATAGGAGCTAAGATCAGAGGCAAGGAATAAAGCAAGATTTGCCACATCATCAGGAGTTCCGGCACGTTTCATAGGAATATCCTGTATCCACTTATCACGAAATTCCTGGGGTAATTTAGCTGTCATTTCGGTTTCGATGTATCCCGGGGCAATGGCATTGCAGCGGATGTTTCTTGAACCGAGTTCCTGCGCCATTGATTTGGTAAATCCAATGATTCCGGCTTTCGAGGCGGCGTAATTTGACTGGCCGCTGTTACCTTCAACACCAACAACCGAACTCATGTTGATAATGGAGCCAAAGCGTTGTTTGATCATTACTTTCTGGATTGCTTTGGTCAGATTAAACACTGATTTGAGGTTTACATTGATCACCCTGTCCCAATCCTGTTCGGTCATCCGGAGTAAGAGGTTATCACGTGTAATCCCAGCGTTGTTTACCAACACATCGATTGTTTCAAAATCTTCCATGATGCGGGTGATGAGTTGCTCACTTTCGGCAAAGGAGCTTGCATCAGAGGCATAACCTTTTGCCTTGATCCCAAATGCCCCCAGTTCATTTTCCAGAAATTCTGAATCCTCATTATACTGAATATCCGAAAAAGCGATATTGGCTCCGTTTTCTGCAAATTTCAAAGCAATTGATTTACCAATACCACGGTTTGCACCAGTTATCAGCACAGTTTTTCCTTCAAGTAATTTCATAATTGACAATTTTGATTTCATTGGTCATATAGAATACCCATAAAATAATTTCATCGATTGCATGAATATTATTCTTTAGGACATTAAACGTGTTAATATTTGCTTTTATAATTAAACGAAACCCTGCACCTAAATCCACCTGACGAGGTTAAAGTCCTGACGATGAGGTAATAGCGGGCTTTTGGGGAACAGCCTGAAAACAAAATCGTAGACTCCGGCCTGGTTTATGGGGATATCGCAGGAAAAAGAGACAATGTTCTTTTCTGATCTCAAAAGGGTCATCTCCTCTTTAAAGCTGGGTTCTTTCACTTCATCATTGATTTTTTTTCCAAAGAGAACTTCTATTCCAATATCGGTCCCTGATAATTCATTCAGATCGAGGATGATTTCAGCTTTAAATGATTCGCCCAGTGAAAGTGGTTTTTGGTTTGAGTCGGGGATTTTTACCGAAATAACTTCGATACTCTCCCACCCTCTCAGAACCTTGCGTTTCCAGCTTGCAATATGCCTGGCCATCTCATAATTTTTTCCGGCCATAATCCGTGAGCGCTTAAACAGCGGGTTGTAATATTGACGGATATAGTCGTCGAGCTGCCGTTTCATGGTAAAATGAGGGGCAATTTCCGAGATGGTGTTTTTGATGTATGAAACCCATTTTACCGGGATGTTTTTCGCATCTACATCATAATATATCGGGATAATCTCTTCCTCAAGGATGGAATAAATTGTTTCTGCATCCAATTCATCCTGAAACTGGTGGTTATCGTATGTTGATTCCTCCTGGAGCGCCCAGCCTGCATTGGGTTTATAGCCTTCGGCCCACCATCCGTCGAGTACGCTGAAATTCACCACCCCGTTCATAACTGCTTTTTCGCCGCTGGTACCTGATGCTTCCAGGGGACGGGTTGGTGTATTTAACCAAATATCTACCCCCTTGATCAGATATTTGGCTAGTTCCATATCATAATTTTCAAAAAAGAAAATTTTCCCAACAAATTCAGGCAGGTGGGAAATTTCATAGATGCGTTTAATCAGATCCTGTCCTGCCTTGTCGTTGGGATGTGCTTTGCCGGCGAACATAAACTGAACAGGTTTTTCCTTGTTATTGATAATGCGCGACAACCGGTCGAGGTTGCTGAACAGCAAATGGGCTCTTTTATACGTTGCAAATCTCCGTGCAAATCCAATGGTAAGCGCTTTTGGGTTTGCCGCTTCGCGGATCTTGAAGATCAGTTTTGGATTTTCATGGCGACGTGTCATGTCTGCATACAAATGCTGCAACAGGAAATCGGTCATCTGGTCCTTTTGCTTCAGTTTTGTTTTCCAGATGGTCTCATCGTCAACATTGTGAATTTTCTTCCAGTACTGCGGATTCGACTGGTCTTCAAGAAACCCGTCACCAAATTCCTTATCATAAATCTGCTGCCATGATTTTGCGGTCCAGGTAGGAAGGTGAACACCATTGGTCACATAGCCGATATGCAGTTCTTCGGGATAATAACCCTGGTAAAGTTTTACAAACATTTCCCTCGTAACCCTTCCATGTATTTTACTGACCCCGTTGATCTCCTGTGATAATTTTGCGGCCAGAACACTCATGGAGAATTTTTCATTTACATCATATTCAACCATACGTCCCAGGTTCATGAACTGTTCCCATTTAAGACTCAGATGGTCGGGGTAGTGCGACAGATACCGGCGCAGCAGGTCTTCGGGGAAAGTATCATGTCCGGCGGGTACCGGAGTATGGGTTGTAAACAGGGTTGAGGAGCGTACCATCTCCATAGCTTGCGGAAAGGTGAGTTTTTCATTCTGGATAAGTTTCTTTAAGCGCTCGAGCCCAATAAATGCTGAATGACCTTCGTTGCTGTGAAAAACATCAGGTTTAATATCCATCATGTCAAGCATACGTATACCTCCGATGCCAAGAAGTAATTCCTGGCGGAGACGATTTTCAAGATCACCTCCATACAACTGGTGGGTAATACTGCGGTCGGCCTCTTCATTTTCCTCAATATCCGTATCCATGAGAAAAAGAGGGATACGTCCAACGTCACATCTCCATATTTTGGCATATAAAGTCCGCCCGGGAAAGGCAAACGTTATTTTAAGCCAGTTCCCTTTTTCGTCCCGGATGGGGATCAATGGTAAATGGGTAAACTTCTGGGGTGTATAAATGGCAATCTGGTCGCCAAAAATGGAAAGACTTTGCGTAAAGTAACCATACCTGTATAGCAAGCCGATGCCGACGAGATTATAATTCGAGTCGCTGGCCTCTTTCAGATAGTCTCCTGCCAGCATTCCCAATCCGCCGGAAAAAATTTTCACCGTATCATGCAATCCATACTCCATACTGAAATAGGCCACCATGTCACGAGGTTTCTCAACCGCCCTGGCCATGTATGCATCAAAACTGGCGGTAACCTTGATGAGTTTGTTTACAAATTTTTCATTTGCACTTAACTCCTGCAATTCATTGAATGACAATGATTCAATTAAGGCAATCGGGTTGAATTTCAGATCATACCAACGATCTTTGTTAATCATTTCAAACAGCTCTGACCCCTGATAATTCCATGACCACCATAAATTTTTAGCCAGGCGTTCGATGCTGGCGAGGTTTTCGGGAATACGCTGCTGGATCAATACTTTTTTCCAGTCGGGCTTCATATCCACAAAGCATTTGGGAGCCGAAGTAAGCAACTGCGGTTGTTTCCCGGCGTATAACTCTGCCCTTGCGGCTGTCTCATCAAGGGTATCCGAATATGCTTCTTTAAAATTCCCAATCAGATTTTTCCAAATTGCCGACCTCGATATTTCATAGGCTTTTATCCGGGCCTTGATGATTTCTTTTTCAGTTTTTGATGCACAATTAAAAATATGCCTGGCAATATTTTCCACCACCTCTTCATCATTGTCATCGTTGCGGTCAATTACGGCCGTACAATCTTTCACGGTGGGGAACAATGTTTTCACCCATTGGCCGAAACCTGCAAGGGATGTGGTGATAGTTGGAATGTGGAATGAAAGGCTTTCCAGGGCGGAATAACCCCATGGCTCATAATATGACGGAAAAATTGTCCCGTCGAAGCCAATCAGCAGGTCATAATAGTTCAGGTTGAAAATACCATCCGTCCCGTTCAGGTAGGTCGGTATATAAACTACCTTAACTTTATCTTCAGCGCGGTTTAACAACCCATTTGCCTTTATTCTCTTCAGAATAAGGTCGTTTTCGGGTTCAGCCAGTCCATGGGTGCAATATTCTTCCTGTCTCGTATGAGAATAATCCTTATGTGTCATACGATCAAGAACATCTTTACGCGGGATGTTGTGGCTGGAAGAGACTGCAACAAATGCGATCATTGTTTGTGGTAACCTGGCCTGTTTGTTGAGGAGTCCCAGTGAGTCAATAAATACGTCAAAGCCCTTGTTACGGATTTCGCAGCGGCCGCTGGTAAGCACAAGGATCGTTTCGTGGGGGTATTCCTGGCCTGTAAGTGCACCAGCAACTTCCAGCAGTTTTTTCCGTGCGCGGGTTCGTTTTCCAGCATAGTCTTCTTTCACAGGGACCCACGAATCTTCGAATCCGTTGGGCGTAATAAGATCGGCCTCTTTTTCCAAAAAATGCCGGCATTCATTGTTTGTAAGCTGGCTTTGGGTTGTAAAATAGTCCGCTTCCCTGGCCGATAATTTCTCCAGTGAAAATTTAGCCATAACGCCAAATTGCTTGGCAATGGCTTCGGCGCTGTAATTTTCAAGATTTTTATACAATGGCAGTCCGTTTGCAGCGATGGTACGACCAACAACTGTTGCATGGGCTGTAAAAACGGTACCAACCTGAGGGACACGTTCCTTCAGATACAGGATACCTGTCCCGGTCATCCATTCATGGAATTGGGCAATGATTTTATCGTGATGAGACAGGTTATAATTGTAAAAACTTTCGATGATCTTTCCTGCAGCATATCCAAAAAAGGCGGGTTCAATATAATCCCAGTCTCCCGACAGGGAATCAAGTTTATACCGTTCCCAGAAATGGGCAAAAATTTTATCTTTTTCCGAAAAGAAAGGGGTAAAATCGACCAGGATCACAACAGGCTTTCCCTGAATGTTCCATCGTCCGATTTTAAAACGGATCCCTTCGTTTTCAGCAATTTCACGCCAGGATTTATACAAAAATTTATCCTCAATAAATTCAGGATTCTGGTGTGTCTCTTTCCACACGTCGGGACCGATCAGGATATAGTTATCCTTAAACTCTTCAGCGAGCGTGCAGGCCTTTGTCGCTATTGCAGTGTAGATTCCACCAACTTTATTGCAAACTTCCCAACTAGTCTCAAAGACAAAATCGGGGACCATGAGCGGTTTATCCTTTATTGACATCAGTTACTTTGCTTTTTTAACAACTTTTGCGGTTTTTGCTTTAGCTTTTACTGTTTTTTTCAGTTCTGTTACCGTTTTTGTTTTTGTTTTTTGTGGTTTGGCTTCAGCTTTTGATGCTTTTTCTGGTGCTTTTTCCTTTTTGATCTTCGGCAACGGTGTTTTTTTCTCAGGTTGTTTTTCGGAAAGTTGCTGATTCAGTTGTTCGTCAACCCTGATCATGAAATCAGACAGCACATTCATATAATTAATGAATGCTTCATAGGGTGAACCATAAGGGTTAAAGTATTTGTGAACTTCCCCGGCTGAAAACCATTTCGTGCACATGTAATAGAAGTGGTTGCTGGTTTGAAGGTAAAGCCAATCCTTTATAATCTCGGGGTTTTGACAATTTTTGACCTTCGACTCATAGGAATAAAGTTTCCCAAAGGCTTCATCCTGCAGTTCGTTACCCAGCCAGGCTGTAAGGTCGCGTTCCTCATCGGCCCATGAGATAGGATGAGGAACTGAGAGGGCTGCAACAGGCTGAAGTTCATGATACAGTTGCTCTGGTGTATTAAATGAAAAATCAGAATTGGAAAATACAGTGGCGGGCAGGTGTTTGAAGAAATCAAAAATTCCGGTCTCCTTCCATTGATGCTCGCCAATGGTTTCATAATCAAGAAACAAGTTGACCACTTCTTCATTTTTCTCAATTTTATTCAGCCATTTTACGAATTTTTCAGTCGTCAAAGGCCATTCAGACCAATCCTGGTTTGAGAAACGGAAGGTGAGATCGTCGCTCAGGCGGAAATTCCGGAGGAGCACCTTCAACTTTGGGTTGATTTTATTGCAATACATATAGTTTGGACTTTTCCATCCAAGTACATGTTTTGCCCCTTCGGTTAACATGGTGTGAAAACCCATCTCAGCAACCATTTCGCCGATATTGTCAGAATAAATCAACTCCGTATTTCTAAAAGTTGTCGGTCTTTTTCCAAACAATTCTTCAATCCTGGCGGCATGCAATTCAACCTGCCTGACAAATTCGTCTTTATTGCCGAGTGATGCGAGGGAATGAGCATAGGTTTCGGCAATAAATTCAACCTGTCCGGTATCAGCTAGTTGCCTGAAGCTTTTAATCACCTCGGGAACATGCGTCTGCAATTGTTCCAGGGCAGTTCCGGAAATAGAATAGCTTACCTTGAATGCCGTCCCAAACTCCTTGATAAGACTGAGCATGAGGTTATTGGCAGGAAGGTAAGATTTTTCGGCAACCCTGCGAATGATATGACGATTTTGATAATCATCATAATAGTGATGGTCTTGTCCGATATTGAAAAACCGGTATGTCCTTAAGCGGAAAGGCTGATGGACTTGAAAATAAAGGCAGATGGATCTCATATGATCATTTATAAACAGCTTTGTTATATACTTCTAAAATATTAAGGGCAGCATTTTCCCAGATCAGGTTATCTACTTCGGATTTACCATAGCGGATAAACATTTTACTGAGGCCTTCATAATGAAGGATTCCATAAATGGCATCAGCTAATGCATCGATATCCCAAAAGTCGACTTTAAGCGCATGCTGCAGTACTTCAGCAACCCCAGATTGTTTGGAAATTACCACCGGAACATTCGACCGCATGGCTTCCAGCGGTGAGATTCCGAATGGTTCAGAAACAGAGGGCATCACATATACATCGCTCATGGCAAACATTGTATCCACCTCTGGTCCGGCAAGAAAACCGGTAAAATGAAATTTGGTTGCAATTTTCAGTTTGGCAACTCTGCGTATCATTCTGTTGAGCAAATCACCTGAACCTGCCATGACAAAGCGCACATTGGCATCTCTTTTTAACACTTTATAGGCGGCTTCAACAAAATAATCAGGTCCTTTCTGATATGTAACACGTCCCAGAAAAGTGACAACCTTCTCTTTAACATGTTTTGTAACACCTTCCAGGTCAGGACGATCGACGGGTTCGACCGCATTGTGTACAGTAATCACCTTTTCAGGTACTATTCCATATTTCTCAATGACAATCTGCCGGGTGAGGTTACTGACCGTAATCACAAGGTCGGCTTCCTCCATCCCCTGCCGTTCAATATCATAAACAGGCTGGTTCACATTTTCTCCGGAACGATCAAATTCAGTTGCATGGACATGGACAACCAGAGGCTTTCCGGTTACCTTTTTCGCTGCGATTCCTGCAGGATAAGTCAGCCAGTCGTGTGCATGAATCACATCGAATGTATTGGTCGTGGCTATTGACGATGCCACCAGTGCATACCGGGATACCTCCTGCATCAGGTTGGGACCATATTTTCCTGAAAATGAATATTGTTTTGAAAAAACGGACTGAACCTCCTGTGTTTCGGTCAGCTGTTCCCTGTTTACAGCTGATTCGAACTCTTCCGGGTCGAGATATGGTACCAGGTTGGAACTTATCTCCAAAAACTGAATCTTTTCCCAGTGCTCTTTTGTCCATTTTTGAGTAAAATCAAGGGTGACATCACTGGCATTCACCAGGCGAAAACCATCCTTTGTTTCATCTCCAAATGCTTTGGGGACAACGAAAATAACTTCCACACCTTGTTTGACCAGGCCTTTCGTCAACCCGAAACAGGCTGTTCCCAATCCTCCGGTGATATGCGGGGGGAATTCCCACCCAAACATTAAAACACGCATTTTAATTTCAAATTACGAATTACAAATTACGAATTACAAATTGCGATTTTCCAATCGAAAATAACTAAATATATTGTTTAATCAGATAACCAATGCGAAGCAACTCCGCAACTGAAGATGCCTGTGAAATTGCTCCCCTGGCAATGTGAGGCGGGTCTCCCTCATATATTTCGGAAATTGTGCCAATACCATGTTCTGTCATAACGGGTTCAAATCCCTCGTACAATGATTTGATCATGGAAAGGCCGCTTTTTCCGTGAATGGAAAGGTAACCTTCAACAAAATGCCCAAGAAGCCATGGGGAAACTGTTCCCTGATGATATGCACTTTCCCGTTCGGATGGTGTACCGGAATAGGATCCTTTATATACCGGACTTTTAGGTGTCAGGGTACGGAGACCGCGTGGTGTTAAAAGCTCCTGTTTTACCCGGCTCAACACCTCTTTTCTTATATCTTCCTGAATAGGGCTATAGGGCAAGGAAGCCGCGATAACCATATTGGGTCTGACTGCCCAATCTTTGTATTCTCCGTCAATATAATCAGCAAGGAAATGTTTTTCGGGGCTCCAGAATGCCTTCAGAAATGAGACCGGGATCTGTGTCGCAACGGGTTCCCATTCCTTGATGAAATCTTTATCCCCAGAAAGCAATGCTAGTTCTATCCCGAAACGAATCGCATTATACCATAATGCATTGATTTCAACTGTTTTGCCAATCCGGGGCGTAACGGGTTTCCCATGTGCAATAGAATCCATCCAGGTGAGTGCCATCCCGGGAACGCCGGCATAGATCAAACCATCAGGTTCCATGTGGATATTAAAATCGGTTCCGTGACGATAACCGTCAAGGATGATTTTCATTTTTTTACCGTACTCTTTCCAGATTTCCTTTTTCTTACCGGTAAATGTTGCATACTGTTGCAAAGTCCAGAAAAACCAAAGGGATGTATCTGCCGAGTTATAAGTCGCATTGCTGCCACTGCCGTGATGCGGAAAAAGCGGGCCTTTCATCTCGCTCACCATTGTATCAATGACCGACTTACAGGCTGCAAAATCGCCGTTGACAAGTGTTAGCCCGGGCAGCGACACGAAAGTACTTCGCCCCGAACGGCCAAACCATGGAAATCCGGCCAGTACCTCTGTGTTCTTCCCTTTTCTGATAATAAATTGCTGGGCGGCATTCGTCAGGCAATTGGCAAAGTTATTCCGGGGGATTCTCTTTTCGAGTTCAGCATTATACGTACGCTTCACCGATGCAGGATTTAATTCCTTTGTACCTGCAGCAAAAAAAACGCTTTCCCCTTTTTCAATTTCAAATTCAAAAAATCCAGGGATATAAAGATCCTCCTGGTATTCGTAACCACGGTCCATTTCTTCCTGATATTCTATGCTGTAATACCAGTCGGGGACATGGGTGTATTCATTTTCTTTGGAAAGCTGCATGAAAAGATCGGTATAGCCCTGATACATGCGAACTTTGATACCCTGGGGCACTTTTTCATACTTTTTATCAGCAAAGATATTTTCCTTGCTTAATGCATGAATATTACGAAAGGCAAGGAATGGTTTAAGCCTCAGTTTTGTCGGTGAATGTGCATCAACCAATGTATATTTAATGATCATCCTGTCTTCGCGTGTGGTGAATACCATTTCCTTAGTAAGAATCACACCACCAACACGATAGGTCATTTTTGGATATGGTTCGGTTGAGAAATCGCGCAGATATTTGTGACCTTTGGGATTGTAGACCCCTCCAGGATATTTATGAATACCGAGGTTAAATTCAGAATCCATCTGGATGACGGTTTCATCCAGAGAAGAAAGCAGTACGTGATTTTCATGATCAATACCAGGCTGGGGAGTTATAAGCATTCCATGGTATTTTCGGGTATTGCAATTAACAATGGTTGAGTTTGCATAAGACCCCGCCCTGTTTGATCGTAATAATTCACGGCTTAAAGAGTATTCTAAATTTACCAGTTGACTTTTATCAAAATTTATATAACTCATTTTGCTTGATTTTCCTGACAATTTTTCAAATATAGGTTAAAAAAATTGATTTGCAAAGGTACAATTTTCCCGGCTTTCTCCGTTATTCTATAAAAAAGTTCATAATTCCCTGATTTTCCACTTTCAAAACACGCATATGAAACGTGTAATACATCCTCTTATTTTCCTTTTGCTATCAGGTTTGTTATCTTTTAGTTTTTTTTCATGCCGTAAAAAGGATAAAGTTGACACGAGTCCCGGGTTGCTGCTTTCTTTTTCAAGCGACACTGTTTTTTTCGATACTGTCTTTTCAACTGTTGGCTCCATAACAAAGCGTATGCTGGTTTATAATCCCAACAAGAACAAAGTCAGCATAACGAGTATTCAGCTGATGGGCGGTCAGGGCTCTCCGTTTCGTATAAACATTGATGGTTCTCCGGCCACTCAGGTAACTGATATAGAGATTGCCGGGAATGACAGTCTCTATATGTTTGTTCGTGTGACGGTTGATCCTGCCAACCAAAATGCCCCTTATGTTGTCAGTGACTCCATATTATTTGAGACAAACGGGAGCCGGCAGGATGTTAAACTGGTTGCCTGGGGAAGAGATGCCATTTTTTACCGCCACGCGAACCTCGTGGGAAATACAGTATGGGATAGTTTAAAGGCGCATGTAATCTACGAATCATTGCGCATCGATACCAATTCATCCCTCACAATTATGCCTGGAACCAGGGTGTATTTTCATAAGGATGCATATCTGGCAGTTTCCTTTCAATCGACGCTGAAAATTCCAGGTACCCTCGACCATCCTGTGCGTTTCCAGGGTGACCGCATGGATCCTTTTTATAAGAACCTCCCAGGTCAGTGGGGTGGCATTTACCTTGAACCTGGCAGTAAGGATCATGAAATAAACTATTTGTATGCAAAAAATGGTGCGTTCGGTTTTTTAGTCGATTCTATGGGATCCGCCTCAAGGGTCATGCTTACAATAAGTAACTCCATCATTCAAAATATGTCATCAGCCGGGATTTTCGCTTATGGCACATCCATTACCTCCGTAAATTGCGTGATTGGTGATTGTGGTGGTGCATGCCTGGATGTGAATTTCGGAGGCAGTTATGATTTCAGGCAGTTGACGGTAGGAAATTTCTGGTCATCTTCAGTACGCAACGTACCATCTGTCTATCTCAGTAATTACAGTTATGATACAACAGGAAAACAAATCACCAACCCACTCTCAAAAGCCTATTTTGGTAATGTGATTATATACGGGTATAATGATGATGAGATCATACTTGATTCTGTTGCTGCGGTTCCATTTGAATTTACATTCGATCATGCCCTTCTGAAAACCAGACTAAAAACCACCAATCCGGCCAGGTACATTGAGTGTATGGTGAATAAAGACCCCCGGTTTGTGGATATACAGAAACTCAACTACCAGATTGATAGTATCTCGCCTGCGATTGATATGGGAGGCCCCCTGGGAATTCCATTTGATATCAGGGGGTTCGACAGAGGCGCAACACCTGATTTGGGGGCTTATGAATACGCGGGGAAATTAAAAATTAAAAAGTAAAAAATTACGATGGTTTCCCAAAGGCTACATCCCCTGCTTCTCTGTTTGCTTTAATGCTTCCAACATTGCAATACCAAGGTCGGCCGGAGAATCGACAACATGAACACCACATTGTCTGAGAATCTCCTTTTTAGCTTCAGCGGTATCAGATTTTCCACCCACAATGGCGCCTGCATGGCCCATGGTGCGGCCTTTGGGAGCTGTCGCGCCGGCAATAAAGCTCACAACCGGTTTTGTCCCATGCTGCTGGATCCAATAACCCGCGTCGGTTTCCATATTGCCGCCGATTTCACCGATCATGATAATTCCTTTGGTTTCAGAATCCTGCATAAAAAGCTGTACAGCCTCAACGATGGTAGTCCCGGGAATAGGGTCCCCACCAACACCAATCATGGTCGTCTGTCCCAACCCAACCTTGGTAATCTGATCAACTGCCTCATAGGATAGTGTCCCGGAGCGGGAAACGATGCCGATGCAACCAGGTTTGTGGATAAAACCCGGCATGATTCCTATTTTTGTGCTGGGGGGTGTTATGATCCCCGGGCAGTTCGGGCCTATCATCCGGACATTGTGACAGCGCAGGTATTCCTTCACCGAAATCATATCTTTAACAGGAATACCCTCAGTGATGCAAACGATAAGTTTGATCCCGGCATCGGCAGCCTCGAGGATAGCATCGGCAGCTAGCGGAGGAGGAACGAAAATAACGGAAACATTTGCTCCTGTTGCCTTTACAGCATCGGCAACGGTATTGAAAACCGGGCGGTTAAGATGCATCATGCCTCCTTTTCCGGGGGTTACGCCACCGGCTACATTGGTGCCATACTCAATCATCTGTCCTGCATGAAATGAGCCCTCATGGCCTGTGATACCCTGGACGATGACGATGGAATCTTTATCGACTAATATGGACATAATTTGCAATTTACGATTTACGATTTACGATTTACGATTTTTGATTTGCGATTGACGAGTAACAAATTACAAGAGACAAATTACAAATGACAAATTACAAGTGACGCATAATTTTTGATCGCTTGGAGTGTTATATGCCGGGCAATTGACTTTGACGATTCAAAGATAGTTTTTTTGAAAATATAGAGATGCATTTTAATAAATTTGTTACAGATATAATTATTGACATATTTGCATTTTTCAACCACAGATTCTTATTCACTTTTCATTCTTTTATAAACACTTAGTGCGATTTTTCATCTACTATGGTCTGCAGCCTTCATGTAAGTTCGTCATTAATAACGCGACGGTTGTCGTTTTTTTACCCGTATCTTTGACCCAATGTTTACCGATTCATTGAAATGCACATTTTGCAAATCAAAAATCGTAAATCGTAAATCGTAAGTCGTAAATTACTATGGGTCTTTTCCAACTCAGTGATACCATCTGTGCGCTGTCAACGGCTCCCGGCATGGGCGCCATTGCCGTGATCAGGCTTTCGGGCCCTGCTGCTTTTAAAATTACTGGTCAGATATTCAAACCAGCTGATAAAAAACTGGATATTAAAACGGCTCCGTCGCATACTATCCACCTGGGTGTGATCGGCACAGCGGACTCCATTCTCGATGAAGTGCTGATCAGTCTGTTCAGGGCGCCACACTCTTATACCGGCGAGGATGTGATCGAAATATCCTGTCATGGATCGGTATACATCCAGCAAAAAACACTGGAACTGCTTCTCACCCATGGACTGCGTCTGGCCCGTCCGGGTGAATTTACATTAAGGGCCTTTATGAACAGAAAATTCGACCTGTCGCAGGCCGAAGCCGTTGCTGATCTGATCGCATCCCATTCCGGGTCATCACACGACCTGGCAGTTCAGCAGATGCGTGGGGGCTTTTCGAAAAAGATCAGCGCATTACGACAATCATTGGTGGAGTTCACCTCACTGATTGAGCTCGAACTCGATTTCAGCGAAGAGCATATGATTTTTGCCGACCGTGACGATCTGCACACCCTGCTTGAACGGATCGAGGCCGAACTCGCTACGCTGGTCAAGTCATTCAGCCTTGGGAATGTAATCAAAAATGGCATCCCGGTTGCCATCATCGGAAAACCAAATGTTGGGAAGTCAACATTGCTGAACGCGATCCTGAATGAAGAAAAGGCTATTGTATCTGAGATTCCGGGTACGACGCGCGATGCCATTGAGGACACCATCGTAATCGGGGGATTTAGTTTCAGGTTTATTGATACCGCCGGATTGCGTGCTGCGGAGGACAAAATTGAAACCATTGGCATTGAGCGCACCTGGGAGAAGATCGGTGAGGCGACCATCATCCTTTATGTTTTTGATGCCACCGAACAATCTTTTACGGATGTAACGGAATCCTTGTCAGAATTCAGGGAGATCACTGCCGATAAGTCGAGGAAACTGGTTCTGATCGGGAATAAGATGGACAAATTGAAGGAGTTACCAAAGGGATTTAAAGACTTTGTTGAGCATGAAACGATTTTTGTATCGGGTAAACGAAAAGAGAACATTCACCTTATTGCCGAACACCTGCAGCAGGTGGTGGAGGATGCCAATCTTTCAGACAAGACCATCGTATCCAATTCGCGTCATTACGAAGCCCTGCAAAAGGCCCTCGATTCAATCCTGAGTGTCCGCACCGGCCTGCAGTCCGGGATTTCGCCTGACCTGTTAACCATTGATATCAGGAAAGCGCTGTACCATTTGGGGGAAATAACAGGTGAAGTAACTACAGATGAGATACTTGGATCAATATTCAGCCGGTTCTGCGTGGGAAAGTAA
>CAISJJ010000284.1 GCA_903885595.1 uncultured Bacteroidales bacterium
ATCTTTGGCTCGGACAAATAAGATTAATACTGAATGCCTGCAATATCATACAGAGGAGAGGAGTTACCGGAATCAGCCATCAGAAAATTGGTTCCATTTGCTGAAAAAGCCAAAGCACTTGGGCGAAAAGTGTACCATTTGAATATTGGTCAGCCTGACATTAAAACCCCTCAACATGCCATCGAACGTATCCGGAACTTTAATTTCGATCTGATCCCCTATGGTCACTCTTTTGGAAATGATACTTACCGGAGAAAATTGGCGCAATATTACCGCGATCGCAATCTGGAGGTAGATGCTTCTCAGATTCTGATTACGACCGGTGGATCTGAGGCCATCTCTTTTGCCTTTATGGTTTGTTTCAATCCTGGCGAAGAGGTGATCATACCTGAGCCGTTTTATGCCAATTATCAATCTTTTGCGATTGCCAGTGATGTGGTTATCAAGCCCATCACTTCTACAATAGAAAGCGGTTTTCAGCTGCCGTCCATTGCTGAATTCGAAAAGGTGATAGGACCTAAAACCAAAGGAATTTTTATTTGTAACCCAAATAACCCGACCGGATACGTATATACCCGGGAGGAGTTGCTGCAACTTCAGGAGTTGGTGCTGCGATATGACCTTTTTTTAATTGCCGACGAAGTTTACAGTGAGTTTGTTTATGACGAAAAATCGCACTATTCTGTTTTAGAGCTTAACCGAATCCGCGAAAATGTCGTCATGGTCGATTCTGTGTCAAAGCGTTTCAGTGCTTGCGGAATTCGTATCGGCTCGTTGGTTTCCAAAAATCAGAAGGTCATTCAAACGATCGCCAAACTGGCAATGGCCAGACTTTGTCCTCCGATGCTGGGGCAGGTGGTTGCTGAGTCGGCCGTTGATTCTCCTCCTGAATACATGGAGGATGTTTACAAGGAATACCTGCAACGACGGGATTATTTTATCCATGCGCTGAACAAGATCGAGGGAGTTTTCTCTCCCATGCCAATGGGGGCATTCTATTCGATGGTTCAGCTACCCATCGACGACAGTGACCGTTTTTGCCAGTGGATGCTCGAAGAGTTCGAATACAAGGGTGCAACTGTGATGATGGCGCCGGCCTCGGGGTTCTATTCAACACCGGGATTAGGACACAATCAGGTGAGGGTGGCCTATGTTCTGAATGTAGAAGACTTGAAGGAGGCAGTTGAATGCCTTGAGGTGGCATTGAAGGTATATCCGGGAAGGACGATATAAGCCATTAGCTTTTAGCCATTAGCTGTTAGCTATTAGCAAATTGCTAACAGCCAACAGCCAACTGCTTATTTTCTACTATTCAATTTTCTTGAATTTAGGTACCAGTGTATGCATCACGAACCATGCTATCAGGTAGGCAAGTGCACAAAACCCAAAAACCCAGGTGTAGGCAATGGTCATGTTCCCTTGAACAATAGGTGATTGAATGCTTCTTAACTGATCAAACAGTCCCGGATCAATCGCCTGTAGTTGCGCAATCACATCTTTAGGCAAGTTTCCCAATTCTACGGTATTAAGGTTGATTAAGTCACCCCTTTTATTCAAAAGGTGCATGGATCGTATTTTTTCAACGTAATCAGTGAGTTGTGCCGATTGGGCAGCTACCCATGATTTGGCAATTCCTGCATGTCTGTAGGCATCAAATATCCAGCCTGCCGACTTGTTTACGACAATTCCACCCATGGCGCCTGCCATACCACCAATTCCGGTGACACTGGCAACTGCCTTTTTGGGAAACATGTCAGAAACAGTGGTGAAAATATTGGCCGACCAAGCCTGATGTGCAGCTGTTCCGACACCTATGATAAGAACAGGAAACCACATACTGTATGCTCCAAGATATTGTGCACTTAATACGACAAGCGGAAACATGGCAATGGTAAGCATCGCTTTCATGCGAC
>CAISJJ010000285.1 GCA_903885595.1 uncultured Bacteroidales bacterium
TCTGGAGTGATGTATTCGTTTGGCCGGACTGCGGGGGAGTAATCATCTTTTGGGATGAGGATGTGGATAAGCAGGCTGTCAAAGTTAAAGATAATTTCAACTGTACCCATTGTCATGCGCTCCACACCAAAAGAAGTGTCTCCAAAGCCAAACGAACCCTTTATGATAAACATGTAGAGCCTGCTTCCAGCAGGCTATCAATTTCCCAGCAAGATGCCGGCGCGGACTCTACGACCAGCCAGCAGGATGCTGGCTCTACCATTACCCAAACCAAAACGGTACCGGTGCTGATCAACTATACTGTGGACGGAAAACGGCATGAAAAAACCCCTGATAATTTTGATCTGGCATTGATCCAGAAAATTGAAGGAATGGATATCCCGTACTGGTTTCCGACGGATAAAATTCAGAAAGGAGATAAAACGGGTGAACCATTGAGGGAAGGAATTACCCATGTTAATCATTTTTATACGAAACGGAATTTATGGATAATTTCAGCGATTGCTGATCGTTGCTGGAAATCATCGTGTACTCGGGTACTTGCATGGCTTACATCTGGAATGATTAGAACGACAAAGATGTATAAATACATGCCATCAATTAAGAATGGCAAGCTTGTAGATCGGAGGACAGGAACTATTAGTGGAACACTTTACATCCCGTCTATGAGTGACGAGAACTCTGTTTTTAAGCTATTAGAATCAAAAATAAAAGATTTTTCGTTTTCATTGAAAACAGAAAATTTGACATCCTGCCAGTCATTATCAGATTTGTGGGAAACTCAAATAAAAAATAATACCATCGACTACGTCTTCACAGATCCCCCTTTTGGTGCCAACATCATGTATTCCGAACTCAATTTTCTCTGGGAAAGCTGGCTCAAAGTTAAAACCAACACCAAAACCGAAGCGATTGAAAACAGGTCACAGGGAAAGACCATCCAGGATTATCAGCAAATCATGAATCGCTGCTTCAAAGAGTATTTCAGGATATTGAAGCCAGGCAAATGGATGACCGTGGAATTCAGCAATACCAGCGCAGCAGTGTGGAACGGCATTCAGACCGCCCTGCAACGGGCAGGATTTGTCATAGCCAATGTTGCATCAATTGACAAACAACAGGGAAGCTTTAATGCTGTTACCTCAACAACCGCTGTTAAGCAAGATTTGGTCATCAGTTGCTACAAGCCCTCAGATAATTTTGAACACCAATTTACAGACAACACCGGTAACACCCAAAGCGTGCGGATGTTTCTGGAAGAACACCTCAAGCACCTACCGGTTCATTTCATCAAAAATCAAAAGACCACCGCCATTATCGAGCGAAGTCCAAAAATTCTGTATGACAGGCTGATATCACTCTATATTATGCGTGGCCTGCCCGTACCGATGGATGCTGCGGATTTTCAGGAGCTGCTGATATCGAAATTCAGGGAGCAGGATGGCATGTATTTCCTGCCGGACCAGGTTGCGGCTTATGACGAAAAAAAGGCTGCCAATCCACAGTTTGAACAGATGGCTATGAATTTTGAAACCGAGCGCGACGGGCTGGAATGGTTGAAGATTGAACTAAATAAAATCCCTCAGACCTATTCCGACCTGCACCCAAAATGGATGAAGGCTATTACCGCTGTCCGCAAAGGCGATATCCTGCCTGAGCTGAAGGTGCTTCTCGAAGAGAATTTTATCCAACTGCCAGACGGCTCATGGCGTACGCCGGACATTCACGAGGCCAAAGACCGGGAAGCCATGAGGAATAGAATCCTGTTGAAAGAATTCAACGGTTATTTGGAACTGGCCCGCAATCCCAAAGGAAAACGCCTTAAAGATGTTCGGGTGGAAGCCCTTCTTACCGGGTTCAAACACTGCTGGACGAACAAGGATTTCGTTACTATTCTGACAGTTGCTGAAAGAATTCCACAGAATATCCTGCTGGAAGATGAACAGCTTTTGATGTTCTACGATATTGCCAAAGAGAGAGGATAAAGTGCAGTACTCAATTCATTTTCAGACAAATCGGCTTCAATTGATCATAAACGAGATTAATAAAAATGATGGAAAAGTGAAAGGACATTGAAAATGAGCATAACAGTGGAAGAGATTGTATCAGAGGCATTAGCCTTGCCGCCTCAAATTCGTGCATTGGTGGCCGAAAAACTCAATGAAAGTCTTGATAATTCTAATGTGGCGGAGATATCCCCTGCCTGGCGTGAAGAGATTCGAAAGCGTTGCAGAGAAGTAGATAGTGGCATGGTTGAGCTTAAAGATGCCGAGGATGTTTTCGCCAGAGCATATTCGGCTCTTGTATGAAAACTGTTCGTTTTCTTCCTGAAGCTGAATTTGAAATGATGGCGGCGGCCTCCTGGTATGAAAGGCAACAGGCAAAACTTGGAAAACGGTTTCTAAATACTGTACAGGATGCCATACACAGGATTACACTCAACCCGGAACTCTATCAGATTGTGGAGAGCGACATACGGCGCTGCCTGACCAACATATTCCCATTTGGTGTGTTGTTTCGCATTCGATCTGACATGCTGCAAATCATTGCCATCATGCATTTGAATCGGAATCCGGATTACTGGAAAGGTCGAAAGTTCGAGCAATGACAATTTTTCCTGTCCAGAACCTTTTTTTGAAAAACCCAATTATGGATGAAATGGTTGAGTGCGAAACAGGTAGAATCGTTTTTCAGCCGATACCTGGATTTCTTTTGGAAGTTTTTCGAGATATTTCCAAAAATTGGGATGTGTGGTTGAAATCAATTCCACCGGGCGCAACGTCCATCGTTAAAATCTTTCTTGATCTGTTCCAGGAGAGCAGCACCCGGACCATTTGTTGAAAAATCGGCTTCAAGCTGTTCATCCCATAATTGTTTGTCTGTCTGAATGAACCAGTGCAGCAAAGATGTTTTTTCGATATCGGGTAATGTCAGAATGGCCTGTTGAATATGTTGTTTTGAAATGCCTGTTACAGAACTCATATCTATCTCCCATGACTGTATTGTTTTTATTAACTTGTGTCTGAACGGAAAAGATAATATCCTATCATATCAATGTGTAAGAGACATTATCCCATTCGAAGATTTCACAATCTAAGGAATAGCCTATGAAATAGTTATTGACTAAGTATCTAAGATTTGGTATATAACATATTGATATACCATTTTATATGTTATGCTATTAAGTAATAATTACTTTCTGGCTAAAGACATTACAACCAAATCTTCGGAGAAATAACCATGCGAAAAATGATCAATCCACAACTGAAAATTGGCCTAGTTGACA
>CAISJJ010000286.1 GCA_903885595.1 uncultured Bacteroidales bacterium
GTTGATCTTTCATCGCTGCTTCGAACACTTGTTCCGCGTTTTGAAACCTATGTACTTGAAAAAAAGATTCAGTTAAATTTCCACCCATCAGCGAATCCTGTTGCAGGGCTTGACCACGATCTTGTGGTGAAAGCCATCAGCAACCTGATTGACAATGCAATTAAATTCACCTCCCGGGGAAGTGTGAACATAGACCTCAATATCAGGTACCTTGAGGCTAACAAGCCCTGGGCTGTGATAAGGATTTCTGACACCGGTATCGGAATTACCCCTGATAAACTGAGTCTCATTTTTGAAGAATTCAGGCAGGGTAGTGAGGGATATTCACGATCGTACGAGGGCACCGGCCTTGGACTTACGATCAGTAATAAGATTGTAGCCCTGATGAACGGAAAAATTGAAGTAGAAAGTACCCTGGGAATGGGATCGGTTTTCACCGTGTATTTTCCGGCAAATCAGGTTGCTGAAGAAATAAAGAGCACACCGTATAAAGAAATATCACGTAAAGAGAAAGTCAGCGATAAACTGAACCTTCTGCTGGTTGAAGACAATCCTGCAAACCAGATGCTGGTTGATGTCTATATCAATCGAAAATATAACCTTGACATTGTTGCTGACGGTCATTCTTCCATTGATATGGCATCACGGAAACAATATGACGCTATTTTAATGGATATCAACCTTGGATCAGGAATTGACGGGTTGGAAGCTGCCAATGAAATACGGAAATTGCCGGGATATGCTGAAACTCCTGTAGTTGCCCTCACGGGATATACCGAAAGTTCAGAAAAGGAGAGAATCCTAAATGGCGGATGTTCACATTACCTTAGTAAACCCTTTTCGAAAGAAGGGTTACTGGGCATCATCAATGAAATATTTGAACCTGGTCAGGTGGCAATCTCCTGACATCATAATTTTATCTGCAGGGATATTTTTTTATATTATCCTTTACTTTCTCTGCCTGGTTTCTTAGGATGGTCCTATTTGTCATTTATTGTACATCCCTGAAGAAGGGGTTTTGGTATGATTGCGATTAATCATATTTTTCTTATATTTGAATTCAATCTGAAGTTGAAGCTATTCTAAACACCGACAAGATGGCAAAGAAAATCATTTATCGCGGATGCCCGGGCATGGCCAGCAGCCATATGAGCTATAATGAGATGCCCCCAGACAATCCTGAAAATCCTGATGATGGCGATAATGAAATTGATGATTTTGAAGTACACTCCGAGTGCATGATCAATATATGGCAGGATCTGTTTTGCATCGTGACCCCGGATGGAAAATTCCAGAAGGTAAGCAAAGCCTGGGAATCGATCCTTGGATACAGGGAAGAGGAGATGGAGGGGAAAAACTACATGGACCTTATCCATCCGGAGGACATGGATGGTGCCATGAAACATATGAATGTAATGGCCCAGGGAGGTAAAACTGTTAATTTCATCAATCGGTTTCAAAATAAGGATGGTTCGTACAATTGGCTTGAATGGAGAGCTGCCCCGGGGGAAGACAAGAACCTTATTTTTGCCGTTGCCAGGGAGGTTTCACAATATATGGTGATTGAAGAGGAGATAAAACACAAGACCTGGGCCTTAAACGAACGGCTTAAAGAGATGAATTGCCTCTATGCTGTTACCAACTGTTTACAGGATGTGACCAGCCCGGTTGAAAAGATTATTCCAAAGCTTTACCTTCCGATAATTAAAGCTTACCAGTATCCGGAAATAACTGCTGTAAAAATTATTATCGAAGGTAGTGTTTACTCCTCCGATAATTTCAGTGAATCGGAATGGAGGCAGTCATCAGGTATCCAGGTTTCAGGACGGGAAATTGGACGAATTGAAATCTGTTACCTGGAGGAGATGCCTAAGTTCGATGAAGGTCCATTTTTAAAGGAGGAAAGAACCCTGATCAATTCACTGGCCAACCTGATAGGGCAGTTTATCAACCGCTCCACGACATACCGCCAGACTTTATTGCTTGCCTCCGTGATGGATGCTTCTATTGATGCCATCGGCACCTTTAAATTTGACGGGACGATCCTGTCCTGGAGCAGGGGGGCAGAACGACTTTATGGACTGACAGCCAAAGAGATGATTGGTAAAAATATTGAGTCAATTTACGCTGAAAACCACAAAAAGGACCTTGAATACTTTGTTTCACAATTAAAGCAGGGAAAATCAATCGATGGATTCGAAACGCAACGTGTAAAACCCGACGGAACCGTGCTGGATGTTTTTGTTGTGATGTCCCCGCTCAAAAATGAGCGCGGAGAATACGACAGTTATATCACAGTTTTACACGACATCACCGAGCGGAAACAGCAGGAGCGCATGCTTCAGCAGAGTGAAGCCAGCCTGAAGGCAGCCCAGAAGCTTGCCAGGATTGGCAGCTGGAGAATCGATCATGCAAGCGGCAAACACGCATGGTCAGATGAACTATATGCGATCCTGGAGGTGGACAAAGAGATGGTTGTGCCCTCTTTTGAAATATATTTGGAAAGGGTGCATCCTGATGACCGGAAACTGGTTTTGGAAGACCATGAAGTTTCACATGACAGCGGAATCAGCCATGACCTGAATCACAGGTTATTGATGCCTGACGGTCGGATCAAATTTGTTCATAATATCACCAGCAGCACCTTTAATGATAATCAACAACACAAAGAATCGTTTGGAGCGGTTCAGGATATTACACAACTCCATGATTCCCAAGTCAGACAGGCACAGCTTGAAGAAAGATTCCGTAAAGTTGCCCAGGATGTCGGGGAATGGATATGGGAGATGGATGCAACCGGACTTTACACGTATGCAAGTCCTGCGTGTATCGACATCTTCGGCCTTAACCCTGAAGAGATTGAGGGTAAAAAATATTTTTATGATTTCTTTGTCCCTGAACTAAAGGACATTTATACAAAAATGTCCTTTCTTGCCAGGGATGAAAAACGAAGGATCAATAAATTCGTCAACCAGGTGCTTCACCTCGACGGGCATGCTGTGTTTCTTGAAACTACAGGCAGCCCCATTTTTGATCAGGCAGGGAATGTAACCGGATACCGGGGCACCTCCATGAACGTTTCTGAGCAGGTAAAAGCACAGGAGGACCTGAAAAAAAGCGAGGAGCAGTTCCGCCTGCTGGCCGAAAACGTCAACGATGTAATCTGGACCCTTGATATAAACGGCAGATTTCTTTATGTCAGTCCATCCGTGGAGAAACTGCGCGGCTATACACCGGAAGAGGTGATGAAGCAAAACATAGCAGAATCACTTACACCCTCATCTGCCGAAATTGCCTTCGCTTCGCTGGGTAAATCGATACCGATGATCCGGTCGGGTGAAATTCCACAACCTGAAACTATGAGACTGGAGCAACCTTGTAAAGATGGAAGTATTGTATGGACGGAAGTTTCGGTTAGCAGTATCTTCGATGGCCAGGGGCAGTTCCTGTTTTTTCTCGGGGTAACCCGTAATATCACCGACCGTAAGGCAGTTGAGGATCAGCTGATCATGAAAGAGGCTGCCATTCAGTCCTCCATCAGTGGAATTGCGCTTACCGCGATTGATGGTACCATGCTGTACGTTAACAACGCATTTGTTAAAATGTGGGGCTATTCAGATGAGAATGAAATCCTGGGAAGGAATTTTCTTGAATTTTCGGGTGATCCGGAGAAAACAAAATCTGTTGTGCCCCATATTGCAGCAGGCACAGGTGTGGAACATGAAGATACCGGAAAAAGGAAAGACGGAACCTTGTTTGACATGTTTGTCATTGTAAATCCGGTGTATTCTGCAGGGAAAGAACCTGTAATGATGGCCTCCTTTATTGACATCACCGAACGAAAAACTGCTGAAAAAATGCGGGACCAGGAGCGCATGCTCCTGAAGACACTGATTGACAATTTTCCAAGTTCAATCTGGTTTTTCGACAAGGACTTAAAGAAAACGGTTGTCAATAACCTTCATTTAAAACGCGTTGCAAAAACCCTGGGAAGGAATACAATCACTGAGGAAGAAATTATCGGAAAAACCAACTTCGAGGTTTATCCGGCAGAGATTGCCAGCGAGTATTTTATTCAGGACAAAACGGTTCTCCAGGACGGGATTGCTTTACTCAACATCGAGGCCTGCACAAAGGGTGAGGATGGAGAGCCTTTATGGGAGTCCATCTCAAAAATTCCCCTTCACAGCGAGGAAGGTGAGATCCTGGGCATGCTTGGTATTGCCTATGACATCACGGAAAGGAAACAGGCTGAACACCTGAATAAACTGAATGCAGACCGGGTAGCTGCCCAGTACCGGATGAGTTTCCTGGAAGATAAATCGGAGGAGGAAATTATCGCACTTGCACTTGAAGAGGCTGTAAAACTCACGCAGAGCGAATCTGGCTTCTTTCATTTTGTGGATGAAGCGCAGATGAACCTTGATATGACCGGCTGGTCATCCTCAGTGACAAGAAATTGCACACGACCCGAAAACACCCATTACCCGGTCAAAGAAGCCGGAATCTGGGCTCAGTGCATTCAATCGCACAAGCCTTTCCTGTGTAATGATTACGAGGGTTACCCGGATAAAAAAGGAATGCCTGATGGTCATTTCCGCCTCGACCGGTTTATCACCTGCCCGGTTATTGAAAACGACAAGGTGACCCTTGTAATTGGCGTGGGCAATAAAAACTTTCCTTATGAAGAGATTGAAGCTTCCCAGCTGAGCACATTCATGGAAGAGGTTTGGAAAATCATCAAAAAATCGCGGTTAAATGAACAGCTTAAGGTTGCCAGGCTCAAGGCCGAAGAATCAAATAAGCTGAAAACCTCCCTCATGCTGAATATGAGCCATGAATTCAGGACACCGCTAAACGGTATTCTTGGTTTTGCCAGTTTATTAAAAGAGATGGTGAAGGAAGATGATGCCAGGAACATGGCTGAATATATTAACATGTCGGGCAAACGTTTGATGGTCACCCTCACTTCAATCCTGGAACTCTCACAGCTTGAATCGGATAAGAAAATCATTTACATTGAAGAACTCAATCTTTCGGAGCTGTCTCATAAGGTGATCTCTAAATTTTCTGATCTGCTTGATTTCAAGAAGCTGCACCTTTCGAAAATGATAGAAGAGAACCTTGTTCTTAAATCCGACAAGGGAATGGTTTCAAACATCTTCTATTATATCATCGATAATGCAATTAAGTTTACTGAAACAGGGCAAGTGTGGGTCTCACTACAGAAAACCAAAAAAAACGGCGCAGATTATCTGCTATTCAAGGTCAGAGACACCGGGATCGGCATCAGTGATGAACAGCTTAAATACATTTTCGAGCCTTTCAGGCAGGGCAGCGAGGGAATTGGAAGAAGTCACGAAGGCAACGGCCTCGGACTGACCCTGTGTAAAAAATTTCTCGATTTGCTGGGTGCCCGCCTCGAGATTGAAAGCCGCCAGGACCTTGGATCAACTTTCTCCGTTTTCTTTAATCTTGCCGAGCCAGGTGGGGAACCTGAGAATGCCACTCCCCGACTGGCAGCTACTGGCACATCAATTTCGGCACCCAAAAAAGAACCGGGTGTTAAGCCGCGCATTCTTGTGGTTGAAGACAACGAGATCAATGTGGAGCTTATCATGATGTACCTCGAGGACCGGTTTATCGTTGAGAAAGCGCTGAACGGGAAAATGGCGCTCAAACTTGCATCGATCAATGACTATGAGCTGATTCTGATGGATATCAATCTGGGCTCCGAAATGGATGGCATCGAAGTAACACGCGAGATCAGAAAGATGAAAAAGTATGAAAACCTGCCCATCATTGCAGTGACAGGATATGCAACCGATCGTGAAAAACAGGCTATTTTAAGTCATGGCCTGAACGATTATATCTCCAAGCCATTTACGAAAGCTGAACTGGATACAGTTATCCAGCGTGTTATAGTTTAACTTATATATGTAAGTCATAATTTTTTATGAATCAGGATACTACTGTAAAAATCGGCCTTCTCCATTCATTAAGCGGGACAATGTCTCTAAGTGAAAAATCATTGGTTGATGCCGAACTGATGGCCATTGAAGAGATAAACCAGTCGGGCGGTGTTTTAAATCGCTACATCGAACCCATAACAATGGATGGTGAATCCATTCCGGAGGTATTTGCTAAAAGAGCCCGTGAATTGTTTGATTCAGGAATTGATACGCTTTTTGGAGCGTGGACTTCGGCTTCGCGGAAAGCCATAAAGCCAATAGTTGAAGCACAGAAGGGGCTGTTATTCTACCCTGTACAATACGAAGGACTTGAAGAGTCTCCAAACATCATTTATACAGGTAGTTGCCTCAATCAGCAGATTAGCACCTCAGTTTTGTGGGCGCTGAAAAATTGCGGGAAAAACTTTTTCCTGGTGGGCTCCGACTATGTGTTTCCACTTGCTGCCAATCGCCTGATCCGTTCCATCGTTCAGGAAAATGAAGGAAAAATATCCGGTGAGGCATATTTTAATTTGGGCTTCCAGGAATTCAACGATGTAATTCAACAAATAAAAAAAGAGAGGCCTGCTGTCATATTCAACACCCTGAACGGGGACAGTAACCTGGGTTTTTTTCAGCAGTTCCGTGATGCAGGGTTATTACCGGAGGATTACCCGATCATGTCGGTCAGCCTGGCAGAAACAGAAGTCCGGGCCATCGGGCAAAGTGCAGTTGGTCACTTTGCCTGCTGGGGATATTTTCAAAGTCTGAAGAATGATGAGAATTTAATTTTTACCCGGAATTTCAAGCAGCGATATGGGGATAATACCGTGTGCAGCGCCCCCATGGTTATGTCCTATTCCCAGATTTTCCTTTGGAAAAAGGCGGTTGAACTGGCCGGAACTTTTGAACCCCTGAAGGTAATTGAAAAAATACCGGGTTGTTCATTCCAAAGTCCGGCAGGGTTCATAAGCATCGGGTCAAATCACCATACTGCAAAAAGTATCAGGATAGGCAGGGTGAATACTTACGGACAATTTGACATTGTGTGGGAGAGCGAGTCTTCCATAAGCCCAAAACCCTGGCTTGGTGTTGAAGATATTGATTTTCCAAGGCAGGCACTGGTAAAACAATGTATGACTTCATTCCCTGATCTGCTGTTCCAAAATTCGGAATTAGGGGAACAGATAAAAAAATCGCAGGACCTGGAAAATGAGCTGAAGTGTTTAAACGCCGAACTTGAGGGCCTGGTTGAAAATCGCACCCTTCAGTTAAAAGAAATGATGGAAGAACTCAGGCAGGCGAAGGAGAAAGCAGAAGAAGCCAGCAGGTTGAAATCGTCACTGTTGATGAACATGAGCCACGAATTGCGGACACCCATTAATGGAATCCTTGGGTTCGGCGAATTATTGATCGGATCACTGGATGACCATAAACAAAAGGTGATGGTTAACAATATGGTTCAGATGGGCAGAAGGTTGCTCGTGACCTTTACCTCCATGATGAAAATCTCAAAACTGGAAGCCGATAAAGTCCAGCCTGTTTTAGAGATCTGTGACATAGGAGATCTGATTAAACGTGAACTATATAAAATCAAGACCCCGGCATCGCTGAAGAAAATTTTGATTAAGGAGCAGATTGACAACGGGATTCTTTTGCGCATCGATAAAGCCATGTTCAGTGATATCCTGTTTTTTTTGCTTGACAATGCCATTAAGTACACTGACGCTGGCCATCTCTGGGTCAAACTGAATCAGCATTTCGATGATGGGATGTACCATACTTCGATCAGGATAAGCGACACTGGAATAGGGATAGAGGAAAAACAGCTTGAATTCATTTTTGATGCGTTCAGACAGGGGAGCGAAGGAATTGGCAAAAGCCACGACGGTGGCGGGCTTGGGCTTGCCCTTTGCAAAAAACTCCTTCGATTGCTGGGAGGTGAGATTTCTGTCGAATCAACACCGGGTTCGGGCTCAACATTTATAATTTCGTTTGTCACTGCCGAAAAGATTGCATCAACCGAAAAATCCCGGGAGCCATCAATCGCTGACCTGGGCGAAAGGATCAAAGCCCAGTTGGGGTCAATCGATCATAAGAAACGGATACTGATCGTGGAGGACAACCTGCTGAACGCAGAACTTATTTCACAATACCTGGAGGACTTTTTTTTTACCGATATCGCAAGAACCGGCCAGCTTGCAATAAAATTTGCATGGCAAAATGAGTATGATCTTATTTTAATGGATATAAATCTTGGCCCTGGTATGGACGGGATCATTGCCACCAGGGAGATGAGGACATTGAAAAACTATAAGGATGTTCCTTTTATCGCAGTAACCGGTTATTCAACAGATGCGGAAAAAAGCTATATAATGAGCAATGGGCTGGACGATTTTTTATCAAAACCATTCACCCGGGAAGAACTGCTGGAGGTTGTAGGCAGGGGATTAAAACTGGCTTATAAAAAAACAGTTAATACATAGCAATCTGATTATTTATATGCCCTATGAATAAAATACCATATATCAAAGTTAAATCTCTTCCATTATTCATCATTGCTTTAATCCTGGTCATCATTGGCGGGTACTACTGGACCAGATGGAGCACAAAACAAATCGATTCGCGAATACGGGAAGAGATCCGGGCACAGACAGAAGAGATTGCGAATGCCCTTAACCCCGGCATCATCAAAGATCTCACCTTTACAGCTTCCGATTCTGGAACGATAGAGTTTGAGCTTATCCGTAAAGAACTGATCGCCTATGGAAAAATCATGAAACAACGCGGAATCTACTCAATGGCGTTGCGTAACGGGAAAATTTTCTTCGGTCCTGAAACATATAACCCTGGCGATCCGCTGGCTTCGACACCAGGAGAACTTTACGAACAACCTTCAGCTGAAGATTTCGAAATTTTCACTAAAGCCAAATCTGTCGTAATGGGACCGTATGAAGATGAATACGGCAACTTCATATCCGGGCTTGCACCGGTTCTTGATCCATCCTCAGGAAAGGTACTCATGGTAATCGGCGTCGATGTCCTTGCCGATGAATGGCAAAAAGAAATTAATAAGGGAAGATGGTTACCGGTTACCGGAACCATCATTACGCTCCTTATTATTATTGCTGCGTTTTTTCTGAAAGTGAGAAGAAACAGATTATCGCCCGACAAACATGGACATTATCGTTATATTGAATCATACCTGGTTGCCATTCTCGGGACTTTTCTGTCGGTTGTAGTATCCCTGATAAGTCTGGAGAGAGAACAACAGGATCAGATTGCACTTTTCAGGCTGCACGCTGCAAATTATGAAGGAAAAATCCATAACGGATTCAATAAAATCCAACAGGATTTTTCGCTTCTCAGCGATTATTTTGCCAGTAGTCAGTATGTCAGTCGTGATGAGTTCCATAGCTTTATCAACCCGATCGTTTCAAATCAGCAGGCATTCGCTTATCTCTGGGCGCCATGTGTGATGAGCGAAAAAAGGAAGGAATTTGAAGATGCTGAAAGAAAAGAAGGTATCCGGAATTTTGAGATTCACATAACCAACCCCGATGGCGCCACACAACCCAGTCTAGTCAGACCGTTTTATTATCCGGTTCAATATGCTGAACCGCCTTTGCAGCATAAATGGCTGCCTGGCTTTGACCTTAATTCCATAGGGGCTTATACGGACTATCTGCAGGTTTCAAGTCATCTCAATCTGGTTTCTTCGGCCAATCCTGAGTCCCAGGTAATATTTGGTCACCGTCAACCTGTTCTGATTGCATTTGAACCCGTCAGGAGTAAATTCGGCAACCTACAGGATTCTGGTTTTACGGTTCTCGTGATAGGTATGGATTCGTGGCTGAAATATATTCTTCGTTCCAATAAGGAGGAAAAGCCATCGGTTGCGATTGACCTGGTTGACCTGACAAATGAATCGGGGCCGTTTCTTGTTGCATCGCTGGGTGAAGATGACAGCGCTTATAGTCCAGGCTTTGTAAGTGTTGATTTTCACAAGGAAAAACTGTTTAACGAGATCACACCCCTGTTCCATTTCGGACGGACATTTGCAATCATCATCCATGCAAACCAAACATATCTTTTGGAACATCCCGGAGGAGTATGGTGGCTGCAAGGCTTTTTCTTACTGACACTCACCATCATCATTTCACTTTTCATCCGGTTTCTTCAGAACCGACAGATAACACTTGATGCCCTTGTTCACCAGAAGACCTCGGAACTGGAAATAGCCATGAATAAGGCCGAAGAAGGTAACCGGTTAAAATCGGCCCTGCTGTTAAACCTGAGTCATGAGTTGAGAACCCCCATACAAGGGATTCTTGGATTTGGAGAAATCTTAACAGAACAGCTCAAGGATCCGGATCAGAAGAAAATGGTAAATCATATTGTATTGCTGGGGCAAAAACTCCTGGTTACTTTTTCATCCATGCTGCAACTTTCGCGTCTGGAGGCTGAAAAAAGTCAACCTGACCTTCAGATTTGTGACCTGGGTAACCTTGCCCGGGAATCAATCACAAAGTTCAGGCGCCAGGCCGCTGTGAAAAAGATCACGATAAAAGAAGATATCGGGGCTGATGTCATGTTACGGACCGATCAAGAGATGTTTTCGGATATACTTTTTTTTCTGCTTGACAATGCAGTAAAATTTACCGAAACCGGCTATATCTGGGTAATTCTGCATCAAACTGCCAGTGAGGGCTTACGTACCATCACCCTGGCAGTCAGGGATACAGGCATCGGGATCAAAGCGGAACAACTTCAATACATTTTTGAGGCCTTCAGGCAGGGAAGCGAAGGAATCGGGAGAACCCATACAGGCAACGGGATGGGGCTTACCCTTTGCAAGCGTTTTGTCACGCTGCTTGGAGGTCGGATCGGGGTAGAATCAACAGCTGGAACTGGTTCCACCTTTACAATCACGTTTACAACCAGTGAAGAAATCGAAGTCATAACGACACCAAAACAAGAGGAAGTGGCACCAGCGATCAAACCGGAGCCGATCGTGGAGACCAAACAGCCTGAAGAATACAAACCTCATGTTCTGGTTGTTGAGGACAACCCTGCCAATGCAGAACTACTGGTTCAATACCTGAACAGGCAATTTTATGTGGATGTTGCATATACCGGAAAGCTGGCATTAAAATATGCCTGGCAGAACAAATATGATCTTATCCTGATGGACATCAACCTGGGCGCTGAGATGGACGGGATACAAGCCACAAAAGAGATCCGTTCCATGGATAATTATGAGGTCACCCCCATTATTGCGGTTACGGGTTATTCAACAGATACAGAAAAAAAACAGATCCTCGACGAGGGGTTGACTGATTTTCTTTCAAAGCCTTTCACGAAAAATGAACTTTTAAAAATGATCAGTAAATGGATTCAGAATACGGTACTGCCCAAGGTGCATGAGCCGGAAGGATAACGGGAAATCTTAGGAACAACATGAAAAACTGAATACTTATGAAGCAATGGTACGAAGAATTATTTGAGAATTATGGATTGAAGTATGACCAGGAATGTTTCACCCGGGGAACTGCCGGTGAGTGCGATTTTATTGAACAGGAAGTTGCCTGCGACAAACAGGTCAGCATACTGGATATCGGATGCGGTACCGGCAGGCACCTGATTGAACTGGCCGAACGGGGCTATAAAAACCTCACCGGGATTGATTTATCGGATTCCCAGTTGGTCAGGGCACGGGAAAAAGCAAAGGATAAACAGCTGGAAATTTGTTTTCAGAAACATGATGCAAGGAGTCTGCCATTTCGCGAAGAATTCGACCTGGTGATCATGATCTGCGAAGGGGCTTTTCCCCTGATGGAAACTGACGAAATGAACTTCCGGATTCTTCAACAAGCGGCAAATGCCCTGAAAAGCAAAGGAAAGTTTATTTTCACCACCTTGAATGGCCTGTTCCCTTTGTTTCATTCGGTGAAAGACTTTCTCGATGCGGCATCCGCCGAGGGAAATGCCACCTGTGAAGTAAGTTCGTTTGATCTGATGACCTTCAGGGATCACAGCATTACCATTGCCGAGGATGATCTGGGTGTTAAAAAGGAACTGCATTGCAGCGAAAGGTATTATGTGCCTTCAGAAATCACCTGGTTGCTGAAATCACTCGGTTTTAACGAAGTTGACATCTACGGGGCGAAACTGGGTGCATTCGGCAGGGGTGACAAACTGACCACCGAAGACTTTGAGATGCTGGTAATCGCAACTTTATGATTGTTATCTGATTGGATCCTGTTCTTTAATACATCATTTATGGTATCGGTGCATAATTATTTCAGAAGATTACGGAACCTGAAAGCGCAACCCGGCGGGTTGCTTTTCATGCAGCAGGAATTATACAATATTTTTCGTGAATTGCCTGTCAGTTCAACATCACTGGTTGAAAAAATTATTGAAGATGAACGTGTTGATGCAGCTGAAATAAAACAGATTAAGAATTTCATATACCTGAATGGGAAACCAGGCAGCGATGAAATACGGCTACTCTTTGAAATCCATGATCATGTTTATGGAAATAAAAATGATCCAACCTGGGGAACCTTTTTCCTGGATGAAACCACCAGGTATTTCACAGAAAATTCAAACGAAAAAAGGAAACTTTCTTTTGTCAAGGCATCGATGCTTTATGACCAGATTAAGAAAACCATTACAAGGATCGGACTGGTAAGCGAAATAGAAATGGCCTTGTTGAAGAACCTGATTGAAAGAGTGGGGGATCTGAACGCCATCAATGGCCCAAAACTATTTCTTTCCGAATTGTTCAACGAGGTTTTACAGGACGAAAAAATCGACTTCAATGAGGTATCTCTGCTTAAAGAGATGATTTCCCAAAACACACCACCCCTCGAGGAAGATATTGAGCTGCTTTTCGATATCAACCTGGCGATAACCGATAAACCGAGGGATGAATACTGGCAGGAACTGTTTGTTGAATCGATATCATTTTATCTCATCAATCAATCATTCGAAACCAGCCACAAAAGCATAACCTGGCTTGAAAGCAAACTTCACAGAACTATTGAAAAACAACAACGCCTGACCCCTGAAGAGGTTCAGTTAATGTGTACTCTTAGAAACAGAGCCAAAGAGTTCCCACCCGATTTGAATCTTTACTGGATGAAATATTGTCAATGAGCTGAGCAGCTTCCAGCGTCGGGCAACAACGTTATTTTTCAAAACCGGATGAGTTTCACCATAGCCGGAATCACCGCTGATCAGATGGCATGAGCATCGGGTACTTCAATCTTTTCGGCAATACAAATGGCTTCAAGTTTCTCAAAAGACCAGGGAAGATCGTAATCAAAAATGATCCCAAAAGGTTGTTTCAACAGCCCTACAAGGTGATGGGTATCTTTATCGTGGTCCGGTTGAATTTCTGATTCGATCTCCTTCCAGTCTGGAGCAGACAATTTCAAGGTGATAAAAGATTCGGGATCCATGTTTGACAAGGTGATCGTTTTCAGGTCGTCCGTTAAAATTCTGTTCCTGGTCCGGCTGAGGTGCCGTTCACCAAATTCATACAGCACCTGCATGTATTTCTCAAACAGGATGTATTCGTTCAGCATAAATGCGATTCCGGCAGGATCAAAAGCCTTCCAGAAGGTTGCCGGGTGAAGCTGGCACAGAAAGCGGCCAAGCATGAAGGCTCCGGCTGAAAATCCGCTTAGTTGCTCCTTCCTGCACTTCAGGATCATGCTCTTGAAAAAAAGAATCTTGCGGTCGGGGGTAAGCAAACTGTAAATTTTATGCTGATCAAGGTGAGACCCGAGTCCGCTTTGTAAAATTTCGGTGTAGTACAATTCCATGTGGGTATCAAACCAGCCGTTAACAAATTCACCTGCCTTTTCAGGTTCATGATCATAGTCATTGCGGATCAGTTTGACAAGGTCTGACAGGGTCATGGCCTCCTCGGTTTTCAAGGTATTGAGAATCTCCCTGTAGGCATGGTATGCTTTCGCCATGTTTACGAATACCGTTTCTTCTTTCAGCTCCATTTCCAGGGATTGTCCTTCAAGATACTTCTGAAATCGTGCAGGTTTATAACTCGCCTTGCCGATGTATATCGAGTGATGCTTGCTTGATACGGTGATCCATGATCCCTCCTCAATGACGATGCCAGCCTCATTGATGATTGAATTCTCTGCCAGGTTCATATGATGATTCTTCAGGTTGATGAAAGCAGGAATGCCATACCCCAGGCATGCGGTCACCACATGAATGGCAAGTGGGTTCATACTCAGGATGGCATCCAGCTCACCCATGAAAATGGTCTCGGATGGGATGAATTTCTCCTGGCACAGGCAAACTTTTTCCCCTTTCTTTTTCGCCTCCAGCGCCTTTGCCATGGAGAAATAGATTTTCGCTGATACTGCCGACCTGGGCAGAACGGAAACGCCCGAACCAAACAATGTGAGCGATTGTAACGACAGGTCATCGATCCGCTCTGAGAAGATCTGCCGTAAATGATATGGACGGATCAGTTGAATCACCCTTTTCCTGGGGATGATCTTCTTGTGATAGAGATCGATTGCCGTAAGTAAGGTTGACCGCCCGGTAAGTTCAGACATATTCAGCTGCAGAATGGCAAAAAGGGAGATTCCTTCGAACGATTCAACCGCAAATTCAATGGTTGCCGGTGACTTTAGCTTAACTTCAAGTTTTGGAAGCATTGGCGTTGCGTGATAAATAGCAGGAAATTCCTCCTTGATCTCCCCGCGGTCGAAATATTCCCGCTGATCGGCGTAGATGGTCCCGGTCATGATCTCTTCACCGAAAATTTCACGTACGCTTTCAATTTGCATTCCCAACCCGGTGCGGGGATGGCGGCTGTAAAGTACACCCGGGTATGAATCATGGTTACGAACAGTCCACACCATCTTCTGGAGAATCAAGGCAGGAAAAGTGACATGACCCCGCTGAAAGGTATAAATCAGATCCTGGTTCCGGGTAAAAAAACTATGCGATACACTCATAAACATATTCGCCTGGTAATGTGCATCGTATAAAATCCGTTCGTCAACGGCTGCGATCCGTTTGAAAAGAAAACTGATCCGTTCTTCAATATCCTCAGAAAAAGAAGCGCAATCTCCTCTGACCGATCTGAAAAACTCCTGCCGCGGACCAAGAATCTGGCAAATAGATTGCAGGTTATTCAGGTATATTTTATTGGCCACCGAGCGGCCATAACGTAACTCCAGCGACCTGAAGCTGAGCTTTGTAACCCCGGCGTTCAGGTATGTTGGCATGAGTCCCGGAATATAATAGGGCGTAGCCGACCGTACGGCAAAAACCAGCGCATGGTCAGGATCACCCAGTTTTTCACCGGTCATTCGTTCCAGGTTTGAGATGGCAGCTGTCATAAAAGTTTCCCGTTCCCGTGCATCCAGCTGATAGGAGTGTGAGGTCAATACGCAGAAATCCGGAACAGGATAGCCTTCCTGGTAGAGGTCGAGCAACACTTTGCCCTTCTGACTAAGCAGGATTTCATCATACGTATTGGTGGTTGAGGATGGAACGACCAACTCATTCTCAATGAAAACCGGCTTTCCGAATTTCGTTCTGAGCATTTCCAGGTATTGTTGAGAAACCATCTCCTTTTCTTTTCCTGCCATGGAATCATGATGTGATGCAATCAGCAGGTTGAGATAATGGCTGGCCTTATCACGGTCGGGCTGACCCAGGATAAACACGTCGAGATTTTTTAATTTCAGCAGATGCAACTGCCGGTCAGCCGGATTGATGTATTCCAGCTCAGGTTGCGGAAACCCGGAATGCTCTCCTGTATGCTGCTTACTTGTGTGCTCGGCCAGAACCTGCTGTATCGCGAAATAATTCGGAAAAAAGGCTCTTAACCGGAATTCATGATAATTATTCAGGGTCATAGTTTCGGGGGCGTTTTATTACAAAATTATGACTATTCCACCTCAAATGTGAAAGATTGAAAAAAAAGGTACACTTTGACTGAAGTTAACGTACCTTTGACTGAACTCCGCTTCCTTGTTTGCTGTCATTTGCTAACGCCGACACTCCATGACGCTGAAACACCGGACCGAATCAACACCTGCTGTCACTGAAACCCTGCTTGGCATCGATATCGGGTCGGTGACCATTTCACTGGTACAGATGAATCTTTCGGGTCATATCCTGAAAACAGCCTATCTTTTTCACAAAGGTCAGATCAGGGAATGTCTCGGGTCGGCCGGGCAACACGTCGACCTGGATACGGTCCGTCATATTGCCGCCTGTAATGCTCCCAGTCTTAATCCTGAACTTGTTGCCCTCTATAATCCCCAGGTGGCATTTATCAGGGCAAAAAAGATATTTTGCCCCGAAGCGCGTTCCCTTTTGCTGGTGGGCGCCGAAAAATTCATGCTGATCAAATTCGATGAATCCGGAAAATTCGAATCGGTCAGATCAAACTCATCCTGTGCAGCAGGAACCGGAAGTTTTCTCGATCAGCAGGCATTTCGTCTCAACCTCTCCGGGATTGAGGAACTTTGTGAAACTGCGCTGGGCAATGTGGAGCCCATTCCTGATATAGCTTCCCGGTGTTCGGTATTTGCAAAAACAGATCTCATCCATGCCCAGCAGTGTGGTTATTCCCTGGCCGCCATCTGCGACAGTCTTTGCAAGGGGCTTGCCATTAACATTATCGATACATTGTTCAACCAGGAAGCCCCTCTCCCACCCATCTTATTTGCCGGGGGAGTTTCTAAAAATGGCGCCGTTGTCAGGCATCTCGAAGAGCAACTGGGCATCCGTTTTATCAGGCATGAACATGCCCACTGCATAGGAGCGGCAGGCGCCTGCTATTTATGGTTAAATGAAAAAAAGGAACTTCCAGGGGTTCAGATCTCCTCTCTTGATCAACTTTTACTTCCGGATGAACAGGGAAAGTCCTGGTTTCATCCCCCGCTGGAATTAAAACTGTCAGAATATCCCGATTTCAGGCGTGAAAATTCCTGGAACTTCAAACCGAAGACAAGTGCACATCCTGCAGAAGTACAGGTTGATCTCTATTCGCCGGTCATCAGCGGCAGTGAATATGTGACCTACCTGGGAATTGACATCGGTTCGACCAGCACAAAGGCGATTATTACCACCGATGATCATTCTCCTCTGGCCGGATTTTATACCTACACTGCAGGCAAACCGGCTGAAGCGATTCAATCGGTATTTGAGGCGATCGATGACTTCAACAAACAACATCAGATTGTTTTAAATTTCAAGGGGGTCGGCACTACTGGTTCAGGAAGAAAATTTATAGGTAAAATCATTCATGCCGACCTGATTGTAGATGAAATTACGGCCCATGCCAGGGCAGCCTGGGAGTTGAATCCCCATACGGATACCATCATCGAAATTGGAGGACAGGATTCGAAGTTCACCCTGATGGACAATGGCATGGTGACCTTTTCACAAATGAATGCTGTTTGCGCTGCCGGCACCGGAAGTTTCCTCGAAGAGCAGGCCAGGAAACTGGGCTGCCCGCTGTCGGATTATTCACCTCGCACCGAAGGAATGCCGGCTCCCCTGGCCAGCGACCGGTGCACTGTATTCATGGAACGCGACACCAACCAGTTACTTAACAAAGGGTATTCGGTGAATGAAATCCTGGCAACGACCCTTCATTCAGTAATGGAGAACTACCTGAAAAAAGTAGCAATCGAAGGATCGATCGGGGAAAATATCTGTTTCCAGGGCGCGACTGCGAAAAATAAATCACTGGTAGCTGCTTTTGAACAAAGGCTCGGGAAAAAGATATTTGTATCGCCGTTCTGTCATCTCACAGGTGCACTTGGCGTTGCACTTTTGCTTGGAGAAGAAAAACCGGCCGAAACCAGGTTCAGGGGGCTCAACCTGTTCAGAGAGCCAATCGAAATCCATTCCGAGACCTGCACAATCTGTGCAAACCATTGCCACATCAGCCTGGCCAATGTCCAGGGGGAACAGGAAGCTTATGGGTTCCTGTGCGGCCGGGATTATGAGACGAAGAAGCGTGTTGCAGCTGACCCGAAGGTTTTCAACCTGATTGAAGAGCGGGCAAAGATCTTTCATTGCAATCAGCCGAAATCGGCGACCAGGAATGAGGTAATCGGGTTGGCTGCTTCGTTGCACCTGTTTGAGGAACTGACCCTGTGGAAGCGGTTTTTTTCAAATTTATCCATCCGGACCATCACGAGCGAAACCGTTGCTGATCCTGTAAAATCGGGCAAACGAATTGCCGGGGCCGAGTTTTGCGCCCCTATCGATTCCATTTACGGCCATGTGGCCTGGCTGAGTGATAAAGCCGACTATATTTTTCTGCCGGTTTCGCTCGAAACCCGGAATAAAGGTGACCAGGCAGACCGTAATTATTGCTATTATACCCAGTATTCAGCAGCCCTGGTGTATTCGATGAAGGATAAAAGGATCGCCGGAAAGCTTATTTCGCCCATGCTGAACTTTTCGAAAGGGAATCAGCATGTAATTAAACAACTCACTGAAACGCTCATGCCGGTTTTCGGACCGGCAGTTTCGCCGGGTAAGATCAAAGCGGCGTTCGTTGAGGCGCTGAATTTCTCGAATGAACGAAAGCCAAAACTTTTTTCACTATTTAAAGCTGAATTTCAACCTGACAGGAATATCTCGGTGGTTTTGCTAGGCCGGCCATATCTGGTGCTGGCAAAGTCAATGAATAAAGGCATTCCTGACATCTTTTCCAGGATGGGGATCAAATCCTTTTTCCAGGATATGGTTCAAACCGATGAATTGCAGCCTGCAGAAACCGAACTATTACTACGGAAAATTCTATGGTATTATGCTGCCAAAATCCTCGAAACAGCAATTACAGCTGCAAAAACCAAGAACCTTTACCCGGTGTTGCTCACCGCATTTAAATGCGCACCTGATTCCTTCATTATCGATTATTTCAAGAAAATCCTTGGATACTATCATAAGCCCTATCTCATCCTTCAGATCGACGAACATGATTCGAATGTGGGGTATGAAACCAGGATAGAAGCGGCCATCCGTTCATTCCGGAATCACGCCGACCGTGACGACGGGAATGCTGTTGACGGATCACCTCAATTGTTGCCGCACCTCGAGACCAGGATCAATGGCAAAACATTGCTATTCCCCGGCTGGGACAACCTGGTGGCGCCCCTGCTGGTTGCAAATCTGAAGCGGGGAGGCATTGACGCCCGGCTGATGCAGAGCAGCGAAATGACGATCAAAAAGAGCATGGCTGGAAATACGGGGCAATGCATTCCGGTAAACATCGTAGCCCAGGAATTTATCGACTACGTTGAACAGCATGGCTTACATCCTGAAAACACCATGCTCTGGATGACCAAGTGTTACATTACCTGTAACCTGCGACAATATCCTTTTTATGTAAAAAATCTTTTCGAAGGATATGGACACGGCTTTGAGAAAGCATCGGTTTACTATGGCGAACTGTCCCATCTCGAAATAGCCTTGAATACCAGTTATCATGCCTATTTTGCCTACCTGCTGGGCGGGCTGATACGTAAACTCGGATGTAAAATAAGGCCTTATGAAGTTATCCGGGGGAAAACCGACGAAGTCATCTCAAAAAGCATCGGGATCCTTGAATCAGCTTTCCTGGGAAACCGTTCAATGGACGCCGCAGTAGCCGAAGCCATCTCCCTGTTTGACCAGGTTGAACGAAAACCGGGACAAAAACCCTGTGTCGCAATTTTTGGTGATCTGTATGTCAGGGATAACGACATCATGAACCAGGGCCTGATCCATGAGATTGAAGAAAACGGCGGCGAAGTGGTTACCACACCTTACACCGACCTGGTGAAGATCACCATTGAAAACGTGATCAGGCGGGCAATGGAACGGGGCGATTATTTCCGGACCGGGATTTACCGGGTGATGCTTTCGACCATTAAAATCCTGGAAGACAGATACTATAAACATTTTAAAAAATACCTGGGAAACAAGCCGGTCGTCAACCCTTTGCTGCTTGAAAAAAACCTGGCAAAATTCAACATATCCCCTTTTCATTCGGGCGAATCCTACGAAAACATCCTGAAGATTTTTTATATCATTGAGAATTACCCTGACATTTCACTTTTCGTTCAAACCAATCCTGCATTTTGCTGCCCAGCGCTTGTAACAGAAGCCATGGCCAATGAAATCAAGCGGATCACCGGCATCCCGGTAGTAACCATTACGTACGACGGAACCAGCTGCTATAAAAATGATGTTATTGCTTCATACCTGGCCCAATAGTTTTTCTGACAGGCAATACGGGTGTTGCCGAGGTTCAGCCGGTAATAGCTTTTGCCTTCCCCATGGATCAAAAGCTGCTTTCGATCCAAAATCTGCAAACGTCGAACTTTTGCCGAAATAAGTAAAATTGATTCTGCCAAAGGCAGGACAAAATTCCAGTTACCCAATACAACCGACTGCACATTCCACTTGAAAGGATTATCAGGGGAATTAGAAATGCAGTTTGCGGGCTGCAGCACGGTCGAGCAGCCAGATCGCCGCCCCCTTTTCAGGTTGAACGCGGGCCGCAGGCAACCGGTCGAATCCATCCAGCTGTTTGATGATCTTTTCAACCACATCGGCTTTCGCTTCACCGGTTGCCACAATCACAACCCTCTTCGCGTGGTTAATGATCTTACCCGTGGCCGTGATCCTTTTTTGTCCTGTAACCGGATGTTCCGCTGTTTCAAATAATTTTTCACTGCTGAATAGTTCAATATTTTCGGGAAAAATGGAAGCTGTGTGGCCATCTTCACCCAGCCCGAGCATGATGAAATCAGGTTGCAGAATACCCTGTTGCACCTTTACATTCAGGGGAAACAAATCTGAATACCTGATGGATTCCTCAACCGGATCGGCTTCACCCCTGATCCTGAAAATGTTGGATGAAGGAATCGGAATGTGGTCAAGGAGGATTTCCCTGGCCATTTTATAATTGCTTTCCGGGTTCCGGGGATCGACACAACGCTCATCTCCCCAGAAAATTTTCATCCTGGTCCAGTCGATGGTGTTTTTGCAGATGGAGGCAATGTGGCGATAAATAAGCTTTGGTGTTCTTCCCCCGGATAATACCAGCGAAAATGTCTGGTCGGCTGGTATTTCCACGATGGCTGAGGTGAGCAATGATATGACATGCCTGGCCAGGTCATCAGTCGTGTCAAATATTTCTATTGAAATTGCCATAAGTACAACGTACATGCAAACCGTGAATGATAATTTATGGCTATTCCATGTGACCCGAAAAAATAAATATTAACACATGAAATGCCCATAAGGACAACGTTCATACCAACCGTGAATGATAATTTATGGGTATTCCATATGACCACTGAAATCAAAATTATTAACATATGAATTCCCCATGATCAGAGTTCACAGAATATACCGTCGTCCGACAGGTTTTTACACGGATATCGCCAGGTCATCATTTTATCCTCGATCAGGTCGTCGGCTTCATGGGGGCCCCAGGTTCCTGCAGGATAGCCAAAAAGCGGAACTTCGTGTTCATTCTTCCAGGCTTCAAGCACAGGGGTGAGAAACTTCCATGATTCCATTACCTCTTCAGTCCTGGCAAACAGGGTAGCATCCCCTTTGATCGAATCGAATATCAACCTTTCGTATGCAGACGGAACCCGCTGATGTGACAGCTCATTATAATGAAAATCCATGTTGACATTCTGAACCTCAAAGCCGGCTCCCGGTGTTTTCATCCCGAATTTCAGTAAAATCCCCTCATCGGGCTGTATCCGGATGACCAGCTGGTTATGCGACTGATGAGACCGGTCGCCCGAAAAAAGGAAGTGAGGTGTTGGCTTAAAATGGATCACCACCTCGGTTACGCGCGTCGGCAGCCGCTTGCCGGTACGGATGTAAAACGGCACACCACCCCATCGCCAGTTGTCAATATAAAATTTCAACGCAGCAAACGTTTCCGTAAATGAGCCGGGGGCAACGCCCTCCTCTTCCCGGTAACCGGGAATGGTCTTTCCTTTTATGGTCGAAGAAAGATATTGTCCTCGAATGGATATATGCTGAACCTCTTCTCTCCTGATCGGCCGTAAAGACTGCAATACCTTGAGTATTTCGTTCCGTATGGCTGATGGCTCAACAGAGGATGGAGGTTCCATGGCCGTAAGTGCGACTACCTGCAACAGATGGTTCTGAACCATGTCCCGCAACGCCCCCGAACTTTCATAATAGCCTCCGCGCTTTTCAACCCCGAGACTTTCAGCCGAGGTGATTTCCACATGATGAACATAATTCCTGTTCCAGAGAGGTTCAAACATCCCGTTCGAAAACCTTGTCACAAGCAGATTCTGTACGGTCTCCTTTCCCAGGTAATGATCAATTCTGAACAATTGTTCTTCTGCCCAGTCCTTTAAAAGCTGGTCTTTCAGCTTTAATGCCGATTCGAGGTCATACCCGAATGGCTTTTCAATGATCAGCCGTTTCCAGCCGTCTGCCTGATTTTGCAGTCCCACCGCGGCAAGGTGTTGTGGAATAATGCCATACAAACTCGGCGGAGTGGAGAGATAATAAATGGTCTTTCCTCCTATCTGCAAATCTGCACGAAGTGTTTCGATCTGTTCTTTCAGGGCCTGGTAAGTAGACACTTCATCAAACTGAATTGGGTGGTAATATAATTTTTGTGCAAATTCCCCGATTCCCGAAGCATCATCTATTTCTTTAAATTCAAGGATGGCTGATTTCATTCCCTCCCTGAATTCTTCATTTGAAATAGCAGAGCGGGATACACCCAGCAGAGCAAACTTTTCGGGCAATAACCGCTGGATAAAAAGGGAATACAAAGCCGGAACCAGCTTTCTTTTTGTCAAATCGCCGGATGCACCAAAAATCACATAAATGAGGCCCTCGTCACTTGTCATTTATCAGTTGTCATTTGTCACTTGTCACTTGTCACTTGTCACTTGTCATTCGTAATTCGTAATTCGTAATTATTTTTTAACAGCGTGTCCCCCGAACTGGTTCCTTAGTGCAGCTAACATCTTCATCGCAAAGGATTCATCCTGGCGTGACTGGAACCGGGTAAATAACGAAGCGGTGATAACATGGGCGGGAACATCGAAATCAATGGCTGTCTGAACCGTCCACCGGCCTTCGCCACTATCCTGGACATAATCTTTCAACTGATCCAGTTTAGGATCTTCCTTCAATGCAGCAACGGCCAGTTCAAGTAGCCACGACCGAACGACACTCCCATATTGCCAGGCGTCGGCAATTTTAGTAAGATCGAGGTCGTAAGGGGCCTTTTGGAGAATCTCGAATCCTTCGGCATAAGCCTGCATCATGCCATATTCGATGCCGTTATGGACCATTTTTACCATATGACCGGTACCCGAAGGACCGCAATAAACAGAACCATTCTCGGGGGCCAGCGACTTGAAAATCGGACCGGCATATTCAACGGCCTCCTTGTTACCGCCATACATCAGGCAGTATCCGTTCTGAAGTCCCCATACCCCACCGCTGGTACCGCAATCAAGGTAATGGATGCCCAGCTTTTCCGCCCTTTCTGCCCGAACCTGGGTGTCTCTCCAGTAGGAGTTGCCCCCGTCGATGATGATATCCTCTTTTTTCAGCAATGTAAGGAGGAGATCAAGATTTTCATCTACCGGCTTTCCGGAAGGGACCATGAGCCATACTATTTTGCGCCCGGGAAGTTTTTCAGTCAACTCCTTGATAGATGTGCTTCCAATAGCGCCCTTTTTGGCAATTTCATCAACAGTGGCAGCTGATCTGTTCCATACCACTATTTCGTGGTGATCATTTAATAATCGCTGGACCATGTTAAAGCCCATCTTGCCAAGACCTATAAAACCAATTTTCATATCCGATTTTTTTACCTGAATTAAACTTAATAACTGATTGTTTCATTTTTTTATTGCCTCCAGATAAATATTCATTAGCCTGGTGGCAAGATCCATTGGTTTACCGGTCGTTGATATTGACTTCCTGATCGCTGTGTTTCTTGCAGGAACAAACCGTCAATAAAACAAATCCCATTATCAGCAGGAAGGGGTACGTTGTTTTATTCATGTGACTGGTCTCTGAAAAACATGTGTTATTACAAAAGGATAAACTTACGCGAAATATCATCTTCACCGGTCCTGATCCGGTAAAAATAAACCCCTGGTTTTAAACTTTCAGCATTCCATTTTATCGTATGGCGTCCTGCCTGTTGTGGTTCATCAACAAAACACCTTATCGGCTTCCCATGAAGATCATAAACAGACAAGGAAACAATTGCCTGATGTGCAAGCCGGTATGAAATCGTCACCATCGAATGCGCCGGATTTGGAAAGATATCTTCCACTATCACTCCTGCCGCAGGAGGACTTTGTTCCCCGATACCCAGCATGGAATTTAGTTCCCTGATCGCATAATTTAATTCAACATCGGCACTGTCGATAAATAACTGATCGATGACCGTATCGTTTACCGGTACCCTGACATCGGGAATGACCCCACCCAGCATGGTGGAATCGCTGTCGAGCTGGATTTTCATGTTTTCATCCTGGGAGCGCCCCACCGGAAATCTCAGGTACAGATCGTTTGGAGGGAGGTAGAGGTAATGATATGACCAGCTTTCCATCATTCCGAAAGATCCGTTGCTTCCATAGAAACTTACGACTTTGTTTTCAGGAAGCCGCTGGAGGGCCATCGGAATCCCTTCCCCGCTGCTGATTTCACGGGGACCGACCAGGATCATGACCGGTTTTGAAAAATATAATCCCTGGGGTTCAATAAATATGGATCCGTTGGGATATTTCGGGTTGATGTAGGTTCCGAGTGTCGCAGGATTGAAATGACGACGGGGCAACGGATATAATTCAAACTGGCCGCTTCCGGGGTTATAATAACTCTGGAATTCATACAAGGTTGTATCTGTTGTGAAAAATCCTGAAAGGGCGGCCGAAAGAATATCGGCGCCGCCGGTATTTACACGCATGTCGAGGATCATGCCCGGAGCTCCTGCAGTGTTAAATGCAGAAATAGCCTGCCTGAAAGCAGTATACACTTGTGCCATCTCGGCTGAATCTCCCGGCTCGGAGGTCAGCCTTATATATCCGTAACCGCCGGGCTGAAGGATTCTCTGCATTACAGTGGGTCCGGGCTCTATGGGTAACAGGGAAGTTTGATCGAAGCTGGCGTATTTATCATCAACAGCCACCATGGTTACTGTCGAAGGCTCAGACGCACCCCGGTTGCGGTATTTTACCTTTATTGATTTTCCAATGGGAGCCCTCCCGATAAACCGGTACTGGTTAAGCGTTTTACATTCCCTGGTCGCAGGATTTGCCTCTGCCCATAAAACAGAAACCGTATCCAGGGCCTCTTTCACAGGCTTGTCATTGACCTCCTCAATCTCTGCTCCAAATTGCATTCCGGCAAGAGCGGCTGGTGATTCAGGATTGACAAGACGGGCCACGATTCTGCTGTCATCCAACCCGATCAGGGCAAATCCGTAACTTCCGCCGATCTGCTGGTACCGGGCATAGGCCTTATGATCGTCCCACCCGGCGCCGCGAACCGAAAGATGTCCGTCCGGCACAGAAGCAACATATTCACGTAATGCAAGGTAAAAGGCATTGGTATCGTATGCCAATCCGGCAGCCGCAATTTTGGGCTTTATTTTGTTATTCAGGGCATCCCAGTCAACTGCCTTCCATTCCCCAAAAGCATAATAAACCCTGAACCGCTGATGCATGGAATCATAGGCAGCCACAAACCCATTCACCTGCGGATACAGTTTCACAGTACCGGAAATACCAAGCAAAATAAGCAGAATGATTTTTTTCATTGTTGAAATTTTAGCCGTCAGGCTATAAATCGCTTGGTATTGATAAACAGTAAAATTAAATCTTTTCACCTTGAACCCGGGCAATATTTATTTTATTTTACAGATGGATTACATTTGATTCTCCGACTTCTATATATTTGTATCAACATATCCGTTTACGAAACCGCACTCAGTCTGAATTATGAACCCGTATAAATTTACCAGGATATAACCCGGCAGCAACCAGCAATAAAACATGACAAAAAGTAAATCCCTGTTTGATCTCTTTTACTCAAAACTGCTTTCCGAAAGGGTCAGGGAAAAAAGTGAGGTGATGATTATCTCGGTGGCCATTATCAGTTTTATAATTCATTTGTTACTGGTGGTGCTTGCAAACCTGAATATTCTGCATCTGAATGATTATTCAAAGCTTTTTAACAATCCCATTGCAGCGATTTATACGCCCTTTTCATTCATTCTGATCTACGAAGTTTACCTTTTGGTTTATTACCTGCCCAAATCAACCACGATTTACATTGGCAAACAATATGAAATCATCACCTTGATAGTTATCAGAAATCTCTTTAAAGACCTGGCAAATCTTGAATTTACCGCCGACTGGTTTAATGTAAAATATGATCTTCAGTTTACGTATGATCTGATTGCTACAATCTTATTATTTTTCCTGATTTATGTTTTTTACAGGCTCAATGAGCGTAAAGACAATGGGCAACCCAAAGAGAGCAATCTTTCGCTTGAAATCGTGAAGTTTATCAGGATGAAAAACATTATTGCCATGTGTTTAATTCCGGTCTTTTTTATTCTGGCGATTTACGGTTTGACCAAGTGGGTTCACGGGAGTTTTTTTTCAATTAGCAATATTGTCTATTCCATCAAGGATGTCAATACAATTTTTTTTAATGAATTTTTCACAGTTTTGATCCTGACAGATGTTCTGCTGCTGCTGATTTCCTTTTTGTACACCGATAAATTCAATACGGTTATCAGGAATTCAGGATTTATCATATCAACGATCCTGATAAAATTGTCGTTCGGCACGGCAGGCTTGCTGAACACGATTCTGATCGTAGTCGCCGTTTTATTTGGTGTCGTAATCCTGCTGATTCACAATCAATATGATAAAATAGGGTTAAGGAACAGCCAGCTGTAAGGCAGGATTTTCAGTGACCATTAATAAAAAAGGAACTTTGATCCTTGTTCCGTGAATTATTCCAATATGATATGCTTTATGAGAAAATCTGCACTTCTCCTTTTCATCCTGTTTATTTCCTTTCAGGCAGGGTATGCCCTGAAGAAATATACCGAGCCTTACTTGCATGAAATAATTGCGAACGCCCGAAAAATAAATGTTTCTGAGAAAGATCGTTTCAATGCACTCGATGCACTGGTGAATTTTGCCCATAACCTCTATCCTCCCGACACCACGATTAAACTTATTACCGAGCTCCTGACCCTGAACAATAAAATCCATGCGGCTGATCCCAGGCCCTATCATCTCATGATCAAAGGGCAGGAGTACCTGAAGGCGAACAAACCCGATTCTGCCCTTGGCAAGTTCCTGGAAGTAATTGATGAATTTGATAAAACCGGGCGGATCTTCCCCTTCAACAGCTACCTGGTCTCTGTCCGTGGATTATTTAACCAGCTCGGCAAACAGGAAGACAGGCTGAATTTCTACAGAACGAAATTATTCGAATACATGGTAACGGGACCACCAGAAAATATGGGGGCCTGCTATCATGGTATGGCCGGCTGTTATAGCTTCAAGGGTGATTTCAACCAGGCATTAACCTACTATTTCAAAGCCATGGATGCCTACCGGTCATTTTCACAGGTTGGCTACCAGGATGAACTCTCGGTGATCGGTTATACTTACAGCAAATGGGGGAACTGGAAGAGGGCAACCCATTATCTTAAACTGGCCGATTCACTTGCCAGAAAGAACCAGGACAGTCTGAGATCCCAGTTCTGCCGGATGACACTGGCGATCGTTATGAAGGACCAGCGTAAGTATGATGAGGCATTACAATACATCGACAGCGCTTTTTTGCTCGGGATAAGATCATATAAGATTGAAAATATTGCGATTCTCTATGCAACAGCTGTTGACATCTACCTTCAGCTCGATGAAACCGAAAAGGCATATAAGGAGCTGTCGAAGCTGAAAAAGCTGACCGACAGCCTTGATCTGCCGGTTGAAGGGATACAGGGTATGGTTGAGGTCGATTACATGTTTTATAAATACTATCAACATAAGAACAATCGGCAGATGGCAGAAAAGTACCTGGTCAGGGCTTACAAAGAAGCTGATTCAGTGCGATCGGGCACTCTGATGTTAAAATACCAGAAAGATCTTTTTAACTTTTATAAAAACTCGCCGGCTCCGTTGAAGGCGGTATTATATGCCGATGACTTTTTCAGATTAAATGATTCCTTATCCAGGAATCAGGATGAAAACAACATCGCTCAATACGAAACTGAAGCTACGGAGAAACAAAGGGAAGATGAGTACAGGGATCTGCAGTTAAAAAAGGAGGAAGAACAACGGAATTACATTACCGGTGGGATTTTCCTTTTGCTGATTCTTGCCGGAGTCTTTTTGCGCCTTTGGTACATCCAGAAAACAAAGAAACAACTGGTAGAGAAAAACCTGCTGATCGTTGCCGAGAGGGAAAATGCAGACCGGATGCGTCAGCGGGCCGAACAGTCGGAACATTTTAAACAGCAGTTCCTGGCCAACATGAGCCATGAGATCCGAACACCCATGAATGCCGTAATGGGGATGACCAATCTTCTGATCGATAAAAATCCCCGGAGTGATCAGCAACCCTATCTCGACGGGATTAAAAAATCATCCGGCATTTTGCTGCACATCCTCAATGACATCCTGGATCTTGCCAAAATTGAAGCCGGTAAAATAGAGCTGGAGACCATTGATTTTTCCTTGCATGAAATGGTTGACCAGGTTATTCAAACCATGCGCTACAAGGCAGAGGAAAAAGGGCTGTTGCTAACCGCAACAATCCATGATTCAGTTCCTGATGTGCTGATCGGGGATCCGGTAAGGCTGAATCAGATCCTTGTAAATCTGATCGGAAATGCAGTCAAGTTTACCGAAAAAGGCGCTGTTCAGGTCAGGATAGAGCAGATTTCAGCCGGCAATGAAAGCGAAGCCCCGGTTATGCTAAAATTCCTGATCACCGACACCGGAATTGGGATTGCAAAAGATAAATTAAGCAACGTTTTTGAGGAGTTTTCCCAGGCCAATGCCTCAGACACACGCAAGTTTGGCGGAACCGGTCTTGGCCTCACCATATCAAATCAACTGGTTACGCTGATGAACGGACAAATCAGCGTTGAGAGTGAATTGGGCTCGGGGACCACCTTCTCCTTCGAACTTTCATTTCCCCGGGGTTCTTCTGAAAGATTGCAGCAACAGACTGATTCAAATGAAAATATTGATGGTTCAATCCTGGACGGTTTATCATTGCTGATCGCCGATGACAATGATTACAACCTGGTAGTTGCCGGTGATACCCTGCGTTCAAAATCCCGGGTAAATATCACTACAGCAACTAACGGACGAGAGGTCGTTGATTTGCTGGAACAGAATGATTACGATGCGATTCTGATGGATGTGCAGATGCCGGTGATGAGCGGTTTTGAGGCAACAAAATATATCCGGGAACAACTGGCCCCACCTAAAAAGGATATACCCGTCATTGCGTTAACGGCAAGCGTACTTCGTGCCGACCTGGA
>CAISJJ010000287.1 GCA_903885595.1 uncultured Bacteroidales bacterium
AACAAAGTTCTTTTCAAAGAGGGGGATAAAGTTTTTATATACATCCACCTGTTCCGAAATATTTCCAAGGAATTGTGATACACTCGCGTTTTTCAGACCAGAGATTGAGGAAGCGGTGATAATTTCTTTCCTTGATCGTGGCGATTTGCGGAAGTACACATCCGACATGGTCTCAGTGATGAACACAGGGAGATAGGTTTTTCCATTCAGGGTTGAAGTATCAAGATAACTCCAGACGAAGTCAAAATCTTTCAGGATTTTTCTGTTTTTAAACTGGTCAGTAATATTATTGGCATCCAGTTCGATTTTTGTGTAGGCTTCATACTGATAAGTTTCAAATGATTGCAGGTTATTCTTTTCTTTGTTCGTGATCACCTTCCCTATGATTGCCTCAGCCGGATTACCCTGGTATTTAATTGTGACTTCAGGCAGGTTCAGGTTTTGCGGTGTAAGTTCAAAATGGATGGTTTGAAACTGATTCCTGTTTATTTTCCTGGTAATCCCATTATAACCAATCAGAAAAGCTTTGATCGAATCGCCTTTGTGTTTGAATTCAAGGGCATAATTCCCATTAAAATCAGTAAGTGTTCCAACCGTAGTTCCCGGAATTACAATATTGACAAACGGGATAGCTTCTCCGGTTTGCAGGTCATGCACTGATCCCATTATTTTGGTAACCTGGGCAAACAGCGCATAAGGGATGATCAGCAGGAAAGAAAAAAATAACAGAAAATGCCTCATTGTTATAAGATTCCTTCACGGAGAATATCGTGAAGGTGTATTACTCCCTTATATTTATTCTTATCAACAACGAGCAGTTGGGTAATGTTATTATTGCGCATGAGGCTCAATGCGTTTACAACCAGGGTATCGGAGGCAATTGTCCTGGGATTTTTCGTCATGATGTCGGATGCCGTCAATTTACTGATCTCCTCATTTTTTTCAAGCATCCGGCGCAGGTCTCCATCGGTTATAATTCCTGTCAGTTTTGTACCATTCAGCACAGCTGTTGCACCCAGCCGGTTCGATGAAATTTCGATGATGACCTTTTGAATGGTATCATGATGTTGCACTTGTGGAACCCGGTTCCCCGGGTAGAGATCGCTGACTTTCAGATAGAGTTGCTTCCCAAGTGCGCCGCCGGGATGGAGCCGGGCAAAATCACTGGTGGTGAACCCGCGGGCTTCGAGCAAACAAACGGCTAATGCGTCGCCCATCACCATTTGTGCAGTTGTACTCGAAGTGGGTGCAAGGTTATTTGGGCAGGCTTCCTTTGAAACTGTTGTATCAATTACAAGGTCGGCCTGCCTGGCAAGGTAAGAATCCGTGTTCCCCACGATCGCGATCAGCGAACTGCCGTATTCCTTGAGTAGCGGGATCAGTATCTTGATTTCAGGCGTTTCACCGCTCTTTGAAAGACAAACTACGATATCCTCCTTCTGAATTGTACCCAAATCCCCATGAATGGCATCAGCGGCGTGTAAAAAACTGGAAGGTGTTCCCGTAGAGTTCAGTGTCGCAACGATTTTTTGCCCGATAATGGCACTTTTCCCGATTCCGGTAATTATAACACGACCTTTTGAGTGCAGAATAAGATCAACGCAAGATAAAAAACCATTATCAACAGATTTTATTAAATTTGTTATCGCGTTCGCTTCCTCCCTTATCGTATTGATTGCGATTGCTTTTAATGCCTGATTTTTTTTCAATGCACAATTTTTTTTTAAAAAACTTGTTTATTCCGTTCGTTTATACTTACATTTGTATATAAGCATTGTAAAAGTATAAAAATCAACTATTCTGAACAAAAGTACTAAAATAAATCAAAGTCCTAACATGGCGACCAGCAAGGACGAGCACAAGCTTCACGAGGTATTGAAGAAAGTATTTGGATATGACAGCTTTAAGGGTAACCAGGAGGCCATTATCCGAAGCGTTCTGGCAAACCTCGATACCTTTGTCATCATGCCTACCGGTGGAGGGAAATCGCTCTGTTATCAGCTTCCTGCAATGATGAAACCGGGAACAGCCATCATTGTTTCTCCGCTTATTGCCCTCATGAAAAACCAGGTGGATTCCATCAGGAGTTTCGGTACGGAGAACAATATTGCCCATTTTATGAATTCTTCGCTTAGCAAGCAGGAGATTACGCAGGTTAAACAGGATATTGTTGATGGGAAGACCAAATTGCTGTATGTAGCGCCTGAGACCATAACGAAAGAGGAAAACATTGAATTTCTCCAGAATATTCAGATATCCTTTTATGCCATTGATGAAGCGCATTGTATCTCTGAATGGGGCCATGATTTCAGGCCGGAGTACCGGAGACTCAGGCCGATCATCGATGCAATCGGACAAAAGGTACCGGTCATCGCACTCACAGCAACGGCAACTCCCAAAGTACAGCAGGACATTCAGAAAAACCTGAACATGATGGATGCGAGTGTATTTCTCTCCTCCTTCAACAGGCCAAATCTGTATTATGAAGTTCGCGCCAAAACGAAAAATGTTACCAAGGATATCATCAAGTTTATCAAGGGACATGCCGGGAAGTCGGGCATTGTTTATTGTCTGAGCCGCAAGAAAGTAGAAGAACTTGCCGAGAGTTTCGTGGTAAACGGAATAAAGGCTTTACCCTACCATGCCGGGCTGGATGCCACAACACGACGTCAGAACCAGGATAAATTCCTGATGGAGGAGGTGGATGTGATCGTTGCCACCATTGCTTTTGGAATGGGGATTGATAAACCTGACGTGCGCTTTGTAATCCATTACGATATGCCCAAAAGCCTGGAAGGTTATTACCAGGAAACAGGCCGTGGCGGACGCGATGACGGCGAAGGAAACTGTGTTGCCTTTTATAGCTACGATGACATACAGAAGCTTGAGAAATTCCTGAAGGGCAAGGCGGTGGCAGAGCAGGAAATTGCCAAACAGTTACTGATGGAAACTGTTTCGTACAGCGAATCATCGGTATGCCGGCGCAAACAACTCCTGCATTATTTTGGAGAAATCTACACGGAAGATAACTGTCAGAACTGTGACAATTGTATGCATCCAAAGAAAAAATTTGAAGGGAAGCAATATGTTCAGCTGGTGCTTGAGACCGTAATCGCTGTAAAACAACAGTTTAAAAACAAGCACATTATCAATATCATCCTCGGAAAAAGTGCGGCAACCATCAAATCTTACAAGCATAATAAACTTGAAGTTTTTGGAAAAGGCGCCGATCGGGATGAAAAATTCTGGAATGCTGTTATAAGGCAAACCCTGATTGAACGACTGCTGACGAAGGATATTGAAAATTACGGATTGTTGAAAATAAGTCCTGAGGGAACACAGTTTCTGAAAGATCCTCATTCGGTCATGCTCGTTGATGATCATGACTTTGAAAATCCGGAAGAGGAGGAACTTTTTGAAGCGCTGGGCTCAAAGAGCAGTACAGCCGATAAAACATTGTTTGCGCTGCTTAAAGATCTCCGTAAAGAAATTGCCCGGAAGGAGAAACTTCCGCCTTTCGTCATCTTTCAGGATCCTTCGCTTGAAGATATGGCCATTCAGTATCCGATTGCAGTTGATGAACTGAAACAGATAACCGGGGTTGGCTCAGGTAAAGCCCTGAAATATGGCAAGCCATTCCTCGATCTCATTAAGGAATATGTTGAGGAGAATGAAATTATACGGCCGATGGATATGGTTGTAAAATCGGTCGTGAATAAATCGGGGATCAAGGTGTTTATCATTCAGAGCATTGACCGTAAAGTTGCGCTTGAGGACATTGCCCTGGCGAAAAATCTGAGTTTTGACGAACTGATCACGGAAATTGAGAGCATTGTCAGTTCGGGAACCAAAATCGACATCAAGTATTATATCGATGAATTCGTTGATCCTTACCACCAGGAGGAGATCTTTGAGTACTTCCGCAAAGCTGAATCTGATTCAATTGAAGATGCGCTTAAAGATTTGGGCGAGGATGAATTTACCGAAGAGGAAATTCGCCTGATGCGCATTAAATTTATGTCTGAACTAGGAAATTAAACAAATCAATATGCAAGAAGAAAATAATGAGAAGCCTGACTTTGTTCAGGAGTCGGAGGTACATTACCAGGAAAAAGAAACCATTAACCAATCAATCGTACCGGGCAAACCAGTTTTCTTTACCTTTAACTTCAATACAGTTTTAGGGTTAATTCTGTTGGTTGGCCTGGTTGTTTTATATGTGCTTTTTTTCACCGGCAGGAAATCTCCGGAAGCCTCTATCCCGCTCGCAGTTCAGAATGCTTCGGGAAAGTCACTGTCCGTAGTTTTTGTAAATATCGACAGTCTGAATGCACATTACGATTATGTTAAAGTTCTCCGCAAGGACCTGGAGAGTACCGGAAAGCGGTTACAAACGGAAGTGTTGTCAGAACAATCAGCGCTTGAGAAAGAGGCCAACGATTTTCAGCGGCAGATGTCAACAAATGCCCTTGCAGAAGATAAAGCAAAGGTGATTTATGAACAGTTGATGGAAAAGCAGCAGATGCTCATGCAGAAAAAAGAGCGTTATACCCAGCAGGTCGCTGAACAGGAGATGAGTATGAATATGCAGCTGGTTGATAGTGTGACATCTTTTTTGAAACGGTTTAACCGGCAGTACCAGTTTGATTACATCATGGGATATAAAACGGGCGGAGAGATCCTGGTTTCGAATGATACCCTCGATATCACCCGTTCGGTATTGGATGCATTAAATAAAGAATACCAGGCGCGAAAGAAATGATCTTACATTTCCCTTTTCGGGTTGTTGTTTGCCTGATTTTCATGCTGGCTTCCTGCGCAGAAAAAAAGGATGCTCCTGCTGCAACTGATCCAATCCCTGCCGATTCCCTGATTCCCCGTGAAAAGATGATCCGCCTGCTCACCGATGTCCATATGGTTGAAGCAGCCCTTCTTCTTGAACGAAACGAAGGGCTGGTATCAAAGGATAAAACAGGTTTTTATTATGATGGTATCTTTGCAAAGTACAATATCAGCCGCAGCAGGTATGATGCAAATATGAAGCATTACAGCCAGAATCCGATGGAAATGGCTAAGATGTATGAAAAAGTTATCCGGGAAATTCAAAACAAGCAAAAACGTTATCCGCCAAAAAAATGATTACTGCTTTGTGTACGTTGCAGTGGCATGGATAATGTCAGCTCCATCATCCAGTGTATAATTCCAGATGATTTTAGTACCGGAGAGGTTTCCTGAGCCATTTATTTTTATTCCATCGATAACCTGGTTGGCATCCAGCACGATCGAAGTCCCGGCTATTGTGGCGCCTGCAGGTATTCCCGAACTGCCTGTATTGGCAAAGTTTGAAATGAAAACGCCATCGTTTGAACCAGGATCGGCTGTGATATTTACTTCGTAGGTAAGTTTTGTCCAGATTTCATTTACCGTCCACCTTCCAAGAAAGGCCGAGCGGGCATCGGTTGGACTGGGATCTGGATTCGCCTCCTTGGTGCAGCCTGTTAACACGATGCTTATGGCCACGATAGCGAGTGAAATGATTATTTTATAATTTTTCATGTGTTAATAATTTGTTTTTTAATGGTCACATGGAATACCCATAATTAACATTCACGGTTTGCATGAACATTGTTCTTATGGGTATTTCATGTGTTAATAATTTGTTTTTTAATGGTCACATGGAATACCCATAAATTAACATTCATGGTTGGTATGAACGTTGTCATTATTGGTATTTCATATTGTTTTTTTGGTTTTGAAATTGATTGATTGAGAAAACCAACTACGTAGGTTGAAACAGGTGAATTTCATCCTGTACATATTAATTTATTTATGAAACAAATTCTATGATGCGATCAGCAAGACGACTGGCTCCAATGCGAAAGAATTCCGGAGTAAGCCATTGATCACCAAGTACCTCACGTACCAGCCAATAGTAGCTTAATGCTTTTTCAGGTTCTGAAATTCCTCCTGCAGGCTTTATTCCAATTTTTTTACCTTTCCGGCTATAGTATTCCCTGATTACAAGGAGCATTGTGTAGACTGATTCTTCAGTAGCTGCCGGAGAAATTTTCCCTGTACTGGTCTTGATAAAATCAGCGCCGGCTTCGATCGCAATCTCACTGGCCATGGCAATATTTTCCAATGAGCCCAGTTCTCCGGTTTCAAGAATCACCTTCAGGGTTTGTTTCCCGGCCAATTCACGCATGGCATCCAGTTCGCGATATACGACATGATAATCGCGGTCGAGAAATGTACCACGTGAGATCACCACATCAATTTCATCAGCCCCTTCATTTATTGCATAACTGATTTCTCCCAGTTTTACTGCAAGGGGCATTTGCCCGCTGGGAAAGGCTGCCGCTGTTGTAGCTACTTTTATAGGCGTTCCTTTAAGCGCTTGTTTAGCCGTTGAAATGAAAGGCGGATATATGCATATGGCAGCAGGAAACGGCAGGCCTTGCTCCCCGAACGATATCGCCTTTTCACACAACTTCCTGATCTTTGAATGGTTATCTGATCCCTCCAGCGAAGTAAAGTCCAAGAAAGAGAAGATATCCTTTAAAGCTGGTTTCGATTCGGAGGCAGAAGGTCTGGTTGCAAGAATTGTGTGAAGATCACCGGGAAGCTGATCAAATGAAATTGCTGATAGCAAGGAAAATGAAAACATATTTTCAGGGAGAGTTAAAAACTGAAATTCAGGCCAAGGCTAGGCATCAGCGGCATCTGGTCAACACGTGTGTATGAAACGCGGTCGAAGTAGAAAATGTTCTGCTGATTCAGGGCATTGGTCACACTCAGATTAATTTCAAATTTAGTTCCCTTACCGAGAAAGAAGATCTTTTTAAGGTTAACATCGAGCCGGCTGTAATAGGGCAGGCGACCCTTGTTGTAATCGCCGTAAAGAATGCCCAGGGTTCCATTGGAGGTTGTATAGTCAGTACCCATGTTTCCGAAGGTAATTTGCTCATAAAAGCCAGCAGTTTGGGTGAAGGGGAATCCTGATCCGTAATTGTACCTTGCGTCGAGTTCCCAATCTGATTTCTTACCCCAATTAAAGGATGCAACAACATTCAGATTATGCCTGCGGTCATAGGGCGGTACAAAATCAGTCTTGCCATCGGTACGATGAATAAACCCAAGCGAGTAGGTAACCCAGAAATGGATTTTTTTCCAATCATACTTAACCGAAAAATCAACTCCTTCCGCATCGCCTTGTTCCATGGAAAAATCTTTCTTGTAATAATCCGGTATTTCCGCGTTTTCAGGCGTGTCATCGTACAGTTTATTCCGGTTCAGACTGAATAGCTGGGGATAATACTTATAATAACCTTCAACATTAAGTGAAAGGTTGGTCATCAGGTCCCATTCAAAACCAAACACAACCTGGTTACATTTCTGCAGCCTGCTGTTTACCGGTTCTCCTTCAAATTCCTTCGGCAAACTTTCAGGACTGGTGATGAATCCATAGAACAGGTTCACCACATCTTTGTCATAGGTTGTGCTGACAAGGTTTTGTGAGTACATACCTGCTGCCATTTTCAGGCGAAAGTTTTTAGCCAGGTTATATTTGACAGCTAAACGGGGCTCAAAAGAGGATTCTGACAGCGAAGCATAATACTGGAACCTGAGGCCTGGCTCAATAATGAATTTCCCGGGCATCCATTTGTATTTCACAAAGACTGATACTTCGGTTGAGTTCTGGGGATCGCCGCCGATTTTACGGTTTACGCTGTTGTAAAAGTCAAGCGTGGTTTTGTAGCCTGCGAGCTCAAGTCCGTATTTCAACGCATCACGGCCAAAGAAGTAGGTGAAGTTGAGTCCGCCGTTGAATCCCGCGATGGAGCTCGACCGTGGCGACTGGTTTTCAACCTGCATTTCGACTTTATATGAGCTATAGGCAAAATTACCCTCGATCAATACAGAGCTTTTTCCCGGGATAGCCAGGAAAGTTAATCCGCCCCCATAAGCCTTCCAGTTGTAGTCATCCAGGATTGAATAATTGACCTTATCGGTAAAATTGAATCCAAACAGGTTTACTTTACTGCCATTCGAGGTGTTGATTGCGAATTTTCCATAGATGTCAAGATAGTTATAGGGAAGACCATCTTCGTTGATATAGGTATAAAATAATTTGCTGGATTCGGCCAGGTAGGAATTCTTGATTGAGAACAGGAAGGTTGCACTGACATCATCCTCGTTTTTTTGTTTATGTATGGGTCCTTCCAGCAGGGCTTTTGCACCAAAGGTGCTTATATCAAACTTACCCGCAAGCCGGTTCTTGTTCCCGTCGCGTGTGGTCACATCCATCACCGAAGAGAGACGTCCGCCATATTCAGCGCCAAATCCACCGGTATAGACATCCACATTTTTCAGGATATCGACATCAAAAACCGAGAAAAGTCCGATCGAATGGAATGGATTATAGATGATCATTCCGTCGTAAAGTACTTTATTCTGAATGGGAGGACCGCCGCGGATATACAGCTGACCACCCTGGTCTCCAGAGAAAATTACACCCGGAAGTATCTGCAGGTACTGGGCCAGGTCGGGCTGCCCCCCGATGGTTGGAATAGACTGAATTTCCTTGGGGGTGATTTTAATGATGCTGGTCTGTGTTTCTCTGACTTTATCCTGGCGGGCAGCCGAAATGCTTACTTCATCGAGTTGAAACGTAGATTTGGTGAGATAAAGCTTTTTTGAATGAAGATCGTTTGCCTTGATGGTAATGGGTATTTTGAGGGTATCGGATCCAACGTAGGTGACCATGAGAAAATATTCGCCCGGTGGGATTTTTGTGATGGCAAAATATCCATTGGCATCGGTAGGAGCTCCAATAGTTGTCTTATAGAGGTAAACGTTGGTAAATATTACAGGTTCTCCGGTCTCCTGTTCATAAACGAATCCACGAATGGACCCATTTTGGGCAACACTTCGCTGTCCGGTGAATGAGAGTAGCAATACAAGCAGTGCGGAGGGCAATAATCCTTTGGTCAATATCATTTTCAGCAACTGATTAATTCAGGAATAACATGCAAAATTAGGCATAATCATCGAGTAAAAAAAGCAAAAACAGGATTTATGATTAAGCGGCAATTGAGAAAATATTTTTACATTTGTACAAGTTGATCTTCCTTTTAAATTAAACTATGCAGAAGTTATTGTTATTGGGCGATGAGGCCATTGCACAGGCCGCACTGGATGCCGGACTTTCTGGTATCTATGCCTATCCCGGAACTCCTTCCACTGAAATTACCGAATTTGTCCAGAATTCAAAATTCGCTCATGAAAACCATATTCATTCGAAGTGGTCGACCAATGAGAAAACAGCAATGGAATCGGCGCTTGGCATGTCATATGCGGGTAAACGTGCAATGGTATGCATGAAGCATGTCGGGTTGAATGTAGCTGCCGATCCATTCATCAATTCGGCTATTACAGGCGCCAATGGCGGTTTGATTGTGGTTGCTGCCGATGATCCGTCCATGCATTCTTCTCAGAATGAACAGGATTCACGTTTTTTTGGCAAGTTTGCACTTGTTCCGATCCTTGAACCCAGCGATCAGCAGGAGGCATACGATATGGTGCATTATGGCTATGAGTTTTCCGAAAAATATAAGGTGCCGGTTTTAATGCGCATTACCACGCGCCTTGCCCATTCAAGATCGGGCGTAATAAGAAAACCAGAGGTCAGAAAACAAAACGAATTGAAAATGCCATCCGACCTGCGGCAGTTTGTTTTACTGCCCAATATTGCAAGAAAGCGATATAAAAACCTGCTAAAAGATCATTCTGCGTTTATTGTTGAGTCGGAATCATCGCCTTTCAACAAATATACTGACGGTCCTGATAAATCGATGGGAATCATTGTATGTGGTATCGCCAACAATTACCTGTTCGAAAATTTTGCCGACCGTGTTGTGCCAAACCCGGTGCTTAAGATAGGACAATATCCCATGCCTAGGGCCCTGGTTGAAAGAATGGCTGATGCTTGTGATGAAATCCTGGTGATAGAAGATGGTTACCCGGTCGTTGAAGAGTTGATTAAAGGTTATCTCGGCAGAGGGCTTAAGGTAAAAGGACGTCTTGATGGAACCCTGCCCCGCGATGGGGAGTTGAATCCGAACCTCGTTGCAGTAGCCTTAGGCAAACAGGATACCTATGGACTCCCGGTTCCCGATCTTGTAGTTGGTCGCCCCCCCTCCTTATGCAGCGGTTGCCCGCACATCGATTCTTATTACGCGTTGAGTGAAACACTCAGCCAATTATCCAATGGCCGTGTATTTTCCGATATCGGCTGCTATACGCTGGGCGCCTTAAAACCTTACGAAGCAATCAATTCCTGTGTTGATATGGGAGCCTCCATTACCATGGCCAAGGGCGCGGCCGATGCCGGATTGGTCCCTGCTGTTGCGGTCATTGGCGATTCCACCTTTACGCATTCGGGAATGACGGGCCTGCTTGATGCTATCAATGACAAATCACCCATTACCATCATGATCCTTGACAACGGAACTACGGCCATGACAGGTGGACAGGATTCCCCTGGTTTCGGAAAGATTGAGGAAATTTGCAAAGGCCTTGGCGTTGAAGAATCACACATTCGTATTCTGAAACCCTTGAAAAAGTATCACGAGGAAAATGTTGCTATTATGAAGGAAGAATTGGCTTACCAGGGTGTTTCAGTGATCATACCTCGTCGCGAATGTATCGTTGCTATTGACAAGCGTATGAGAGACAAGTTCAAGAACAAATAAATTTTCCAACTGATGAAGAAAGATATCATTTTAGCAGGCGTTGGCGGGCAGGGAATCATCTCCATTGCTTCTATCATAGGATATGCAGCACTCGAACAGGGCATGTTTCTCAAGCAATCGGAGGTGCATGGAATGAGCCAGCGCGGAGGCGATGTTATGTCAAACCTGCGTATCTCACATAATGAAATAGCTTCTGATCTGATTCCGTTCGGGCAGGCCGATATGATTATTTCGATTGAACCCCTTGAATCGCTCCGGTATCTGCCCTACCTTTCAGGTCACGGATGGGTCATCACCAATACGCGTCCTTTTAACAATATTCCGAACTATCCCGACATGAATGAAATTATGAACGAGATTGGAAAGGTGCCTCATCATATCGCGCTGGATGCAGATGCAACTGCAAAAGAAACCGGATCTGTCAAGGCTGCCAATATCGTGATCCTTGGTGCCGCCACGCCTTTTCTTGGCATGGATTACGGGAAGATTGAAGATGCAATCCGGTTTATTTTCCGAAAAAAAGGAGATAAAATCATTGAACTTAACCTAAATGCCCTGAAGGCTGGAAGCGATTTTGCAAATAAGCATATGTAATAATTTCTTTGTACCTTTGCACGCTATTTTTTTACAGAAACACAGACAAATGAGGATTTTACAGCGAAAAGCAGCCCACTTTACCGAACCCCAGCGAATTGAAAAGATGGGTATTTACCCGTTTTTCAGAATGATTGAATCGGATCAGGATACTGTTGTCACCATGAACGGCAAGAAGGTGCTGATGTTTGGTTCAAACAGCTATCTTGGTCTCACGAATCACCCAAAAATAAAAGAGGCCGCCATCAAGGCTACTGAAAAATACGGAACAGGCTGCGCTGGTTCACGGTTCCTCAACGGGACACTTGACATTCATGTTGAGCTGGAAAACAAACTGGCTGAATTTGTCGGGAAGCAGGCATCACTCGTTTACAGTACGGGTTTCCAGGTAAATCTCGGTGTTATTCCAACCGTAACGGGTCGCAACGATTATATTCTGATCGATGAGCTCGATCATGCTTCAATTATTGAAGCTACCCGGCTCTCTTTTGCCAAAGTGCTCAAGTTCCGTCACAATGATATGCATTCCCTTGAGACTGTTCTTAAAAAATGTGAACCCAACAGGATCAAACTTATTGTTGTAGATGGTGTTTTCAGTATGGATGGCGACATCGCCAAACTTCCGGAAATAGTGAAACTAGCTGAAAAGTACGAGGCAACCATCATGGTCGATGATGCTCACTCGATTGGGGTCCTTGGTAAGCATGGTTCAGGGACTGCCAGTCATTTTGGACTGACTGATAAAGTAGATCTTATCATGGGTACTTTTTCAAAGTCGCTTGCTGCATTGGGTGGCTTTATTGCCAGTGATTTTGAAACGATCAACTATATAAAGCACCATTCCCGAACCCTTATTTTCAGTGCATCAGCTACGCCGGCTTCGGCAGCGGCTGTGCTGGCTGCCCTTGAAATCATCAAGAGCGAACCCGAACGGATAAAACATTTATGGGAAGTAACCCATTATGCCATCGAGAATTTCAGGAAACTGGGATTTGATATAGGCAATACAGTCACCCCCATCATTCCGTTGTATATCCGCGACCAGATCAAAACACTGACCATCACCCGGATGTTACTGGATGAAGGCGTTTTTGTGAACCCTGTTGTGGCTCCTGCCGTAAGCAAGGACGATACTTTGATTCGCTTTTCCCTCATGGCGACCCATACGAAAGAGCAAGTTGATATTGCGTTGGAGAAATTTGAGAAACTGGGGAAGAAGCTCCACATTATCTCAAAATAGATCGGATGGAACAAAATACCCCTATTGAATTAAAACCCGTTAACACTAAAAAGGATCTAAAACGGTTCATTGCCTTTCAGAACCAACTTTACAAAGGAAATAAATTCTGGTGTCCGCAGATGCGGATGGATGAAATGAATACCTTGAGCAGGGATAAAAACCCTGCTTTTGATTTTTGTGAAGCTGAGTATTGGCTTGCTTACCGTGGTAAGGAGATCGTGGGCAGGATTGCAGGTATAATCAACAACAAAGCCAATGAACGCTGGAATGAAAAACTGGTTCGTTTTGGCTGGATCGATTTTATTGATGACCAGGAGGTCTCAAAAACCCTGCTTGATAAGGTAAAGGAATGGGGCCGGTCAAAAGGGATGAGTGGGATTCATGGACCGCTTGGCTTTTCCGACATGGATAATGAAGGGATGCTTATCAAGGGATTTGAGGAAATGGCCACCCTGGCATCTATTTATAACTATCCTTACTATGTGGAGCACATGGAAAAGCTGGGCTTCGAAAAGGCGGCCGATTGGGTTCAGTACGAATTCGAAATCCCCCCAACCATCCCCGAAAAGGTAGACCGATTATCGCTCCTGGTTCAGGAAAAATATAAGCTCCGTGTGCTTAAAGCAAAGAAAGCAAAAGAACTGCTGCCTTATGCTCCCAAAATGTTTCATACCCTGAATGAGGCTTTTAGCGAACTTTATGGTTATACTGCCTTAACTCAGAAACAGGTGGACATGTATATAAAAGCATATTTTGGTTTTGTCCGTCCTGAATTTATCTCTTTTGTTATTGATGAACATGATGATGTGGTCGGGTTTGGGGTGTCACTGCCTTCTTTGACAAAAGCGCTTCAGAAATGCAATGGAAAATTGTTTCCTTTTGGGTTTCTGTATCTCCTGAGAGCGATGAAAAAGAACGATGCCATTGATATGTACCTGAATGGAGTGCGTCCCGATTACCATTCAAAGGGAGTGAATGCACTTTATTATAATGAGATGCACAGGGCTTATATCAAGTACGGTATCAGGAAGGCGGTTACCAACCCTCAGCTTGAAGACAATGCCAAAGCCCTTACCATCTGGAAGAATTTCAACGGCAGACAGCATCTGACACGGAGGTGTTGGATTAAGCATTTTTAAAGAGTTCAAAATTCAAAATGCAAAATTTAAAACCTGTACTGTTTTCCCCAACTGTTTTTCATCAATATACACTTTGCATTTTTCAATTTACACTTTGCATTTTGAATTATTTTTTTGAGGAGGGTAATAATTTCCTGATATGAAAAATGTGTTAATAACCGGAGCCAGCGGATTTATTGGCAGTTTCCTTGTTGAAGAGGGCCTGAAACAAGGTTATCAGGTGTATGCAGGGATACGCAAATCAAGTTCACGTGCATATCTGCAGGATCCGCGGATAAAATTTCTGGAATTCAATTTCTCAACAAGAGAAACTGTGATGGAAACCCTGACGGAATGCCTGAGAAATCAAATCCGGTTCGATTATATTATTCACAATGCCGGCCTTACAAAAGCAAAAAAAAAGGAAGATTTCTACAATGTTAACTGCCGGAATACCATCAATTTTATCGAGGCCTTGACTGAAAAGGAAATGGTTCCTGAAAAATTTCTGTTTATCAGCAGCCTGGCTGCATTTGGTCCCGGGAACCCGTTGACAGGAGAACCAGTTCGTTTGGCTGATGAGCCTAAACCAATTGAATTGTATGGGAAGAGCAAACTTGATGCGGAGCGCTATATTATGGGATTGAAGAATTTCCCCTGGCTTATCCTGCGGCCAACCGGCGTTTACGGGCCAAAGGAAAAAGATTATTATGTTTTTTTTCAAACGATTAACCGGGGCATGGAGCCCTATATTGGCTTCAGAAAACAAGTACTTACTTTTATCTATGTACGCGACCTGGTTCGTCTTGCGTTCATTGCACTGGCCTCGCCCCATCTGCAAAAGGGATGGTTTGTATCTGACGGGAAAGAATATCCCTCAGAGTTATTTGCCGAGATCACCAAGAAAGCGCTGGGTAAAAGGACAATCCGTTTCACGGTTCCTTTATTCATTGTTAAAACCATTGCCATCTTAGGCGAAAATATTGCAGGTTTATGGGGAACCATGCCCACACTTAACACCGATAAGTATAATGTGCTGAGCAGCACTAACTGGCGATGCGAAATCGAACCGCTTGAACAGGATTTTGGATTCAAGGCTGAATACGATCTTGAAAAAGGGGTTGCAGAGACCCTGGCCTGGTATAAGAAAGAGAACTGGCTGTAGCATGGACAAGTTAGAACTCAGACTGGTTTCTTCAGGGAAAGAGCTTAAAGAATTCGTTGAATTTCCCTTCAGACTGTATAAAGACAACCCTTACTGGTGTCCTCCCCTGAATTTTGATGAGCTTAATACCTTGCGAAAGGAAAAGAATCCTGCGTTTGCCTATTGTGAAGCAGAATACTGGCTGGTTTACCGGGGGAGTGAGCCCGTTGGAAGGATTGCCGGTATCATCAATCACAAAGAGGTTTCCCTGGGGCACGCCAACCTGGTCAGGTTCGGCTGGATTGATTTCATCGATGATCATGAGGTGTCTCGGTTGCTGATTGAAACAGTTATGGACTGGGGCAGGGGCAAAGGAATGACAGGCATTCACGGACCTCTTGGATTCACTGATATGGATCCGGAAGGCATGCTGACAGAAGGTTTTGATCAGATCTCCGGCCTGGCAGCGATCTATAACTTTCCTTATTACAACGATCATATGCAAAAACTTGGATTCACGAAGGCGACCGACTGGGTGCAGTTTGAGATCAAGGTGCCTGCTGAAATTCCTGCAAAAGTTGAACGAATGACACGGATCGTACTGCAAAAGTATGATCTTCATTTGTTAAAGCCGCGGAAGGCCAGGGATATCAAGCCCTATGCCGCAAAGATGTTCACCATGTATAACGAAGCTTTTCGGGAGTTATACGGTTTTACCCCGCTTTCCCGTGAGCAGATGGATAATTATACCAAACAGTATTTTGACTTTATCCGCCCGGAGTTCGTTTCCCTGGTACTTGACACAAATGATGATGTGGCCGGATTCGGGATAACGATGCCCAGTCTTTCCCTCGCACTTCAAAAAGCACATGGCTCACTCTTCCCGTTTGGCTTTATCCACCTGCTGCGTGCCATGAGAAAAAACGATATCATCCATATGTTCCTGATTGGCGTACGCCCCGATTACCAGGGAAAAGGTATCCTGGCGCTTATTTATCATGAACTGAATAAAGCATATCTCAAGGCAGGAATAAAAATAGCCCGGACGCATCCCCAACTGGAAGAAAATTTCAGGGCAATTTCAATCTGGAAAAATTATGATAGCCGGGTTAATATCAGACGTCGCTGCTGGATCAGGGATATATAATCCACCTTGTAAGGGTCACTGACCCTGACAAGGTGGATAAAAAAAAGAGGGTCGCCGTATGGAAACCCTCTTTTTTTTCAGGTAATAAGCCTAATTTTTGTCAAAGAAAAGTTTAGTGCTCACGGCATCACCACCAATCGCAGTTGCTGCGGCGGAACGGTTCGCTCCATTTATGGTCTGTTCAGTTGTTGGATATGTTAAACGCAACGGAAGAACACTTTCTGCATCGGGAGGAGCGACAAGTTCAGGAAAATCCAATATCCTGAAAGCTGTCCAGCTGGCGAATCCACTGTTATAAAGCCCGATCCATTTCTGGATCCCGATTTTTTGTTTCCATGTCCCTGCAGCGGTAGCATAAGCAACATCCGCCTGTGCAAGGTAGGTATCGGCATCTTCTGATGCACCACCCCAATATTCAATAGAAGCTCTGATGGCGTGTTCGTAATGTTCTGCGGCTGTTCCTCCGGTATTGAAACCACGCTCAGCGCCTTCTGCCAGCAAGAATTCAGTCTCTGCCAGGTCGAAAAGCATTCCTTCAAATGTGGCTTCAGTCAGGGCCGGGTTCACATGTGAGAATTTGGTGAAGTCATTGGATGCACCATATATACCACCAACGTAATCTTCCGTGCCCGATTTGGTAGTCATATAGAGCTCTCTTCTTGGATCGTTCAGGTTATTCATTTCATCCACGAGTGTGTTGGCAATAACAAAGTCATTCCTGCCACTGAGAACCAGGTTTTCATTAACGGGGTTGTTGTTTGGCTGGGACGGCATAAAGGTGATGGCGCCATTGTCATCGTTTGATGCGATGACATTTGGAAATGCAGCTTCAACAGTTGCTTTTGCCAGGGTAGGATCGACATCTGAAAGGACCATACCCATTCTCAGTTTAAGAGAATTTGCAAAGCTGTACCATTGTGTCACATCTCCGTAATACATATTATCATAGCCGCCAAAGCTACCCTCGTTGGGATTCATGGTTGAAATGGCATTGTTCAGACGATTGATCAGGTCTTTGTATACGGTAAGGCCGTCATCGTACTTTGGCAGGATAATGTCCTGATTCAGTGCTTCTGAGTATGGAACATTACCAAAAGTTTCAACCAGGACACTGTACGCATAAACAGTCATGATTTCAACAATGGCTTGTTTATTCTTCAGAACCCCTGCACCATCGCCTGGGAGATCACCATCGGCTGCCAGAACCGTGGCTGATTCCTTGAAGTTCATCAGAACATCCCTGTACATGGAATTCCACCAGTTGCCGGGAATAGGCCTGGTTGTGATGTCATAATTGCTTTCATCAATGTAGGTGGTTTCAGTCCAGTGCTGAACAAACAAACGGAAATTGTTGCTGTTCACATTTGGCGTAACCATTTGCATGATAAAGTTCTTTTGGGCGCCAGTAAATAAGGATTCACCCGGAACCTTGGTTGGATCTTTGGTATTAACATTTAACTCCTCTAGTTTCGTGCAAGAGGCAAACAGCAGGAAGACCAGAAATATTGCAAATATATTTTTCATAACGTTTGTATTAGAAGGTGAGTTTTAAATTTAAGCTAAAATCACGTGTTGAAGGCAAAGAACCTGTCGAATATCCCTGAAGGTTTCCTGCACCAAGACCTGATTCCGGATCTGCGTGCGGCATGTTCTTGAAGATAATCCAAAGGTTTGAGGCAACAGCTGTCAGCGTAACTCCCGTAATGAAAGTTTTTGCTAAGAGGGCAGATGGTAATGAATAGGATAAGGATACCTGACGCAGTTTAACATAGCTGGCATCGTACACAAAGGCTTTGTTTGGCAGTCTTGAATAACCAAAGGAGCCATAGTTGTTTGCTGCAATTCTGGTTGAATTTACTGCTCCGTTCGGGTTAACACCTTCGTTGATAAATCCACCGCTATTTGAAGCATATCCTTTTGTCGGATCATTATCAACATATTTAATAGGATCCCTGACAGGATTGCCAAGATCGTTCAGATACGAAGTTTCTTCATATAAACCAGTAGCCAAACCATAATACATATCAAGTGAGAAGATGTCGCCACCACTCTGAACATCGATCAAAAATCCAAATGCCCAATTTTTATAGGTAAGGGTATTTAACAAACCACCTTGCCAGTCAGGATTTACATTACCGATAACCTGATCAGAAGTTGCTGTTCTCAGGTATCTTCCGTTTGCCGGATCAATAATTCTTTTGCCATCGTTGTTATACACGTAATCTGTTCCGTAGATAACGCCGTAGGGTTGTCCAACCATCGCATTGATGGTAACACCACCCTGGAAGCTTCCTAACCGAAGATTGTTAACGCCTTCAAGTAAACTTTTCACTTCATTGTAGTTCTTTGACCAGTTTAAGGTAATATCCCATTTGAAGTTTTTGGTTTTTATAGGAGTTGCATGAATGGCAAGTTCGATACCTGAGTTCTGAATTTCACCGGCATTGATGATCTTTATGTTGTAACCGGTAGCGGTTGAAACAGGAAGCGGCAGAATCTGGTTGATGGTGTTGGTTTTATAAAGTGCCAGGTCAAAACCGAGCCGTCTGCCAAGGAAGTACATTTCAAGACCACCTTCAATACTCTTGGTGTTTTCCGGCTTCAGTTCAGGATTCTTCTGGGTCGTTGGAACTGCGGTTGTCAGATTATAGAATGGTGATAAAACCAGGTAATTGTCAACCAGCTGATCAAAACCAGGGCTGTTGCCAACCATTGCATAATTTAACCGGACTTTTCCAAAGGAGAGCCATTTTGCTTCAGGCATAATATTGGAAAAGATGAAACTTGCTGCAACCGAAGGATAGTAGTATGAATTGTTATCTGCAGGCAAAGTTGAGGATTGGTCTCTTCTGATTGTTCCGTCTAAATACAGGAAGTTTTTAAAACCTAAGGAAACACTGGCATAGATACCGTTTACCCTGACTGAAGAAGCAAGTTCCTTTGAAAGAGGCAACGGACCAGCGCTGTTTTGCAGAGAATAGAGGTCAGCAACAGACAAACCACCACTGGTTGAGGAGATCAAACGGCTGTAATTGGTCTTCCTGATGTTCATCCCCAAAACTGCTTTCAGGTTGAATGATTTGGACAAATCCTTGTTGAAATTGGCCATCACATCATAGTTGAACTCGCTGAAGCTGATATCCCTTCTCATATAGCCAGATTCCTGATCACTTCTCCCGATACTGCCATCAGGTCCGGTTCCAATACCAAAGGTACCAGGAACACTACCAACGGCTCTTCTTTCTTCCTGAAGTTCTGAGTAGGTGTCAACCGAAAAACGGCCGAAAAGGCTTAACCAGTCAGCTACTTTATAATTGACAGCTGCGTTGCCGATAAAACGGCTTCTTGAATCGTTTTCATAATTCTTATATCTCGTCCAGTAAGGATTATCCCAGTAAATTGGAACAGCATCGGATGGGTCAGAATAGTTCCAGGTAACATTACGCTTGGTCAGATCATACATCTCTTTTTGTTGTTTAATATCAACGTTGACCTGGTACCATTGACGGAAAGATCCCATGATGTTGTCATTGTACCCGGTTGAGTTACGACCTGTACCTTTGTTCAATGAATAATTGCCATATCCTGATACGGTCAACCTGTCGTTTACATTCCAGGTTGCGTTCAACGAAACATTGTTTTTTACCAGTTTACTGTTTGGCAATAAGCCGTTTTGTGTAAAGTTGGTATAGGATACCCTGTAATTGCCGCCGCGGAAACCGTTTTCAATAGCAAGGGTATTAACAAAAGTAACCGGCTTCTCAAAAAAGGTGATTGGACCGTTTTCGGCTGCAATCCAGGGAGTAGCTTTAAGAAAATTCGGAGACTGGGGATCAACAGCATCCCATTGATAAACATTTAAACTGGGATCGAATTTTGCGCCATAGGAAGCATCTTCGGAAGTAACAACCCATTGTGTCAGTCGGCTCGTTTCCGATTTCGGATCCACAGTGATCGTGTTATCATCATTGATGTATCTCATGCTCCAGAAACCACCGGGGCCATCATAATAAGCGCCATAACCTCCGCCGTAATCTTTTTGATAGTGAGCAAAAGTGCTTTTATCAAGGTAGCCAATCGTAGCGGCGGTGTTGAAAGTAACACCAATGCCTTTTCTCTGGTCACCAGGAGCTTTTGCTCCTTTCTTGGTGGTTATCATGATAACGCCGTTTGCAGCACGTGAACCATACAGAGCAGTTGCAGCAGAACCTTTCAGAACGTTGATCGATTCGATATCTTCAGGGTTGATGTCGGAAGCAGCATTGCCATAATCGTAACCTGTACCGGCTTGTTTCTGGGAAGTGCTGTTCGTAACATCATTATTTACAGGCACACCATCAATTACAAACAGGGCCTGGTTATCGCCAGTCAACGATTTGTTACCCCTTAAAAGAACGTTGGTGGATCCACCGATATTGGTGGTTGTTTTTACCTGAACCCCTGCAACTCTTCCAGAAAGGGAATTGACAAAATTGTCTGTTTTGGTCAAGTTGAGCTGGTCCCCTTTGACTTCCTGCGTTGCGTATCCAAGTGATTTTTTTTCACGCGGAATGCCAAGGGCCGTAACAACGACTCCTTCAAGTTCCTGCACGCTGGGTTCCAATACAACGTTTACAACATTGTCGGTGCCAAGGGTGATTTCCTTGGTCACCATCCCAACATAGGAGACCAGCAGTACATCTTTATCCTTAGGCACTGCGAGGCTGAACTTACCGTCGATATCGGTAATTGCCCCAATAGCAGTTCCTTTAACGAGAACGGTTGCTCCTGGAATTCCGGAGCCGTCATCAGAACCCGTGACCTTGCCCGTAATTGTTCTCTGGGCGTAGGCAACTTGCAACCCTATGCAGAACATAAGGGCAAGGAAAAAAGTAAATTTTCTCATACAGTTTGCTTTTTGTTAGTAAATGTGTTAATAATCAGTGATGTAATAAAAGACTTTAATGAGGGGGGAGAGAATTCCTCACTCATGGTGAATCATATATAATAACATCTTTCCAACAATGGATTGATTTGCTTTGCAATTTTACATAATACTTTATTCTTAACCAAGAATAAAGTAAGAAATATTTAATAAAAAATTAACAGTATTTAACACCCAGGTGTCTCTATTTTTGTATGGGAAGCAACCTATCAGCGAAAATCATCCTCAAAATACCGGCAATGATTTAGTGAAGGCGTTTGTAAAAAAGCCCGAAGGATATAAGGAAGAAGATATATGTGGCGGTGGTTGAAACTGTAATCTGTGGTTGAATTGATTGATACAACGCAATGGTGAGGCAGGAAAGTCCAGTCAGATAATAACCTGGTCTTTTCAGATTCCAGATCAAAACAGTTCCGGTTAAAGCTGTCAGATGAAGCGTGAATCCGGCTAAAAAGGTGATAAGTACCTGGCTTTTTGAATAGATTTCGGCCGGGGAGTATTGATTGGTTACCTGTGTCACCCAACCGGACCAGAAACTACCCATAAAAAACAAGAAGGAAAGTACCGAAAAATAAACAAATGAAAAAAGGCAGAGAATTGTAAGGACTACCGGCCTGGGTTTAACCTGATTGATTGTGGCTGGTATGAGGGGTTGGATTTCTTCTTCTTCCATTGATTAAGACATGTATTTCAGGTTCATACCATATAACAGCACAAAAAGTCCGGAGAAGAGCAGATCGGGGGCTCCGGGGTGAGAAAGATGCATAAAATACATGGGGGCGAGAACAAGCAAAATCTGAAAGATGGTGTAGATATGGAATCCTGTTTTTTTCAACTGCATCATAAACACCGCACCAACGAGTGAACCGGCATAACACACCCCTGTTACCAGGAAAAATATTGGTTTTGTTTCCATTAGCAGGTCAATCCCCGGAAGCTTGAATTTTTCAGAGAACTCCTTGGCAATTTCCACGAAGATATCATAAAACCCTGCTATGACTAGGCTTGAAAACAGGTTCATCCCACTACCGATAAAGGTTAAAATGCAAAGAATGGTAAGCAGGTTAGGCCTTTTAGGTCTGTTTTCGGGTGGTTGTGGCAGGGTGTTTTCTTCCATGGGTCAGGCGCCGAAATTTGATTTATCTCCGCTGTAAACTGCATTTCCAAATCCCAGGATGGGGATAAAAATGAACCGGAAAAAAATGATAATGGGCACGATAATGGCCACAAGGAAGGGCGAGTAGGGGCAAGAATCGAGAATTTCCATAATTAAGGGGTTTTAGGGATTTACGATATACGATATACGATTGAAGTTTGACAAATCAATCAAGCAAAGACGAAATTAGGAATTAAAGCAAAATCAGCAACACATCAATCACTATTATTTTGAATTCTGATGAATGATCAACCGGTATTTTTCAATTAGAATAAAAAATCGTAAATCGTATATCGTAAATCGTAAATAGTCAAACTACTCCTTATTCCAGCGATCCGACTGCTTTCTCAACCTCATGCAGTATCTCGCAAGATTTTACGAGTTCCTTCATGGCATTGTGATCGGGGTAGAGTGGGCGGTCGACATCAAGGAAAGCAACATGTTTCCGGATCACTTCTTTGGCTTTGGATGTGCCGGCGCCAAATTTATATTCCCTGAAATCGAGCGCCTGGGCAGCGGCCATGAGTTCAATCCCCAGGATTCCGTATGCATTGTCAAGGATCTGGAAATTCTTCAGGGCGGTGTTCATCCCCATGGAAACAAAATCTTCCTGGTCGGCGGCAGCAGGAATCGACTGGATCGAAGCCGGGGCCGAAAGGATGCGCTGTTCAACGATTTGCATGTCAGCAGTGTACTGGCTGAGCATCAGTCCGCTGAACATGCCGGCCCCCTTGGTGAGGAATGCCGGCAGGCCAACGCTCAGTGCAGGGTTGTTGAGACGGTTCATACGACGTTCGCTCATCACGCTGACCATGGTCACCACGTAGCCTGCCATATCCATGGGTACCGAAACCGGGGAACCCTGGAAGTTGGCGCCTGAAAGCTGGAGGTTTTCATCGGGGAAGAAGATCGGGTTGTCGCCCACGCCGTTCAGTTCAATCTCGACCTGTGAACGGGCATAGGCAAGCGCATCATGCGCGGCGCCTATCACCTGCGGGGTCGACCGCATGGAGTATGCATCCTGTACTTTACATTTTACCTTCATTTCGGCCAGGTCGCCTCCCTGGACGCATTTCAGGATTGCTGCGGCGCTGCGTACGGCACCCTTGAATCCACGGATTTCGTGGAGTTTCGGACTGTAAGGACGCATGTTTGCCTTCATCGCTTCAAGCGACATCGAGGCGGCGATTTCCGCTTGCTTCAGCCAGTTGTTGGCGTCGAACAGGTAGAGGGCACTCATGGCCGTCAGTACGTTCGATCCATTGATGGTGGCCAGCCCGTCGCGGGCCTGAAGTCCCGGAACCGGTATTCCTGCTGCATCGAGCGCATCTTTGCCAGGCAGCAGTTTGCCCTGGTAATAGGCTTGTCCTTCGCCCATCATCAGCAGGGCGATCTGCGACATGGGAGCCAGGTCGCCGCAAGCGCCGACGGAACCTTTCTGGCAAACCATAGGGGTGACCCCTTTATTGAGCATATCAACGAGGGTTTGGGTAATCTCCAGGCGCGAACCTGAATTACCGTGGGCATGAACGTTGATACGACCCAGCATGGCGCCGCGCACCCAGTCGAGGGGCATAGGGTCGCCGATACCAGCTGCATGATTGTATATCAGGTACTTCTGGAAATCTTTCACCTGGTCGTCGTTCAATACCATCTCGGAAAACTCCCCGATCCCGGTATTGACCCCGTACATGATCTCATGTGCCAGGATTTTCCGCTCGAGCATCGCGCGGCATTTATGGATACGTTCAATGGCTTCAGGAGCCAGTTCTACTTTTTCGTTGTGGCGGGCAACCCTGACCACGTCTTCGATGGTCAGGCCAGCGCCTTTTATAATTAGTGTCATAATTTTTGAGTTGGCAAGTTGGTAAGTTGGTAAGTTGGTAAGTTGGCAAGTTGGTAAGCTGGTAAGTTGGCAAGTTGGTAAGCTGGTAAGTTTTGAGATTGCAAGGTGGTAAGCTGGTAAGTTTTGAGATTGCAAGGTGGTAAATAACTGTAGTTATTTTTTTTCTTACCAGCTTACCAGCTTACCAGCTTGCCAACTTTTTTCTCCGCTCCGATAATCATGCTGCGGGCGCTCAAAATGGCAGTTGCCCAGGTCCTTTTTACATTTTTCCTGGTCATGACAATAATATTTTTGCCTCGTCAAGGGTGCATAATTTCTGTTCACCGGAGCGCATATCCTTTAAGGTAATCTTTCCGCTTTCCATTTCATCTTTACCAATCAGGATGACAAAGGAGATGTTTTTCCGGTTGGCATATTCCATCTGCTTCTTCAGTTTCGCATTTTCCGGGTAAAGTTCTGATGGAATTCCGGCTGATCGTAAACTGGCCAGTAATTTCAGGCAATATTTTTCTTCCTCTTTCCCAAAGTTGACAAAGAGCGCGCGGGTGGCGGCCTGGATAGTTTCAGGAAACAGGTTGAGTTCGTTCATGACATCGTAAATGCGGTCAGCGCCAAACGAAATACCTACGCCCGACATACCCGGCAATCCGAAAATCCCGGTGAGGTCATCATAACGACCGCCGCCGCAAATGCTGCCCATGGCTGCGTCCAGGGCTTTTACTTCGATAATGGTGCCTGTATAATAGCTCAGGCCACGGGCCAGTGTGATATCGAAATCGAATTTATTTTTCAGGTTCAGATCCTTAAGATGTTCCAGAATGGTGCGCATCTCCTCAAGACCCTTGAGGCCGGTCTCCGAATCCCTGAAAAATCCGGTCAGTGTCTCAAATTTCATTTTGATCTTCCCCTCCAGTGCCAGCACAGGCTGAAGTTTTTCAATCGACTCATAGGTGAGGCCGCGCTCAACCAGTTCATCCGTCACCTTGTCCATACCGGTTTTATCCAGTTTGTCCATGGCTACCGTGATGTCGGTCAGTTTATCAGGCGCTCCTATGGCTTCGGCGATTCCTGCCAGCACCTTACGGTTGTTGAGGCGTATCAGCACGTTTATGTCCAACTTTGAGAAGATAGCGTCGGCGATCTGTGCCAGTTCAACTTCGTTCAGCAGGGAGTTACTGCCGATCACATCCACGTCGCACTGAAAAAACTCACGATAGCGGCCCTTCTGCGGACGATCGGCCCTCCATACAGGTTGTACCTGGTAACGTTTGAAAGGGAATATCAGTTCGTTCTGATGCTGCACCACAAATCGGGCAAACGGAACCGTTAGGTCGTAACGGAGGCCTTTCTCAGCAATATGTTTGGTAAGGTCGGTGAGACGTGAGGCCGGATCCGGAAAACGGGATGCAGATTCGGGCAAGCCGTCGAGGTAATTCCCCGAATTGAGGATTTTAAAAAGAAGTTTATCGCCTTCCTCGCCATATTTACCCATGAGGGTCGTGAGGTTCTCCATGGCAGGCGTCTCGATGGGCTGGTAGCCAAAGACCTTGAAAATACTGCGAATAATGTCAAATATATAGTTCCGCCGCACCATTTCGAGGGGCGAAAAATCACGGGTTCCTTTGGGGATGGATGGTTTTTGTGAAGCCACTGGGATCTCTTTGTGCAAATATAGAAAATTGAGCCGGACTGATACCAATTTTCTCAGGCAGGAAGGATCATTTTTGGAGAATTAATACGAATTGGACATTGATTCTTACCGGCAAGGCATCAATTGAAACATTCAGGCACTGCGAAGTTATTTTTGATTTGCATACGCCAGTACCACTTTCTCGATCTGCTTTGTTATGTCGCCCCATTTCAGCCTTGGGTTCTCAATCAAAACGGGCCAGTCAGCAAGATCTACATCATCGAAATAGATCAGACTTTTAAGAACAAAGGAAATATTGTTCTGATTGTATTTTTCCTGGTAGAATTCAAGCATTTTCTCCAGTCTGTATTTTTTTAGAAGGTAGTAGATGTCAATAAAATCTTTGGATCGCTGCCCACTGGTGGAAATTGCATTCAACTTCATGGCGATGATATCAGGCAGGGACAACATGTCAACGCCATCAATCGTTTCCACTCCGGAAACGAGTTTATAGCGGTGTGCCAGGATGTCAACATTGATATTGCCAATATGCCCTTTCAGGGTATTGGTAGCCGTAAATAAAAGTTGAAATGAAAAATCCTGATGGATTTTTTCGAGTAGTTCAGCTGCATTGAAATCAAAATTGGAAAAGAGATCGATATCTATCGATTTCCTGTGACCAAAATGTAATGCCAAAGCCGTTCCTCCAACAAGATAAAATCCCTGAAGATAGGTTTTGGTTTGAAGACTTTTGATCAGGTCCAGTGTTGGGGTTTCGATAGCTTTCGCATGTAACATCTGAATTCTTCCCTGGGTTTATTGAATAGTTTTGAAATAAAATTTAATGTTTTGGGGTCAAGATATGACAGATTGGAGAGCACATCGACAACGGTTTGCGTTCCATAAAAATGTAACACATGATTCATCTCCTTTAAATCACCGAAGGAAAAAACCCGTTCAATGATCAACCGGCAGGATAAGGCTTCATCCAATGCTGTAAAGTCAACATCCCAAAAGTATTGGGGGTTCAATTTTGACAATATCAAATTGCCTGAATTCATTAGTTTATCTGTGATTTTTAACAAAGATAATGAAAATGAATGATGCCTGTTATTCCTGTTCAGGATTTTTTCAAATTTCTGTTCAGGGTTATAAAAGGTCTTTACTGCATAAGTGCTGTGAAGATTACATAAACATGCTGGTGTTTTAAAATAATGTGTGGTTGTTCAATGGTTGTTCAATGGTTGTTTAATGGTTGTTTAATGGTTGTTCAGTGGTCGTTCAATCAAAGTTCATAGTGCTCCCGACATGCTCCCGACATGGTCGTGAGATGGTGCCGTGAAAACAGACCAATTGTGAGAGACTTGTTTATCCTAAAGAATTGATGACCATTCAACCTTATGGCCAGGGATGTCGGTGGACTCAATGAGCATGGATGATCCCCGCCAGGATGGATTAGGCCGGGTAGTAGCATAATGCCATTCAGTGCCGGAGTGTTGCATGACTGCCTGGCCCGACTCGACAGTTTCTCCTTCAGTGTTTTCGATCGTAACCTTTACCGATTTGACCGGAACTACATTTTCAACCCTGATGGTCATGCAATAATCAACCCTTCCAAAGTAACCGGTTGTGACCACCTGCGCAATAACAGCCTGTTTGAGATAATCCTTAACGAACATGGCCGCCGGACTGCAGGTCCCTCTTGCGACCTTTGCATAAATGGCTTTTATCTCAGGACTGGCCAGCATCAATCCTGCAAGTCGCGCTGCTTCGGAAAAGCGCTTGTTCCAGGGATGCATTTTCTGTTGGTTTTTAGTTTTCTTTCTAACCGGACAACGCTGAATGATCTCCACGCCATTCACAACACGCTTGTACATGCCCGTGTCGCCATATTTCCCGGTAAATCCATCGAAGATGTTGTTTTTTGTTTTTTTCATACGCTAATAATTTGTTTTTGAGGTCACATAGAGTACCCAAATTGTCATTCAATATTTATTTTTTTCAAAGAGGTTATATGGAATCCTTATCATAACATCTGCAGTTTGCAATAACGATGTTGGTAGTGACATTTCAGGAGATAAGATTCCCCTTTCGAATAATGCTATAGACAATCGAATATGGGAAAACGTTGCTTTGAAAATGAAAAATTTTTGTATCCCTGCAACAGGAAATAGCCAGGATGGGGAGGGGGTTCTACAATCAGTCTAAGGATTTTTGGTCGTAACTGGTATTATTGTGCTATAATCACTAAAATTTAAAAGACTCTTAGAGTCTGTTTAAAATTCATTTTGAAATTTGTAACTCCTTGAAAACTATTAGTTTTTCATTATTCAATCTTCACTCATCGTTTTTCATTTTACATTAGTCGTTAACCCAATGAATAGCGT
>CAISJJ010000288.1 GCA_903885595.1 uncultured Bacteroidales bacterium
CGAATATTCGGTAACTGTTGATGGTGTTACGTATGGCGACTGGTATCTGCCTTCAAATTACGAATTGAATTTATTGTATATACAAAAAGAGGTTGTTGGGGGCTTTTCTGGTGTTGTTTATTGGAGTTCTACAGAGAACACTGATGTCTCAGCCTGGTTCTGGCACTTCGGCACTAACAGTCATCTTTTCACCGGTAAGAACAACACATACAATGTGCGTGCTATTCGGGCTTTTTAACATTTTGACCATGTATCAGTTTTTTCTTTTTATAATATCGAGACTTTTACGATAGTCTCACAAGTTCGGAATCGAAGCAGGCATCCTGATTTTTTAAATTGATAACATGAAATTGCCATAAGTAAAACGTACATGCAAACCGTGAATGATAATTTATGGCTATTCCATATGGCCCGAAAAAAATTAAAATTAACATATGAAATGTCCATAAGGACTGCGTTCATACCAACCGTGAATGATAATTTATGGATATTCCATGTGACCATTGAAATCAAAATTATTAACACATGAAATTAAGGAAACTGAAATAAAAGATATTTATGAGAATAGCACAAAAAACATCCGGGAATCTCAAGCTCCAGCCATTTTGGGCTGTTGTTTTCACGATGTTTACCTTTGTATTTCTGGTTTCTCCGACTAAAGCCCAGCAAATCAGGATCGGGAACGGGGCGCATTTCGTTAACGGCACAAACGTAAGTGTGAAGGGCGACGGCATAGTTAATAATGGAACCATCAACAATAAAGCTAACGGAGTGATAAAACTCTCCGGAAACTGGCAAAACGATGGCGCCTGTTCAAGTGAAACAGGAAGCGTTGTAACCCTCGACGGATCGTCCGTTCAGGTAATCGGAGGATCAAATCCGACTACTTTTGGCACACTCAGCTTAAACAACAGTGCGGGTTTTTCAATTGCGCTCAATACAACGGTGAACGGCACGCTTGATTTTCAAAACGGGATCATCACAACGGATTCCAATATCCTTACCATCGGATCATCGGGAACTATTACCGGCGCTTCGTCTGCAGCTTATGTCAACGGAAAACTGGCCAGGTCGATCTGCAATTCCGGCAGTGATGTCGCCTTCCCAATTGGTAAGGGTGGAAATTACCGGCCCTTGTCCATTATTTTTTCATCCCTCACCGGACCTAGCACGGTGCTTGCCGAACAGATCGAGTCGCTGATGCCGGGAAGCGTTCCTGACAATGTCACTGTTTTTCCCGACAGGTACTGGGTCATCAGTCAGACAGGGGGCAGTAACATGGCCTTTTCCCTGACTTTAACCGGAACTGGTTTTACACCATCCACCGTTAAAAAAATGATCAAAGGCGACGGCAGCGTCAACACCGATTATGATGTGACATTTTCGACTCCAAACTACACGAATTCAACTCCATTCAGCAGTTTCAGCATTTTCGGGCTGGGAGAATACTGTGTCCCCCAGATAGTGACTTTTCAGGCTCCCGGTATAAAGACATACGGAGATCCCCAATTTGCCGTTTCCGCAATCGGCGGTGATTCCGGCAACCCGGTGATCTTTTCAAGTTCCGATCTGTCGGTTGCCAACTGCAGCGGGACAAACGGGACCACCATTACCATTATCAAGGCAGGAACCTGCACCATCACTGCGATCCAGGCCGGGAATACGAACTATTGCCAGGGACAGACCGACCGGGTTCTGACCATCAATCCAAAACCCATCACGGTTACAGCCGATGCAAGCCAGACCAAGGTTTACGGAAGCGTTGATCCAACCTCTTTCACCTTTACATTGTCACCCTCCCTTGTCGGAACCGATGCCATCACCGGGCTGATGGGGCGCAACCCAGGAGAACATGCCGGCAATTATGCTTTCACCCTTGGAACCCTCGATGCAGGCTCCAACTATACCTTATCGGTCGGCCTTGCTCCAGTGTTCACCATAACACCAAAACCCCTTATGCCCGTGATAACTGCAGCAGGGAAATGTTATGACAGAAATGTTACCGCCACGCTCACCAGCCAAACGCTCACAGGTGTAATTGCTCCCGATGTGGTGACCCTTTCGGTAACTTCCGCCGAATTTGACAATGCCACTGCAGGAACAGGCAAAACCGTCACGGCCGGCGGCCTGTCGCTGGGAGGTGCCGGGGCCTCAAATTACACCCTTGCCGTGCTCACAGCCACAACCACGGCCGACATCTACAGTGCAGGCCAGGTGAACCAGCCATCCGATCAGGTCGTCTGCAATAGTGCCAGCGCTGGTGTTGTGATTTTCGCTACTACCAATACCGGAGGGACGACAACCTATGAATGGACTAACGATAATACAAACACAGGGCTCGGGGCGCAGGGCACAGGGAATGTACCGGCGTTTACTGCAACGAACACGGGAACCTCACCGGTTGTGTCCACAATCGTGGTGACCCCGACTTTCAACAACGGTCAGGCAGATTGCAGCGGACCAACAAAGAGTTTCACAATTTCGGTGAACCCGACCGGGCAAGTGAACCAGCCATCAAGCCAGTTTGTTTGCCACAATGCCAACACTTCCGTGGTAACCTTCGCTACCCTGAATACAGGAGGTACGACCACCTATGCCTGGACTAATAACAATACAGGCATAGGGCTCGGGGCACAGGGCACAGGGGACATTGCGGCGTTTATCGCAACGAATCCCGGAACTGAGCCGGTTGTGGCAACGATTGTGGTTACTCCAACCTTCAGCAATGGCGGGGTTAATTGCAGCGGTCCATCCAAATCGTTTACCATTACAGTGAATCCCACCGGGCAAGTGAACCAGCCGGCAAGCCAGCTGCTATGCAATGGCTCAACCACCAACGCAATAACCTTCTCAACTGTTTGCACCGGCGGCACGACCAGCTATTCGTGGACCAACGATAACACCGGCACAGGGCTCAGGGCGCAGGGCACAGGGGACATTGGGGCGTTTATCGTAACAAATCCCGGAACTTCGCCGGTTGTGGCCACGATTGTGGTAACGCCGACCTTTACCAACGATGGGCTGAGCTGTGCTGGACCAACCAGGAGCTTCACAATTACGGTGAATCCATCGCTGCCGGTTGGCGTTTCGATTGAGGCATCAGCAAATAACCGGTGTGCCGGTTCGGTGATTGGCTATACGGCCACACCGGTTAATGCCGGTATCAACCCGCTGTACCAGTGGAAGGTCAACGGAAATAACGTTGGGAGCAATAATCCGCTTTATGTTTATATTCCGCTGGATGGCGATGTAATTACCTGTGTATTGACGGTTGTGAACCCGGAAGCCTGTTTTGTGGGAGGTACGGCAATTTCCAATTCCATCGAAATGACGGTTTATCCCCATCTGGAAGTTGGCGTCTCAACTGCATCCTCAGCCAACCCGGTTTGCACCGGTACTCCGGTCACGGTTACAGCCACGCCCGTCAATGGTGGAAGTTCGCCAACGTACCAATGGATGGTAAACAACATCAACGCCGGTACCAATAACCCTGAGTTTACCTTTGTGCCTGCAAACGGCGATCAGGTAATCTGTGTGCTGACCTCAAGCGAGCAATGTACCATTGGAAACCCGGCCACCTCAAACACGGTGACCATTGCGGTAAACCCGCTTTTACCGGTGAGCATATCGATTGCGGCCTCTGCCAATCCTGTTTGTACGGGGACACCGGTGAACTTCACGGCCACGGCGGTGAACGGTGGGAGCAACCCGCTCTACCAGTGGAAAGTCAACGCAATAAATGTTGGCGCCAACAATCCTGTTTATGAATATGTTCCGTCAAACGGTGATGTAATTACCTGTGTACTCACCGCATGCGAATCGTGTATATCAGGAAACCCTGCCACCTCAAACGCAATCAGCCTGACGGTTAACCCCCTGCCGATACCTGTTTTAACCGGACCAATAACAGCTGTATCCGGCGCCACCGGCGTGGTTTACACTACACAGAGCGGACAGTTGAATTACACCTGGAATGTCTCCCCGGGCGGAACGATTACCGCCGGAGGAACCCCAGCCGATCCCACTGCTACGGTAACCTGGAACACAGCTGGGGCTCAGTGGATCAGCGTAAACTATAGCAACCCTCAAACCGGCTGCAGCGGCGCAGCGGCCACCCGGCTTGATGTCACTGTAACGCAGGCTTTATTTATTTCCATCACCAGTCCGAACGGGGGAGAATCATGGAGCCTCGGCTCGGTTCACAACATCACCTGGAACGACAACATCACCGGAGATGTAACGATCGAACTGTTCAAAGATGGCGAATTCTACCAAACCATCACCGCTGCAACCCCTTCGACCGGAACTTATGAATGGACCATTGACAGGAACCAGGAACCCGGCGCTGATTACCATGTGAAGATCTACAGCACGGCCAACCCTGCGCTTTATACCATAAACGCTTCCGGTTTTAGGATTATCAACGACATCCCTATTGATCTGGAAGTTCGTGATATTGTGATTGCCGATGGCGTAAATATCTGTTTTGATGCACTCCAAACCATCTTTGTGGCCGGAGGCGGGCATACCTTCGTGGTTCAACCAGGCGGCAGCGCCACCTTAATCGCAGGTCAGAACATCCTTTACCTGCCCGGAACAACGGTTCAACCAGGCGGTTACATGCACGGCTATATAACTCAAACTGATGAATATTGCTGGAGTGTGTCCCCTTCATTTGTCAGTACAAGTGTCTCTGCAGTAAGTGACACAAGTCCCGCGTCCCGCGTCACGCGTCACGACTCACCCGTCCCGCGTCCCGTGTCCCGTGTCCCGATTCCCGATTCAGCATGGTTCAGGGTCTATCCGAATCCGACGGATGGGAAATTTATGGTGGAATATGTTGGGAAAGATCAACCCGGCACAATTACAGTTGAAGTTTTTGGCATGAAGGGCGAGCGGATTCTTACCAAAGAGATGACGAACGTTCGGAAACAGGAGTTTTCACTCGAGGGCAGGGCAAACGGAATCTATCTGGTGAGGATTGTGGCGGAGGAGGCGACAGAGACGGTGAGGGTGCTGAAGAGGTAATTTGAATTTCGAATTTCAATTGACCAACGAGCCAATTACGAACTACCAATATCTACTGCCTACTGCCTAATGCCTACTGCCTACTGCCTACTGCCTATTGCCTATTGCCTGACCTGGACAAGCCAGATCAAAACAGGTAAAAAAGCGTAACTTCAGCATTCAAAAGCTAATAGACATGTTACTTCAAGATAGGTAAGAACAATTGAATAAAGGGACACACAAAGATTTTGGGCAGGTATAGCATTGGAGCATCATGCAGGCCGAATATGCCACAGACATTATCTTTAAGACCATGGAGGATTAAACCCGATTTACGATGGATTAATGAAAGCTGCAATTCATACTGTTACCCCTGATAATATAGCTACTTTTCTTGGGCATAAACTTCATGCATCCCGAACGGTGGAACATCATGACGGGTTCAAAACCCAACAATTAGCGTCGATGAAGAAAAACATCTATTCGTTAAATCCGCTTCGTGAATGACTTTGCTCAACAAACCGTCGTTATCCGGAGTTCATTTCTGAGTTAGAAGTGGGGTTGTACGGGGGACTTGATACAAAAGCCATTCATAAAAAGAAAAAACTGAAGAAAAGCCAGAACATCCTCGACCACACGATTATTGCCAAACAAACCCATCAAGGCCACCAAAGCGAACGACATAACCAAGGCAATCATAAAATCAAGCATGCAAAAAGGTTCGGCCGATATTTCAGCCACCATCGCCGCTCACCCCAACTTACCAACTTACCAAAACAGTATAAGCAATTCAAGAACCTGAAAAAAGAAAATCTTCGTGACCATATGTCGAACCTTGAATTGGTTTTAAATATGCTCGCAGAAGCAACAACAACTGAAATTTCCAAAGAAAAGAAACCGGTAGGATTCGAAAATAATCGAAAAATTGCCAAACAGGGTGGCACAATTGCTGGAAATACACGCAATGCAATCGAAGAAAAGTCAGGAAAGAAGATTGTTACCCGTCAAAATGCAAAGCAATTGCCACAGAAGAAAAACAAAGAAATCAAAGGTGGCATTAGTGTCTGAAGTCACGCGAATTCTAACAATACTACCCGGATGGACCCCATGAATAAATTCTTATTATTCATCTGGCTTATCCTGTTGTTCGCAGGCGCCGCACAATCCTGCCTGCCGCAGGGGATCACTTTCTCAACTCAGAACCAGATTGACAGTTTCCCGATCAATTATCCAAATTGCACTGTAATAGAGGGAGAGGTTACAATAGGAACTTATGGGGGAAGCAGTATTATTACCAATGTAATCGTTGTAACGACTAAAAAACTTAATACGACTAAATGGGTTGTCTTTTTAATATTTTGAGATAGTGAATCCTTAGTTGATTATTTGAGTTATAGGGCCGAGGGGTGGAACAGGATCTCCACCCTCCCCTTCACCTTCCCCGCCATATCCCCCTGAAACCATTTCAAGGTCAGCCTCAGTGAGTTCATCTTCATCTGTTTCAGGATTAATTTTTGCAGGAAGGACGAGGTAAAATGTTTGTGAGTCTTCCTCAACGATTTTAATGTTGAAGCTGTCAGGGATTTTCATTCCCATCTCATATTCCAGAATGAATTTGGGGTCATCAATGAGTTGCCTACGAAAAGACTCATCTTTCAATACTTTTTCGATGATCTGTTGTTCGAGTTGTTTGCGTTGTTCTATTAACATTGGCTTTCTGTAAGTAAGGTGAGTCTATGAAAAGTTGGTTGTAAATGTAAAGATAATTTCTCACACAGGCACCTTTTGCGTGAGATGCAGCGAAATTGATGGAGGAGGTAAATGTTTTCATCATCCCAGTTAAGTTGTCACAGTTAAGTTCCTGAAAGATTATGAGAATTGGATGCTTACACCCAGGGTGATTAAGTGGAAAACAAAAGCTGACAAGGACAAAGAAAGAACAAAAACAAACATCCGGACCACAGTAGGAATCTATCTCCGGAATGTTCGCACCATCTTCAATGAGGTAAAACCTGTCGGCATCCCCTACCCTTTCGGTAAAACCAAGCAAGGATTGTATCAGATTCCTAAAGGGAAGAACACCAAAAAGCACTCACCCCAGCCGTTGTTGCAAAAATAGCTGCGTATGATGTTCCAAAGGAAACCTTGGAACAGCGCTCCCGTGACTTCTGGCCGTTCTCCTATCTCTGTAATGGAATCAATGTGAAAGACATGGTCCGGCTTAAATATGCCAATATAAAAGGTGATAAAATTACCCTTATTCGGGCTAAAATTGCCGATTCAGTGGATGAAGAAACCAACATCGATATTATGATCACCAGGCAAATAGGCCGCATCATTGACAAGTGGGGCAATAAGCCTCCAAACAAGGAGCAGTACATTTTTCCAGTCCTTCAAACTGGTATGAACCCCGAAGAAGAATACAGGACCATTCAACAGGCAGTTCAAACAATCAATAAAAACATGACACGAATCTGCAAGACACTCGAAACAGATCGTGCCACTACTTACACCGCTCGCCATTCCTTTGCCACTGTCCTGAAACGCTCCGGAGCTTCTGTCGAATTCATCAGCGAATCCCTGGGCCATAAAAACAAACAAACTACCCAGAATTACCTCCCCAACTTCGAAGACGAAGAAAAAAAGAAGTGGGCCAATGTGTTGCTGCCGGATACTGATCAATAACCAGAAAACCAAAAGTTCCAGTGGTAACTATCTTCGAAATCATGAAGTTATTTCCCGGACCAGAACCTTGGATGGGTGAAAGAATATCCAGTAATTCTGTTGGCCTTAAAGCTGAATTTTTTCATTAACTTTGCAATTGAATAACCATTTGATAACTTTCAATCTTATATGAAAAGAACACATAAGTCACAATCTATAGACTTTACCGCTGTGATTGAGAAAAGTGACGATGGCTGGTATGTGGGCCAGATTCCGGAGGTGCCTGAAGTGATTTCCCAGGGTAAAACCATTGATGAGTTGAAGGAAAATTTATTAGATGCGCTCACCCTGGTCATGTCAACTCACCGGGAAAATACTTTACAGGAATATACCGGAAGAAAAATCATCAAACGGAAACTGAACCCGGCGTTATGAAAAGAGGCGAGTTCCTTAAACATCTGCGTTTACATGGCTGCATCATGTTACGAGAGGGAGCAAACCATACTATATATTTAAACCCGGCAAACCAAAAACAATCAACAATCGGCAGGCACCAGGAGCTTTCAAATTTACTTTGTAAAAAAGTCTGCAAACAGCTTGAGATCCCCTCAATATAGAAAGTCAGCGGCCGCGTTGTTTTCATCCTGTATGTAAACAAACGAGCCGCATCCCGGTTTTAAATCCCATCAGAAATCATACTGAATCAGGCTATTAAGTCATTTATAGCTTTCATACCTCCAGCTTAATAAAGCATTGGCACATTAACCTGCCAATATCCCTCAATTTCATCGCCAAACTCCTCACAACATTTTCACCGACTATTTTCCGCTCTCTGCCGGGAGGTTGTATTATTCAATCGAAAACACATCGACCAACCATGGGATCCGATATATCTTTGCTTCATCAACCTCAAACAAAAAATAAAATGAAAGCAATCAAAACCATTCAGACCCTGATCTTAACCGGAATGTTTCTTTTTTCAGTGAACACGATATTTGCATCAACCGAAGGTGCATCAAAAGAGATGAGCAGTGAAGCTGTTTCATTAACTTCTATTGTTTTGGCGCCGGTTACGCCAACATTTGCAACATTTGAGGAAATGACAGAATCAACTGTTTCAATCCTGACAATTTCAGATTTCGCACCAACCACACCTGCTGGTGCAACGTTTGAAGATGCACTGGATACTGAGATGATCTTCGACGATCTTGCTCCGATTCTTCCAGGAGAGGCTTCTTTTGATGATGATATGGTAAACCCAAAAGTTGATTTTGCTTCACTGGCCCCGACTACACCGTTATTCGCAGACTTCGAATAACCTTCAATATATTTCCCGCTTTTATTAAAGAAACCACTCTGTTAGGGCGGTTTTTTTGTGTGCGCTTACGGGAATAAAGATGTGAATTTCTGCCGGCGTATTTGTCGAACTTTTTGGCGTCAAGGAAAGCTCAGAGCGCTGTTTAGGACTTGTTTGCTGCAGATATCTCTTCCGGGTTGTCGGTGACATCTTAGAAAAAAAGAAGTGGGCCAATATGTTGTTGCCGGATACCGAACTATAGATGCCAAGTGGGCGGCTTTTTTGTTTCAATATAACTAACCCTGAGAAGTAATCAAGTCATAAGTACTTTCAATGATCGGTTAGAATGAATAATAAAGTTATTGCTTTATTATTTTCCTGATTCCTGTTTTACCATCGTGTTCAACCAAAAAAAGGTATATCCCAAGCGCATGATTAGCCAAGGATAATTCATGCTTCCTGCCAGAATAGAATTCTTGCTTAAATATAAATGAACCCATCATATTATAACACGTAACTCTGACAGGTAATCCGTTAAGATCCTCAGATAATTCAAAAGTGAAAATTCCCGAAGTGGGATCGGGGTAAATCTTGAAGGAAGGATTATTTGGACTATTTTTATCACTGTAGTCGTTCCCTATATTATTTTCTAAATTACCCGGCATTGTTGGTGCAATACACCATGGACCTACCGGAGCAATATATGCATGAAGGTATCCTCCACTGGTTACACTTGTACC
>CAISJJ010000289.1 GCA_903885595.1 uncultured Bacteroidales bacterium
ACCAACCCGGTTTCAAGTGATCCCGCATCAGTGGCAAAAATCGAGTTCGCCCTTCAGGATATCCTGAGAACATTCGGCCTTGAAAAGGTGATGCCCCATAGTGTTTTGTCTCATATCGACATCCAGGCAGAAGTTGAGGACAAAAACCCGGGAACGACGGGAATCTGGTTTCAAAGCCTGGGGGGAACGGTAAGCGCCAATAAAACCTTTGATCTCACGGTTGCAAAAATGATGGATCACGCCTCCCGGCGCACCGGGCAATATGGTTTATATGCAGAGACCGGGCAGGGGGCCGATTTCACGAACGGCCACGGAGAGGGATTTGATATGGTCGTTCATGAATCGCGAAAGTATGGATTTTTACGCGCCCTGAAAAAAAGAGTCGCGGAAGTTCAGCTGACAAACCTGCCAGGTCCCTGGGTGCACGTAAATGATGTAGCCGGTTTTATCGGACCCGAAGTGTTCAAGAGCCGCGATCAGCTGGTGCGATGCTGCCTGGAGGATACGGCGATGGGTAAACTTCATGGGCTCACCATCGGGCTGGATGTGTGTTCCACGCTGCATATGGACATAACCCTCGATGACCTGGCGTGGTGCATCGATCAGATCATGCCGGCAAACCCTGCCTACCTGATGGCGCTTCCAACAAAGAACGATCCCATGTTAAGCTATCTTACCACAGGGTTTAATGACCATGTACGCGTGAGGTCGAAATTCGGGTATAAGGTGAACGATGCAATGTGGGACTTCTTCAAAAAAATCGAGATAATCGGTCCCGATGGAGACATTACCGGTCATTTCGGTGATCCGGCATGGGTTTATTATAGATACCGCCTGGCAAAAGGTGATTTGAGAACCAAAGATGAAATTTACAAAGAGGGGAATAAACTTATTGCTGAGATTGAGGAAAGAGGCGTACCTATTGCAGTCGGGTACGGCAAAAACAGCTGGGATCTTGAACCGGAACTTGACAAAAAAATCCATCTTTTGTACGAAGATTCAAAATCCTGTTTATGGAAGGAGATGACGGAAACATTCATCGCCTCCATTCCAAACCACATGTATATCGAAACCAACTCTGCCGACAGAAAAGATTATATCTATCATCCTCCTACAGGAGAAAATCTGAGCAGAAAATCTGTTGACAAACTGAACAGGCTGAGAAATAAATGGAACGGCAAGAGCCCGGATGTTCAGATTATAATCTCCGATGGGTTGAATGTAAGCGCACTGGCCGATGAGGGTCACCTGAAACCCTTTCTGGAATACCTCGATAAGGAATTAACCCTGGCTGGTCTGCGTTTGTCAGCCGATAACATTGTCATCAGGAATGGCCGGGTGCGGGCGGGATACCGGTGCGGAGAATATCTCTTTGGCCAGGATTCAGCAGTTGACAAACCCAAAGGCATTGTTCACATTATCGGTGAACGGCCGGGGTCAGGTCATCATAATTTTTCTGCCTATCTTTCAGCGCCATTGATCAGCACATGGATGGAAAAAGGAAAACTGGATCACGATCAATCCAGGGTCGTATCGGGCATTTCCGATACAGCGCTGAAACCAGAATTGGCCGCCAGGGAGACGGTGAGGATTTTAACAGAAATGTACAGCGCTTCCAGATAGGGGATGTATTTCGTAACACCAACTATTTGTACTTTCTTTGTACTTAAGTAAATTACCATACTTTAAAAAACCAACCACAGATGAAGTCAAAAACCAAAATTCTGATCGCTTTAATCCTGATCGTTGCCGGCGTTATTGCAATGATAACCTTATTTAACAAGCCCGCAGACAAGACTTTGGTTAAAGGGACCGCTGCCATGGCCGAACCAGATCAGACCCAGGCCATGAACAAAAAATCTATTCAATTAAGAATGGAATTTACCAGGGATACCCTGCAGCTGAAAAGAATGATCCAGATTCTCGTATATTTTGAACAATTCACGGAAAGGGTATCGCGCCAGATCGATACAACATCGGCAAGGCTCATGTACCATCCCCTGTATACGGATCAGAAGCTAAAGCCAACCTTCGTTGCCCTGCAGGAATACAGTACTTTCCTGAACAGTAACATCGACAAACTGAAATCGACCAAAGTGATGCTAACTGAATTTTTGGCGAACAGTGACGATGATGAAATGCCTTATGATGTTGAAAAGAATCTGCGCGATTTTGCCAATTTTATCAACCAGATGTCTGCGCGTGAAGCTGTTATGGAGCAGGCAGCTTATGAAATCAATACCTATCTCGACAAGTCGGTCAAGAAGAAACTGATGCAAATTGAAATCAGTGAACTTGAAAATTTCCGGAACCAGCTTCTAATGGATAACCGCGTAACTTTTATGATGCTTGGAGATAAGAACTCCCTGGCCAGGCTTTCAAGTTATGCCTATACTGACGGCTCAAATCTTGCCACCGCTGATGATGCGATGAGTAAACCGTAGTGATTCCGGGTTAAGGAAATGAACTAAAACCGGCGGAGGGCCATCAATGGCAATGGTGTGTCCACTTTAGTCCATGATATTAAACTTTCAATTCTTTCCCTTTTAAATAAGCAATTTCAAGATACTTTTTTCTTGTCTCCGGGCTAACCGATAATATGGAATGAAAATAGATATGGTCAACATTTTCAATGCCCGGATATTTCAGGCTCCAGTCATCAATGGTTTTTTCCATGGCAGATTTAAATCCTTTTTCCCTGTAGACTTTTTCATTAAAGAATGTCGGCTGAATTATAACTGCCTTTTTAATTTTAAGTAACGGTATCCTGCCATCAGGATCTCCCTTCCAGCCGCTTTCGTTTAATTTGTAGGCGAATCCGTAGGTTAAAACCCTTTCCATCCATCCTTTTACCAATGCCGGAAAATGCATCCAGAAAACCTGGGTTATAAAAACCAGCACATCCGCCTCTGCTACTTTCTTTTGTTGCAATAAAACATCTTTTGGTTTTTGGGAATTAATCAGTTTTATCAGATCTTCATCGGTCTTGTTTTTGATATACCATTTCGCAATAAATCGTTTGACCGGACCGCCTGCAAGGCCGATAATCATTCCCCTCATGTCCATTTGCTGAAAAAGGTCCCTGGGCATATCCTCATCCACGAAAAATGCCGAATCCATATCCTGAAATACAGGATTGAACTTTGTTTTATACAAATCGACAATTTCATACCTGTGTCCCGCTTCCCTGATGCCCCTGACAAAATTGTCAAGAATTGCTTTTGTAAATGACATTGGATTTGGATGTGCGTAAATGATCAAAACTTTCATGGTTGTAATTATTTAAATGAAAGATATCTGTTGACTCTTTTTGCATATTCCATGTATTCGTCGCCATACTGCGAGCTCAGGAATTGTTCTTCTCTGATCATAATAAAATGATGGATGATCCATGCACCAATAAATGCCAGGATATTGATATAATTTGGATTGAAAAGACAGGAAGAGAAAAGGATGAAAATAAATCCCAGATAAAATGGATGCCGGCTGATCGAATAAACACCCTTTGTTTGCAATTTATGATTTTCAGAGGAAGATAAACCGAAAACCAGATCATTATTCAGTCTGAACGTTGAAAGAAATAACAGGACAGTTCCGATAATCAGAAAGGCTACAGCCAATATATCTATAAAAACAGAAGGGTTAAAAAATCTGTAAACATGTATATTTAGTCCTTTCAGGAGCAAAAATGTCAGGTTTACGAGTACCAGCATTTTTGCGAGAAGAAAATATACCACGGGAATCGGGGGGCGGCCGATAATTTGTTGTTTTTTGACGATTGACCGGCCAACAACGATTGTTATTAAAAGGATCAATAACAGGGAGATAATTAAAACTATTGTTGAAATCATATCGGTAAGTTATTAATGTGAAGCTGCTGTTATTAGCCTGTGGTTCATGGTATTTCTTCATCACAAATATATGAAATATGCATACGTTAGTCAAGCAACCTGCCCTTTTTATTCCGGTCTTTGTGCCAGGGGGGAGTTTTTTTTTCGGAAAAAACAGGAAAGAATTATGAAATGTGAATCGCAAGTCCAGTAGATGGATTTTCCTGTGATAGTACGACAGAGTAAAAACCGCAAACGAATAACATTAAAACGAATATTTTCCAAATGGTTTTCATAGCTATAATCTGTATTTAACTGCAATGAAAATGAGTAATACAAGTAGAATGAAGGTCTTGTTGAGAGTTCAACGCATCGAATGCCTGTTCCAGTTCAAATATAATACAGTTTTTGAAACAGATAATAGTTTATCGGAAATTCAGCCAGGTACCTTTTGAAGAAAGTCAGGATCGAATTTTTTCACCTGGCCCCCGATGTTTCCAATGTCTATTGAAACCGCATTGCCATCATGACGGTCACTTTTGTGATTATCCATAATCAGGCAAAAGGCAATGATCAATTCGGTGTTGCTGTCACCATCGGCCATGATGGTGTAATTGTCGCCATCAAACCAGGATACGACCTCCTTGTCCCACCATGCAACCTGGGTGTCATTTTTGTATACTGAGTGTTTTCTTCCACGATGTCCGTAAATATTGTAGATGTCGGGACCGCATTGACACTGGTAATGCATTTTCCAGAAGGAAAGGGCTCTGAATTCCAGCTTCTTCCCGTCGCGGAACCCAATATCATATTTCGGTTTGAAAAATGACCACCTCTTATGAATTGTAAGCCTTGCCTCCGGGCTGTCATTTTTAAATAAATTGATCACCGACAGCAGGCGAAAAAGTTCACTTGAGGCGCTGTATTCCGACTGTCTGTTAATAAAGATCATGTATTTATCCCCAATGGATATTTTCTTCTGATTAATATCTATGCGCATGACATATCAGGTTGGGTTGATGATTGCAAATTTATCAATTTCAGGCATCGCTTTATTCGAATAATAGAGAATGATTTTTTCAACAATAGGAGTATTTTCGGGCTTTTACACGTAAGGATAAAAACAGAAATAAAATCGAAACACGAACTTTAAAGTTAAATGAATTTCCCGTGAGTTGGGAATAACTAAATATAATAACGTTTATTTCTTTATTGCATGTTTACACACTGAATGAACTCCTCCCATCTCTTATTAAAAAGATCAAGGTGGACCTGTTGTGCAGGATAAGATTGCCCTCCGTACGTTATTGAATTTAACACCAGTTTTTTAATTGAACGCAGATCCAGGTTCCATGAGAGATACGCGACAAAGTAATCATCAGTGAGACCCAATGATTGAAAAAAAGCAGGATCATCAGAACCCAGGGTCGCCTGAACGCCTCTTTGAAGATACCCCAAGGCAGGATGCAGCCGAAAATCGGGAACATACTGAAGTTCCTGGTTGCTGATGGGACACAGTTCAAGCAACGTTTTGTTTGCTATCAAAGTTTTTTCAAGGTCGGGGAAAAAGAACAGGTTAATACCATGCCCGATTCTCGGGGCATTCAGGTTCACCGCATCCCCGATGTTGTGGTTTGAAGCTGAAATGCTTTCCCCGCCATGTAAAAACAGCGGTGCCTGGCTGTTCAGCAATGCCGGTGAAAAATAACCGTTGCTGTATCCTTTCGCCTCTTCACCTACAAGATCAAATCCGACAATCATTTCGGGATACTGCAACTTGAAACGATTTATTCTCTGAACCTGGTCCCCCACAGCTTCCAATGTTCCTCCCCTGCCGGCATTGGCAATAATCCGTAAATCAAAAAACGGGTGGGATGCCCTGACTACTGTAACAACGCTCTTATAAAGTTCAATTACCGCTTCGTCGGTTGTTGTTGTGCCGTCCTCATTCAGTATTTTACCCAGGCTGGTACGCAACTCCACAAACTGAATCCCTTCGGAAGCCAGTGACTCAAGGGAATTTTTGAAATAGCTTATGAATACCGGCTTGTAATAGATGAATGCGCCCACCCGTTTGAATATTTTTTCAAATTCAATCCAGAGATCAGGGAGATTCTCATCCTCAGGTCCAAGGGTATACAACCGAAACAATTTCGTTTTCAAATCCGGATCCGAATGAGCCAGTTCCTGGATTGGCAGCCAGCCTGGTGGAATATTTCCATCCGGGAAGAATGCAAGCTGACCCGGCGTATAGCTGGCATTTTCTTCGCTCCAGTAAACAAAGCATTCCGGCATTGACAATGCAAAACTAATCAACCAGTCCACGTCGCCCGCTGCAGTGGCGTGCACATGAACAAGACCTCCCTTGGGCATCTTTTTGAAAATCGCATAAAGATCCTCTTTTTGGAGCTCAGCTTTTGTGCTTGTGAAGGATCTGAACAACGACCAGTTATCACCTTTCCGTGTTAACAGTTCCTTACGCCTTGCATTAAGGACAGAATCCGCTCTTTTTTCAGCCGGGCTGAGTTTCAGGTCGGCCGAAAACCTGAACCCGCCGGAGATAATGGTGTACTCTGAGTTTGATCTGCAACCGGTGAAAAGGATCAGAATGAGAAAAAACAGCCGTAACCTCATTTCAATAAAAAAAGTTAAATTTTGCAGTTGTTTCATCCAGAAAAATGTTGTCTGTTTTTGACCGTTCACCGGGTAAGGTACAAGACACCGGGCAGGGGGCGGCGTTTGTTAATCCCTGATCATTTTACCAACCCGGGTTTCATTGCTGCCAACAAACTTTACAACATAGATTCCCCTGTTTAACCCGGAGAGACTGAGCTCAAAACTATGCTGAAGAACAGCCTGGTCAAAGACCAAACGCCCGTGAAGGTCATATATGAACAAACGTGAACCTTCAAGGGGCATATTATCATGTAATTTGATGGTGATCTTCTCCCCGGCAGGAACAGGATAAACCATCATATCGGGTTTAAGGGCGGGAACCTCTGAAACACTCGTTCCTCCACCGGTGGTTTTCAGGATGGTACCTGTCAGTCCGACGGCATAGCCTGTATTTGGCCCTGTAAAGCAAAGAGCATTCAACGAATTGTTGACCATGCTGTGCACGCTGGTCCAGGTTACACCGCCATCACTGGTTTTTAAAATAATGCCTCCCAGGTACAGGGCACCCCCGGCAATATAGCCGGACAGGGTATCGGAAAAGTACACACTATACAGTATCAATGACGATGGGGGTGGTAATAAAGTCCAGGTTGCACCGGCATCGATGGTTTTAATGATTGTACCATTTACACCCACACAATACCCGGTTTCTGAAGTTGGAAAATAAACGGATTTGAGATTGTTATTGGTCCCTGAAACCAGGCTGTTCCACGATGTACCACCATCAATGCTCTTCACGATGGTTCCTGTTTCCCCGACTGCATAACCTGTGGAGGGCTCCACGAAAAACACCGAACTCAGTGTCCTTGAAGTTCCTGAATTCTGACTGTTCCAGGTTGCACCGGCATCGGTGGACCGGAGGATTACTCCGTCGTTCCCGACGATAAAACCCGTATTTACATTTTCATTGCTGAGAAAAAACACCGAATTCAGCTGAAGGTTGGTTCCCGAAAGCTGCTTTACCCAGTTTGCACCCCCATTGGTGGTTTTCAGAATTATCCCCGAGTCGCCTGCCGTATAGGCCGTGTTTCCATTATTGCCAGGGATGCAATGTATTGAGCAAAGCAAACTGGCAGTTCCGGTATTATTTAAGGTCCAGTGTTCACCTGCATCTGTTGTTTTAACAACCGTACCCCCTTCACCAGTGGCATAACCGGTATTTAAACCGTCAAAAGCAATTGACCAGAGCCAGCTTGTTGTTCCCATGGTCTGCCGGTTCCAGTTTGCACCCCCATCGGTGGTTTTCAGTATAATACCTTCTCCACCGACGATATAACCAGTATTTGTCGATCTCTGAGGAATGAAAAATATCGAAAACAGGGTTGATCTCGGTTCTGTCGCCTGTTTCTGCCAGGTACTTCCCCCGTCGGTAGTTTTAAAAAGACTGCCCATGGTGCCTGCAGCATAACCGGTATCAATGCTGGTGAAACTGAGACTGGTGAGAAAGAACTTTGAAGGACCTACTTGTGACTGCAATGCCCAGGTGTCGCCGCCATCAGTGGTTTTCACAATGAACGTTGTGTCGGCTGCCGGTCCGTCGCTTTCCGATTTATAATATTCATAATGCGCAACAGCATACCCTGTTTGTCCATCGACAAAGAAAACAGAGGTCAGTTCATGCTCTGTTCCCGGATTTTTTGCATTCCAGGTTGCGCCGCCATCGATTGTTTTGAGCATGGTGCCGTCCATACCGGCGGCAAAACCAATATTTGCATCAGTAAAGAAAATGGAATTCAGCGTTTTTGTGATTCCGGCCGGCAAAGAGATCCAGGTTGCACCGCGATCGGTGGTTTTCAGGATGGTTCCATAAAATCCTGCGGCATAACCGGTGTTTGGTTCTGTAAAAAAAAGGGAGTTGAGAGAATTGGTGGTTCCCGAATTCAGGAGTGTCCAGGTGGATCCTCCATTTTCCGTTTTCAGGATCACACCGTCATGGCCAGCGGCGTAGCCGATATCAGTGGTTATGAAATAAACTGAAACCAGGTATCGGTCAGTTCCCGATTCCTGTTTGCTCCAGGTTATACCACCATCATTCGTTTTCAGTATCACTCCGGCCCCACCAACTATATAGCCGGTGTTTTCAGCCGGGAAACAAACCGATGTCAGTTCATAAGCAGGGGGGAATGGATTTACCTGTTTCCAGTTTTGCGCCTCCACCTTCAGGAGGGTAATGATAAAAATGACAAAGACGAAGGAGCTTTTCATAATTTATTCAATGTTAATGACAGGTGATAATACCCTATGAAAAATTTAATTGGAAGGTATAGATGTTCAGCTTCAAATTTATGGAATCTGACGAACCAAGTCAAGAGATGGCTGATTGAATCGTGTCGCACACATGAATAAAAAGAGTCGACTTGATAATAACGCTAAAATGGGGGGCATTTACTTCGGCTGCAGGCGTTTGTAAATGAAAGCAAACTCAACTGAGTACGATAGCTTTCGCAATACTGCCAGGATGCAGTCCAATACAGAAAAAACGACCCGCTGTTAAATGAGACGGGCCTGTTTGTTTCAGTTTATTCTCCGGTTAATTCAAAGGCTACAAGCCGGTTATCATACAGGGTTGGGATGATGAGAAGTCTTTTCCCGGGGATAAATTCAAATGCGGCACAATACCTGGAAGGGGCCGTTGTGTTCAGCAACAGTTGTTTTTCGCCTGTACTGCTGATTTTATAGAGCCGGCCGTTAAAGTCAGAGATAAGATAGTTGCCCTTCCCATCGGATGTAACGCCATCCATGACAGCGCCTTCACCCAGGCAAACCAGGGTGGATATGGCCTTGCTTTCAGGATCAACGATTTTTATACACCCATCACCCGATGTGCCGATCAGAATCCTGCCTTTGTCAATACAGATTCCGTTTGGTTTTATCAAATCTTCGCTTTTCAGCCACTCTTCCATGGTACCGCCAGAAAGCCGGTAGATTAAATTTCGCCGGGTGTCGGTAATAAAGAAATCTCCCTTTTCATCCACCGCAACATCATTGGGCATGCCGGGGCTGGGAAAACGATACCGGTTCAAGACAGTACCCGGATCCGGATCAATCTCGACCAGTGCATGCCTTCCCACAACGTATAATTTATCATTGCTCATGCACATTCCGGCAGGCTGTAAAAGACCTTTAATCCATTCAACTTCAACAATTTCACCATTGGGCCTGATCTTTGAAATGAACTCCTCCCCCTCATTGTAAAAGTTTGAAACATAAAGCACATCCCGTTTGGGGTCGTACTGGACTGATTCGGGATATTTCAATTTATTTTTTATCTCCCATTGTTTAACAAGTTTTTCATCCTGATAAATGGCTTTGGAATCCTGGAAGATAAACCCCCATCCACCTGATGTTTCAGCCAGCGCAATCATCAGTTCATTCTTCCCTTTTTTCAACGGCAGGCTGATGTAGTCGTTGAGGCCTACGATGCCCTGAAACGATGGGTCACGGCTGGTATAGGAGCTGTTGCCGCAGAAAAGAAGCTTACCGTTAAGGAACACAGAAACGATATCGCTGTATCCAAAGGCAAACAGCTTGTTATCATCCGAAACCAATTCGATGGTGGTTCTGGAAAAAACAGCATCCGGTGCATTTCCCAGACGTGGAAAGTACTGTGAAATATCTACGATCCCATCGGGACGGCACTGAACTTTTTTCCAGACAATGTTGGCGATACCCTGTGCTTCGGGCGTTAGTTCATTATCAATTTCACTCAGTCTATAAACAGGTGAAATCTCCCAGTTCTGAAGCGTCCCAAAAGGCATTTCGGAAGGTTTCTGCGGATTGAATGAGATTGAATTATCTTCCCTGCAGGAAAAGCCGGAAAAATAGGCGGTACCGTCACTGGGGCCGAAAAGCCCAACCATTCCGGTACGTACTCCATGTCCGAGATGAGGTATTTCAAGAGCCGGGGCAACGGCATTGTTAAGATAAATGCGCGCCTGGTCTCCTTTGAACTCAACTTTAACATGAAACCATTCGTTCTTCGGGATTTCAGCACTTGCTATGTTGCCCGGGCCGGTGTAAAGTTGCCATGAATCGATCCCGTTGAAGGTGGAAACATATTGAACCACATTCTGAAAGAGGGATGGAAGATGAGGCCGGATATAGATCCGTTCATAGTCCCCGGCTGATGCCATGCGGAAAATGACACCAGGATAGGAACGTTGTCCGGTAACCGCCATATCGACCTCAATCACTCCGTTTTCGAAGGCCGGACTTTTTAGGTACGCAGTACCTGCCATGCATGATCTGCCAAGGAATTCGGTTTGCCTGGCATCCGTAAATTCCCAGAGATCTTTATTAAAAGGGATATTGTTTTGCTGGGCCGACGATTTAAAGGAAAAACACAGGAGAAGTGTCGTTGTAAGTGAGGCAATCAAAAAAAGCAGCTGCAGATTTTTCATAAAATAACTGTTTTACATGTAGTTGATGCAAAAATCGATGTATCATAAACTGAAAAAAACAGCAATATGCGAAAGGTCATTTAAACTCGTTAAACGACAAGATGAGTCGGTCAACTGAACCTGTTTTAGACCTGGAATATTAACAGATTATTTTTAAGTCTTTCTCTATATATCGACTTTTCAGCCAGACTTGCAGATTGAATTTGTAAAAAAGTATCAGTCACAATAGCTTTAATTGCTTAATCAAGTGGAATGGACCGGATGACTTCGGATTACCGGGAGGTTGATTCGGGATTGCCAGATTAAATGAATTTTAAGGAAGGCCGCACTTTTTATCAGGAAGTTATTGGCTTTGACCGACGAATGACAAGATTTAACATAAAATGTTTGTCGGCTGGTATTTCAAAGTTGAATTTTGTGTGAGTTGAATTAAATATTCATGATCATTCTAAACTTTAAACAATATGAAAAAAGTAATTTTCTTTTCACTCATCTCCATTCTTTTATTTTCATTTAAAAGTCCTGATGCCATTAATTGGTATTCAATGACAGAAGGCCTTGAAATAGCCCTGCGTGAGAACAAACCGATGCTCATTTTTGTCTATGTATCCTGGTGCGATAAATGTCAGCGAATGGAAAAGAAAGTGTTTAATAACAAAGAGGTGATGCCTCTGATCACTGAAAACTTCATCCCGGTTAAAATTAATCCGGAGGTTGATTCAATATTTTTTAAGAGTGACAAGTTCTTAAGCCGGAAATATTTCATCAGGGAGATTGAACCAGGCAAAATGGCCATAATGGTGCCAACAACTGCATTCTATGGCGGGAAGGATAGTGATCCTTTTATTTTAAACGGGTTGCAGGACCCAGTGGATTTAAAAGAGAACATACGGACATTTCTTAAAAAGTAAGGGTTTACAGGGTGAGACGGCCATTGGTTTTATTTATGTGTCTGGTGCTTTTTTTAACCTGTATTTATGCAGAGGTGAAAGAAATAAATCCCGCGCCATCGCTTATCATAGAAGGTCTTGGAAATGGGTATAGCACTCCGGTTGTAACTACCGATATGATATTTGTTACCGGGGAGAAAGAAGGGACAGGCTATTTGTTCGCTTATGATTTCAATGGTACACTGTTATGGAAAACACAATATGGCAGGGAATGGTCGGAAAATTACCCGGGATCACGGGCTTCTCCCACCGTCATTGACAGTATGCTATATACCTGTTCCGGAATGGGAGACATCGCATGTTTTAATACAATGACAGGCCAAAAACGATGGACGGTAAATATGATCGGAGACCTGCATGGAGTAAATGCCGTATTTGGCTATTCGATGCAAGTCCTGGTTGATAGAGACAGGATTTACTGTCTTCCGGGCGGGCCGGATACGAATATAGTCTGCATGAACAGGTTTTCCGGGAAAATCATATGGAAATCAGCAGGAGATGGTGAAACTCCCGGATATACAGCTCCTCTGTTTATCCGTCACTATGAACGAAACCTGCTGGTGACTTTTTCTGAATATGCCATGCTTGGGTTGGATGCTGATAGCGGGGAGTTATTATGGACCTATGAATTATCATTAAAAGGTGACGCTCCCTGTAATAACTTCATCTATTCGGCAGGATTTTTATACATGGTTGCCGGACGGGGAAATGGCGCCGCTAAATTTGAAATATCACAGGACGGTACACAGATAAATAAAATCTGGACAAATGGAAAATTCGACACCTATTTTGGCGGTTATGCAATGATTGGTAATTTCTTGTACGGATCTTCAGAAAGTAAGCGGTTATGGCTGAGTGTTGATGCACTGACCGGAAAGAATGTTGATTCCTTGCCCTTTAAAACAGGATCCATTGTTTCGGCGGGTGAAGATCTGGTGATCTATAGCCAAACCGGTGGAGTCGGCCTTGTCAGACTCAATCAAGGTAAAATGACCCTTGCCAGAACATTCAAAATAATCAAAGGAAACAAAGAACATTTTTCCCATCCGCTCATGGCCGGGGGGAGGCTTTTTATAAGGCATGGAGATGTTTTGCTGGTGTACGATTATCAACAACTGATGAAACTCTGATGAATGAAAACACTTCTAATGATAGCATTAACACCAGGTTTTTGCTTTTTCTTCCTGATTTCAGTGTGTCAGGATAAAAGTCACAGCAATGTGACTGTTCCTTTTATCCTTGATCACAACCGGATGCTGGTCGACGCCGAAATGCAAAACATGGATGCAACCTGGCGCAAAGTACGCTTATGGATCGATTCCGGCAGTCCTGAGTTTTTTATCAGTGAACCGCTCGCCAGGAATTTGGGAATAGACCTTGCTGCTACAGAAGACTCCGCATTTAAAAGCGCCAATTTTGACATCGATACTCCAAAAGGTGTTCGTATTGGAGGAATGGATTTAAATTTCGAAGGAGTAAGATCGCGGGTAAAATTTCAACCCTACTGGTTGTTCAGCACCATGCAATGCGATGGAAACCTTCCTTCTACGCTGCTGAAAAAATATCACATCGTTTTCGATTATCCGAAACAACAACTCACAATTGCCGAGCCAGGCAGCCTTAAGCCACAAGGCAAAGAATCTCCTGCAACCATACATCCCCAAACGGGTATTGTCCAGTTGGATGCATTGATCGATGGAGACAACTATAGTTTTGCCCTGGACATGGGGGCTTCTTATAGTTTCATCGCTGAGGAGACGTTACTCAAATACACTGAGAAGCATCCCGGATGGCCACGTGTTACAGGCACGGCGGGCTGTGCCAATATGTGGGGATGGTGGCCTGCAAATGAGCAGAACTTCCAGGTAGTCAGGATACCTCAGATTAAATGGGGAAATGAGGTTTTTGAAAATTCAGGAATGGTTGGCGTTTCGAAATTTTCTCCCAGCGGGCCCACACTGGGAGAATGGTATTCAGGAAAAACAGCAAAACCGGTTGCAGGGTTTATTGGTCCTAATCTGCTGAAAGCATACCGGGTTGAGATTGACTATGCAAACAGCCGGATTTACTTTGAAAAGACGGCAGCCAATAATCCGGGGGAGATGGAACTGGTGGGTATTTCGGTTCGCCAGCTTCCTGATGGAAGCTACCAGGTGGCTGGAGTTGTTCAGCGTAACGGAAAACCCACCGTTGAGGGAATCAAACCGACAGACGTCATCATCAGTATTGATGATTTCAAGATAAAAGGTGCAACCATGGGAAACGTGTCAGAAAGGCTGAGGGGAAAACCGGGCGAAATTCGTGTTCTGGTTATTGAACGAGGAGGCAAACGGCTCAGGATAGAAGCGAAAGTTGAACATCTTTTCTAAATCCGTCGGACGTTTACTGATTCGCAGATGAATATTTTTTATTTTTGTATCGATGACATACATCTCCTTAAAGGATTCAAGCCCCCAGTGGTCAATCAGATATTTAACAAATAGTCCGGACAATGGATATGCAATCGGCCAGTTGTTTTCGGCAGGTCCTCCCCAGAAAGCCTGCATTTCGCCTTTAACCATAAGGGCTGTCATGTCATAGTCTGAATATTTCAGGAGCATCCTTTTGTTGTTGTTTACGATGGAGGTATTATTCCCATATCTGTCCGATAAAACCATGATTTTATCTTCATGATCGTAAAAAGAGTTCCAGATGGCGCCGTTACTGTCGGGCCCTGGCAATGTCAGTACGTCCAGGTAATTTGACCGAAGGACATCTCGAAAACCAGGAGGGTCAAAACTGAAAGAATTATTTTATTCATACCGTTTATTTTTTATCAATGATAGAATCCGATGCAAAAGGAATCCGAAGATACGGCATTTTCAATTTCTGCCCGAAGGCCATGATCATGGTCCTTTAGAATACAAATGGAAACGCGGTTGTCTTCATCAAAAGAGTATTTCCATATGTAAATAATAAGGTCATATGATTATTTGGGAGGATCTATTTAGTGTTATTGTTCAAATCCAGCTTAACCAGTTTGGTGATCATTTTACTGCAAATATCACCGGTATTGCTGAAATCGCGTGAATTGGTGACCACAACACAGGCCCTGTCCAGCCCGGGCGCAACAATCACAGTGGCATACCAGATCCCGTTGCTGCCGTTATGGGTGAGCACGTTGCCCTTTGCCCAGGGCAGATCTTCCACGATACCCCAGCCGCAGGCATAGAAACCAACAGGTTCAACCAGCTTGTTCAGATATTTTTGTTCCAGGATGGAATTTCCAGCGATTAATTGAAGCGAAAGAAATTTAGCCCAGTCCTCCACCGTACAATGAATCTCACCGGCAGGCCCGATGGCCTCGGCATCATAGGACCGGTCTGGCTGCCATTTCGCTCCAGATCTTGAATGACCCCATGGCTGATCTGTAGTCTGATGCGAATCCGGTTCTCCAAACCCGGCAGAAGCCATGCCCAACGGATCAAACAAACGTTGTTTCATCAGGGATTCCCAGCTTAAACCGGTTACCTGTTCCGCAATGCAGGCTGCGATCATGTAACCAAAATTGGAGTAATTGAATTCCCCGGGTTTTATTGCAGGAGGAGCGCTGAGATTATCTTTCAGAATTGCCAGGCGCCTCTCTTTGATCTCCATTGTAATGTGCGCATCCCAGTCCGATGGATTTTGTGGAAGACCTGCACGATGTGTAAGCAACTGCCAGAGTGTGATATCCTGAAAACCGGGATGGACGCTATTCTGAAGCTCCGGAATTGCATCTGTCAGCTTCATATCCCAGGTAAGCTTTCCTTCTGACACCAACGTGGCAAGCATCATGCCGGTCATCGCCTTGGTGCAGGATCCCAGGTGTACGAGATCGTTGGAGGTTAAGGGAATATCAGATCCAACCTTGCGAACCCCTGCCGAACCAATGGCAATGACACCGTCACCTGAGATAATGGCCGCAATCATCCCGGGGGCTTCCCCACGATTCACTACTTCCGAAAGTGCTTTACCAATCGCATCAGATTTTTTCGGTTCACGCTGTATTTGAGGATACGCGTATTGGGCAGCAGTTAAAATTATGAGCAGTATATTCAGTGGTCTTCTCATAGGGAGTAGGGGAGTTCGTCCGGTTACTTATTTACCATCCAGGTCAAATTTCCAGATACAGTTCATCCATGTTTTATCCGGTTCGGCGTATTTCAATGTTGCCGGGAAATCGGGAGAAATACACATGGATGATACCACTAACTTTCCCCCTTTGACATAGTTCACAACCGGATCCATCACCCGTTGCCTGGTACCTCCGCCGTATGTTGAATAGTCAACATTCTTCAGTGTTTTGTCAAGGATTAACATCACCAGGTCCATTCCGCCATCAATCGATTTATACAGTGCATCGTTGGTAACAGGGAAATCTTGTGAGGATGAGGTGCAAATCAGGACATATTTTTGATTGTCGGTACGTGCTACAAATTTTAACCAGTCGGTTTTTGACCCCCCGATGAATGATGAATAAACCGGCTTATTCAGATGCAAACTGAATTTCATGATAAAACCATCGGCATTCCCGCCAATATATTTCCCGTTTAATGCACCGGGTGTGACCGGGAAATCAGGTGACTTTGTTTCACCGGCAAGAATAATATTACCTGCATCATCTGCAAAGACCGAGTTGACCTGGTCGGTTGAATCGCCTCCGATAAAGGTTGAATAGTCAATTTCAGAGAGATCTTTGCTGACGATTGTTAAAAAACCATCCTGCTTTCCTGCCATGGATTTTTGATAAGCATTATTTGTGGTGGGAAAATTATCCGAGTAAGTTGCGCCGGCGAGCATGATTTTTCCATCCAATCCGAAAGAAGATGATCTGATATAGTCCAGGGAGTTTCCGCCTAAATAGGTGGAATACAATATTTTATCAAGATTCAGGGATAAGGCTGTGATTGTTATGTCGCCCGACATCCACGATTGGCTGCTGTCAGGCGGTGCAGAATTATCGTACTTCTGCTGAACAGTTCCGGGTGTTACGGGAAAATCCGGTGATTTTGTTTTTCCGAACAGATACAAAGTATTGTGATCCACTGCGAGTGTTGTCCAGTGATCGCTGCCCGAACCTCCGAGATAGGTGGAAGCGACATACCTGCAATCATTGGTGAATTTTATAATGTAATGGTCATTATCACCTTTAAGCGATTTTTGATAAGCATTGTCTGACGCCGGAAGATCATGCGATTCCGTCGTAAAGCCAACATACACGTTGCCGGAATCATCAAGGGCCAGTTTTAAACAGTAGTTCTCCGACCCTGAACCGCCTATGTAAGTCGAGTAAATTAAATCTCCTGCAGGCGACAGCTTCATTAACAAAGCATCGCCCCCGGTCACATCCTTATCCGTATGCCCGTTGTATCTTCTTTGAAAAGCATCGTTTGTTACCTTTAGCCCTTCCCTGGTTCCGCCGGCAACAAAGATGTTCCCATGCTTATCAACCGCAGATGGCGTAGAAGTGTGTACTCCGCCGCTGGAAGCCAGCCAGGCTGAAAAATCAATTTTTTGAGCGAAAATGCCGGAAACGATCGTTACAAATAGAAATGCTGCAATAAAGAGTGTTTTCATGTTTTTTGAGTCTGGTTAAAGTTTTATAGTGTATCACGGTAGAAATTTTGGCTATTGAATACAAATTTTCCTGACAGTTATCTCATTACCAACAACCAGTTTTATAACATACATCCCCTTCGGATTGCCTGTCATATCAATGGGGATGCACTCCCTGAATGAATTTGTACAGATGGCCTTCCCCTGAAGGTTGTATACACCAACGAGTGCCGTTTTTCCGGGGGATGAATTTAAAGAAATGTTGAACAGCCCGCAGGTTGGGTTTGGAAAGATCCTGATACCTTCCTGCTGACCGTTTACCTGTTCTGTTGAAACGGGACTATTTACCGTAATTTTTAAGGTTGTTGACACTGATGACCCGGCCGTATCGGTGGCTGTAACCCTGATATTCAGCGTTTCGGTGATCGGAGGGGTGCCTGCAAATGTTCCGGCGAGGGTGTCGAACGTCAGCCATGACGGTAAAGAGCTGCCATTGGTAAGTTTTGCATGACAGGTTAACGTGTTATTGCCGTCATCATCCATGAAGATGCTGTCGGGAATGGTGTAGGTGAACAATTCTCCCTTAATGCCTGTCTGATCCGGGATCGGATTTAAAACATAGGGAATGTAATTGGTGCATCTCAAACTATCAATAAAGCCGGTCCCCACCCAATAAATGTCATTATTTGATACATAGGTCATGTATAAATTGTCATCGGTGATTTCACTCCCGCATTCAGCAGTGTTGGTATTTATTATATTTCCCAGGTTCTTTGGATTGGTCCATCCTCCATTAGCTTTTTTGTAGGAAATATACAGGTCAGTGCCTCCGAAACCGCCCGGCCGGGAAGAGTTGAATATAAAGTAACTCTCGTCGGGCGATACATAAGGATTGCCCCAGGCCATACCGGAGTTGTTAAACATGGGCGGCAGCAAAATTCTGGGCTGGTAGATGCCATTCTGAAATCCGGAATAACAGATTTTCCCGTTAACGTTTTCGAAATAGACCGAACTGTCTCCTACCACACACGGATGGTATTCATCCTGGGAAGTGTTCAGCGTGGGGCCAAGGTTAATTGGTTCGCTCCAGGCAGAACCATTTTTTATGCTGTAGCATAAATCGGCCCCGCCAACCGCGTTGGGCGGATTATACGCGTAATAGTAAACGCGCGTGCCATCGGGAGAATAAATGGCCTCCTCGGCCGATCGGGTTGTTGAAAAAGAAACCGTATCCGGACCTGTCCAGTGGTCATTGTCATATTTAATGATCATGGTGCGCTTATATGGCCAGTTCCCCAGCGCAAAAAGCATCTCATCACCGGCCGGCGAAATGGAAATGCCATATTCTGTTCTGCCTGGCATGGATATGATTCCCGGGGCAAATACATGGGGTGTATTACCCGGCCGTATTTGCCCCAGGTACAGGCTATCGGGGGGGATGGTTTGGGAGAATAGCGTAAATCCAGACAACAGGATAAGGACAGAGGTCAGCGCTGATTTTTTCATAATCGTTCTTTTGTTTGTGTGAATAAATTGCAAAAGAACCGGGAAAAATTCCCATTATCGACCTTTAACGTGTTTCCGGACTGTTTTTTATTAACAAATCAGGCGGTCAGCTATTTATTCATCCATTTTTTAAAATCTGCTGCACGGTCAATGCTAACAATTGTATCCATTTCATCGCCTGCCACAGGTTTTAAAACCAGTTTTATCCGGCTTCGCGACCAGGCATACATATTTGCAATGGATTTCATGCTGACTATGTACCTTCGGTTAATACGAAAAAACTGAGTTGGATCAAGTGTGTTGACTAAGTTTTCAAGGCTGACATCCACAGGATAGGAATGACCCTCATAAGTTGCCAGGAACACACCTTTATCCAGCGCATAAAAATAGGCTATCTGTTCAACATCAACTTTACGAAACTTATCGGCAATCTGAATCAGAAACCGCTTGCGGTATTCGGGTTTATTGCCCTGAATTGCAGAGAGCAGACTATCAAAATCGATGCTAAAGGCCGCCTTAAGCGATTTGTATTTCTGAAGACTCTCAGCAAGGTCATTTTTCCGTATTGGCTTAAGAAGGTACGAAACGCTGTTTAACTGAAATGCCTTGATTGCGTATTGGTCGTATGCTGTCGTAAAAATAATTGGTGTTTGTATTGAGAGGTGTTCAAATATACTGAAGCTCAATCCATCCGACAACTGAATATCGAGAAATATCAAATCAGCTGTATTCAGCATCAGCCATTTAACCGATTCCTTTACAGAACCAAGTTTTGCAAGCACAGTAATATCCGGAGTTATCTCCTTCAGCATATTTTCGAGCCGGTCGGCTGCCAGGGCTTCATCTTCAACGATTAATACGTTCATCATGGTCGGTTTGAATTAATGGAAGGCAGACAATATAATGATTTGATTCTACCATAAACTGAGGGATATCTTCGCAAATCATGGCATAACGTTTTACCAGATTCTTTTGCCCTAATCCCGTGGAAACGTTTGAGGATATTTTACGCTGCATATTATTTTTAATAATCAGCCAGCCACTTTCGTGAAAAATTTCAATTCCTAAAGGTTGCGACAGGTTGACAATATTGTGCTTGATGGCATTTTCCATAACGAGTTGCAATGATAAGGGGGGAAGCAGCATTACCAGCAAATCAGCCGGCAAATTTACTTTAAATGATAATGATTCGCCATACCTGATCTGCTGCAAAAAGATGTACGACCTGATAAAATCCAGCTCCTCATTTAACGACACTACAGGTTTTTCAATGGTTTCGAGCACATACCTGTAAATATGCGCAAATTCATCAATAAAAAGCTGAGCTTTGGCAACATCCTTTTCAATAAGCCCGGAAAGCACATTGAGGCTGTTGAACATAAAATGCGGATTGATCTGGTTTTTCAACACCTCAAACCTCACCTGCGAGAGCTCCCGTTCCAGTGTTTCGGACTTCAGTTTTGCCTTATCGCTTTCGATAAAGAAGTACCAGGCTTCCAGAACAACTATCATCAGGATGTTAATAACAGAAAAAATAAGTGCGTTGGTAATCAGCACAGAGGGTAGCCCTTTCGGATAGGCACTTATCCAATTCACAAACATCGTTATGAGGGTGGAGCATAAAACAGCTACAACCAATGTTAAAGATAGCTGAATGCCGATTCGGGTAAGCAGCCTGGTTTTCCATGGAAAAAACCTGTTCATATACCTCATGATGAGCAGATCGGGAATGGCTACTATGAATGCAGAAATCAGATTTAAAGCTGAGCCAATGAGCAGGTGAGAAAGAAAAGACAAAATGCCACTAAGGTGATGATACCCACTGAGGTGATTATACGAAATAAGCACAAACTGAATTCCAACAGACCAGGCAAGCAATAATGTAATTAGTTTCCGGAAAGGGAAAAATTCATTTAATTGGCTAAAAAAAAACTCTTTCATTACATCAAGAATAAAATAAACGTACAAATTTATCAGGTACTCGTTACAAATTTAGGAGAGAAAGATTCATTCTGGTGTGCATAATGAATCTTTCTTTACAAGTCATACAATGTTTCTCAAAATCAACCAAAGATTATTGAGGTTACTAAGAATTTCCCTTGTATACTGTGACTGTTTGAGTTTGCAAACTCAAACGCTCAGCATCACTGAATCTAAGCAGGTTTGCATTTGCAAACCTGCTTAGATTCAGTATATTTTGAGTTAGAACTTCTTTAGTATTCCAACACGGAGCTGGATATAATTCAGATCCAGCTTTGTTGTAACTTCTTCGATTGTCATTTTGCGTGAAAGGGAATTAAATTTAACTCCGGGAGTCAGGCTCCAGTTGCGACCAAGCGGAACATCAACGCCACCTGCCAACTGCCAGCCAAGGCCATGACCAGTATTCAGTATATTGTTATCTGCCTGATTTTCAATTTCAATATGATTATATAACCCACCTGCTCTCAAGTAGAAGGAAACCGGTGAAATTCCGATCGGATGTTTAAACTGCAGTCCCAAGACATAACCTGTTTCTTCAAAATCAATATGGCTGCCTGCAAAGGAATTATTCGCAGAAAACTTGTTCCATCCCCAGCCTGCATAAACTCCCAGGTGTTTCATAAAACGGTAATGAAAAATACCTTCAAATCCAAATCCTGCTTTCAGGTCAGCATGGCCTAATTCGCGGGTAGCAAACGAAACGCCACCGCTTAACTCAATCCCAAATCGTTTTTCGTTTTCCTGTGCAAATACGTTTACCGCAGACATTGCTAAAATTGCAACTGCAATCATTACTTTTGTTTTCATTGTTTTGTTTTTAAAAGGTTCTACTGTTTCTAATTACTTATTAATCAGTTTGATGAAGCAAAAGTAATCCAGGTATATAAGGAGAGAAAAGAAAATGAGATGAGGGTGTAAATTGAGCGTATGAAAGTGTATAGCCCAGTTAAAAACACCTTTGTCGAACCACGCTCCAATCCTGTCGAATGTGGTTTCGGTATAGTTTTCCCGCTTTGATTTTAAAAAGCATATTGCAAAAGTAATTTCCTCATATTTGCCGGTCGGCAATATCTGATCACCAAGGTCCAGGTGTTTTTGAATGGTCATTTCTGTTTTCCATTGCGCAATCCATTTATCCCTTTTAATTCTAATGATTAATGTCAATTTTAGGTTTGCCCTTCTCTTTTTTTGGAAAAAGATTTTCAAACTCATTGAGTTCTTCCTCATTGGTTTCAAATGCTTTATCTTCATAGAACTTACCGCTTACAGTTACGAAAGCATTTTGCTGTAATTCCAAAGCCATAAAAGGTTCAAAATTCATTCCTTCTTTTGTCGTAATTCTGTATTTCTGCGCATTAACAAATCCAAAACGGTGATAATAATCAGGGTGTCCAAATAATATCATTCCCGAATAGCCTAATTCTTTAGCAACAGCTATTGATTCATTTAAGAGTTTGGCTCCTGCACCATTTTTTTGAAATTCAGGAAGCACCGAAATTGGTCCCACACATAAAACTTGGTGTTCATTGTTTTGTGTGTCTACTACATTCGCTTTTGTAGTAATAATATGGCCTATTATTCTATCGTTCGATACGGCAATCATATCAAGGTCGGATATATAACAATTACTTTTTCTTAGGTTATGTAAAACTAAATGTTCGTCGCAACCGGGTTTAAACAAATTCCAAAATGTTTCGCGAGTAATGTTTTCTGTTATCAGAAAATCATTTGGTTTTGTTAGTTGAATAAGTATTTCCATAAATATGTTTATTTTATTCTGTTATTATTTATCTTTCACTTTCCCTTTTAGGTAAGAACAGATCACGCATCCCTAACCCACCCCTGTAAGCAAAAATCACATAGAGTATGGTAAACAAACCGTCGATTATTCCCGTGAACCAAAATGTTGAGGGGAAATCTGCTACAAAACCCATATATATGTAGAGTTGAATAACATAGAAAGTTCTTCCGAATATCAGGCAGCCCACATTAAAAGCATACAGTTTAATATTGAAAGCCGACAAAAACTGCAGGTAAGCAAAGCACAGAAAGAAAGAACCCAGGAAAACGGCGAAGAATGGATCGATCACAGGCTTATCAATGATGCGTCCGTTACCAATTACGAAAAAATACAGAATGGCTGCTACTGTGTCCCATATTCCGCTTGCAAAGAAGGTCAGCGCCAGGGGTGTTAATGATTTGGTTTGCACGTTCATAGTATTACTTTTTATCGGCAAGACTGTTACTTCCCGTTAAAACGTCCGTCAGTACGATTTTTTTCATCTTATCAGGTTCTTCAAATATCGGACTGTGGGCTGATTGTTCAAATGTGTAAAATCCTTTTATGGGAGCATTTAGCTTCTCAAAATAGTTTTTTGCCAAACTGTAAGAAACGGTGTAATCATATATGCCATGAAAAAAATAGACCGGAATATCAAGTTCTGGAACTTGTTTGGTCAAATCCGTGGCTAAAACCGTATCCCACAGCGGGTGAACACCGACCCTGGCTTTGCCACGCCACATATTAATCTTCTCGGTAAGCGTGTATTCTCTGCATGTAAGTGATGGTATAAAAACGCCGGTTATTATCGAACGCATGTCACGGGTTGTGCCAATACCAAGGCTGTGCATGGCTTTATCCCGCAATAAAAGGTATGAATGAGGTGTGCCACCGGTTAGTGTAACCGGGGAAGATTCAAGTTTTCGAACCATTTTCTTATCTCCCTTCGCTTTGTATTTCTCAACCATATATTCGTATGCCAATCGTTCAGATAAAAGTTGATCGGACATTTGCGCCACACCAATGTAGGCGTGGTATAATTCAGGTGCCTGTGCGGCGACATATACACCAAAAAATGTTCCCCCTGAACGTCCCATGAGGTAAATTTTTTCCTGCCCGAAGCGCTTTCGCAGGTAATTCGTCAACTCCTTTGTATCCGATATCATTTGTTCCATTGTGATTGACTCCTGTGGTATGTTGGCGTTGTAAGACAGTCCCGCCCCGCGCTGTTCCCACCAAACCACTGTGAAGTAGTCTTCCAGGCCTGTCGGGTATTTCTTAGTCAGGAAATAATCCGGTATCCCTCCATGTAGATAAAGCAATACCGGATTATGGATGTTTTTGCTTTGGATAATCATGCCTTGCCGGATACCTCCGATAGTTACAAAGGTTTTTTCTGAAACGCTACCTGCAATCGGAGTTCCTCTGTAATCAACAAATGGTTCAGGTTTTCCGGGACTATATATCTGTAATATAATAACCAGGATCAGGATCAATAATACCAGAACTGAAAACGAAATGAAAAGCATACGTGAAACTGTTTTTATTAAATGACTCATGTGAATGATGGATTTATTACGCTATTCAGTCTTTCAAAGCGATTTTCTTTTACCATGCCTTATTGCAACTTTTATGGCATCAATCCAGGAATAATGCAAGCTTATAGCTCTTTCATGGCAATTTATCTCGCACAATCTGCAAAGAGTGCAGTCCAGCTCATTTACAGGAACTGCTTTGTGGTCGATGAGCTCAATTACTTTCAACGGGCAAATCTCTTTACATTTTCCACATCCCAGGCATGCATTGTGATTTATAGTAACCAGATCTCCTGTGAGGATTACCGGTTTTTCATTTACAATGTGGGTATATTTATGAACAAAGTTTTCCTTAACCGGTAACCTGGTCGTTACATTTTGGTAATAATCAGGCATACAATACTGTGGGAAGGATTTATGTAGAAATTTTGTTGCCTTTTTCAGATCTTTTTCGTTCGGCTTGCCAACGTTACCCCCGCCAATTATTACCCATGGTCCGGTTTCATCATACCCTCTAACCGAAAATTCACTAACTACTTTTTTTCGTTTTTCAATTAATGCCTTTTTCAGAGGCTCATGGTAGTTACGCAAAACCGGGGCTCCGCGGCTGGAAAAAATAAATACATGCTGCTCTGTGCGATCCAGCTTATTTACCACTTCAAGAATGGAAGGGTGATGGCATCCGAAATAAATACCTGAACCGAAACCAATTGCTTTATATTGGCTCAGATCAGTATTAAGAGCTTCCTTCGGTTTTATTAAGTGGCAGCCAAGTGTATGAGCCATCGACCTCGCCAACTTCTCCGTGTTCCCGTTGTATATCGATTCATATACTATTACACAATCCTTATTCATTTCGACTCTTTTTTAAAAAATGGATTTTAATTGATCTTGCATTAAGTTTTGTGTATTTTATTGATTTCGTGTAACGCAATAGCCAATTTCTCAATAAAAACATCATTTGTTCCACAGCATCCACCCAATACTTTAAAATGGTATGTTTTTATCAGGGAACATATTTCACCGACCATTTCGTCAAAATTTTCTACGTGGAGCATTGCATTGTTGTTCAATTCTTCAGGATCTAGCGATGACGAATTAGCCTGGATTCCTGCAAATCGCTTCAAATACGGAGAGTTCTGATTAATTTCTTGATCCAGTGCCATCTTCAGGTTGGAAGGATGGACGCAATTTGCCATATAACAAATTGGCTTTGGATTCACCTCATTATCTATTACTTTTATAGCTTCTGCTATGCCTGTTCCGTCGAGCAAACAACCATCTTTTCTTACCATAAAGCTTATGATATAAGGCAAGCAAGACGCTGCCATTGCCCTGGCCATGCCGATTGCTTCTGTCAGGGCAGGCATGATCCCCGCAAAAAGGAAATCAACATTTCCTTTTGTGAATTCGGATACCTGTAAAGAATGGAATGCATACGATGTATCAACGTCAAGCGCTTCCACTGACTGATAAGCATCCCCTTTGCAACCGAGCAATCCGCCAATGAAAATCTTATCAACGAACCCCGGATATTGACTTCTGATCTCTTTTAAAAAGTTGCACGAATCAATGATAAGATCCCGGTCACTAAAGCCGGAAAATTTCATTGTTTCAAAATTCACTTTCCTTGTAGGAGTCATGAGCATTATCGGCATATCAAACTTGTGAGCTATCCCGATGTATTCCTGATAAATTTTAGATAGGATATCTGGGCCCTCATAGATTGTCCCGGCATGATTAATATGCCTGTTCAAGGTTACATTAAACTCATTTTTCAGCCTCTCGACAATTGCTCCCTCAGTTAGTATAAATCCCCTGCTGTTGAAATACTTCTCAAATTGCATTCTGAACAATGTTTATTAAGGTTAAACAATAGCCCTTATCTTGCGGAACAATCAATCAACGATCGACTGGTAACTCAGAACCCGCAATTCTTTAAAAACCGGATAGTAAAAATTCGGAACAAACTGCGTCATTAAGATCAGAATTAAATCCTCTTTGGGATCGATGTAAAAATAGGTGTTACCCGATCCCGACCACCAATATGAACCTTGTGAACCGATGTTGTTGAACTTTGTGCTGTCCTGTAATACAGCAAAACCAAATCCAAAACCCATTCCCGACATCAAGGGGCCAAAAAAATCATCCTCCGGCATGATCTCGTTTGACAGTTGATTTGATGTCATTAAATCAACTGTTTTACTCCTTAAAAGTCGCACCCCGTTGTATTCCCCTTTATTCAGTAACATTTGTGAAAAGATCATATAATCATTGGCAGTCGAAACAAGTCCTCCATTACCTGATAAGAATTTAACCGGAGTGGAAATATTGCTTATTTCTGGCTTCATGATGACTTTAATTCCATTTGAATCAGGCGCATACACGGCGGCAACCTGTTCTATTTTCTCCTGGGGAACATAAAAACCCGTGTAGTTCATTTTTAAAGAGTTGAATACCCTTTCCTTTAAAAACAGGTCAAATGGTTTACCGGAAATCACTTCAACCAGATAACCCAAAACATCCGTTGATCTGCTATAATTCCATCTTGTGCCTGGCTGGTATAAAAGCGGGATTTTTGAAAGTTTTTGGATCATGTCTTGTAAGGTTCCATCAGACAGATTTGCCTCCCGGTACATTGAATCAACAGGAGTATCTGCCCCTACGCCACTAAGCCCGGAGGTGTGGGTCAGAAGATCGCGAATGGTCATTGGACGTATTGCATCCACTATATGTATTCCGTCCTGGTCAATTGATGAATATACCTTCATATCCCTGAGCTCGGGTATGTAATCAGCAACAGGGTCATCCAGTTGAAAGCCTCCTTCCTCGTATAACATCATGACAGCAACACTTGTCACAGGTTTGGTCATCGATGCCAGCCTGAAAATAGTATTGAATTGCATGGGTTTACCAACATCCATCAGTCCATACTTTTCAAAATGGACAACTTTCCCGTGGCGGGCAACCATGGTGATCATGCCCGGAAGTTTATTTTCATCAACATATCGCTGCATGACAGGCCTGATGCGGCTTAATCGTTCTGTTGACACACCCGATTTTCCGGTTTATCGGTGCGTACAATAATTTCCTGTTGGGAGTAACCTGTTAAAGCTGCAACAAGGAGGCATAAAATAAATGTGTTTCTCATTTTGTTAAGCCATGTTAAATTTGATGCAACAAAACTAAACGGATTGTATCCGGAATACAAAGAAAACAGGATGAATGTGCAGGAATTCAGATTGAAGGTGAACGACCTCGGGATAAAAGTGACTGAAAGCCGGCATTTATTTGTGTCGATTCGAACTTCAGGGGGATGTCGCAATTGCCATTCCCGTTATCACAAGTTTCATCAGCCCGGCGTCGTTGTTAACCGATCTGTCATTTTCCAGCCCTGAAATAACCGATACTCTTCGCATGGCATCATCCATCTGCCTGGTGTAAAGTGGATTTTCGTTTATTGACCGGGCGGGGACGGGGCCCCTGGGTTCGGGCCGGGAGTGTCTGATCATCACTGTTTCAGGGCCTTTTTTCCCGGACTTTTCAAGCCAGACTGTGTCTTTCAGCAGCATGGGCCGGTCCACATAAACCGTATCGGCTACCGCCACCCCGACGGGCATACGATGGTTTTGCAGGAGCAGAAATATGACCATGAATATGAAAACCGAAGCAGCAAGAGCGGCCTGGTATAACGGTATGCGATGGTTGAGGAGGCGTGACAAGGATAGGGAGGAGGGGCTTGCCGGTGTTGTCGCGTCTGAACCGAATCGCTGCATCAGCCTTTTTTTTACGGAGGGGTCGGGAGCGATGGGCGGTTCCCGCCGGTACATTCCGCGTTTCGCAACCATTACAGTCTCCCTGAAGTGGTTGTACTCCTCCCTCGAGATGAATTGCAGGACCAGGTCTCTCTCCCGGCCTGACAATGCTTCAAATGTTTTCTCCTCAAGAAGCCGGTCGAAACCGGGTATGGCATCAAAAATATTTTCTTCCATGATTTAATTGATCAGCGGGTTAAACACCTTCAGCTGTAATGAAAGAGCTTTCAGGGTATAAAACAGTCTTGATTTGACAGTTCCTTCCGGACAGCCCATCAGTTCGGCTATTTCAGTGATGGTGAGCTCCTCCTGGAAACGAAGCAGGAAAACCTCCCGGTGGATTTCGTCAAGCAGGTTGAGTTTGGCTTTGAGCTCCTTTTCGAACAGCCGTAAATCCATCTTTTCCGTTCCCCCGGAAACGCCAGGGATTTCCGGGAATCCGGATAGCCGGTAATCCTCCCTCACCTGAAGGCTTCTGTATTCATTTTTGCACATGTTCAGGGCAATGGAATAGAGCCATGGTCGGAAGGTCCTGCCAGGCGTGTATTTTCCGGGGTCATTGAGCAGCTTGAGAAAAAGGTCATGCAAAAAATCCTGGGCCTTGGCAAGATCCTGTCCCAGCCTCCGGAAAAAGAAATTCACCATCTCACCGGCATAGCGGTCGTAAAGCACAGAGAATGCTTCGCGCTCCTTTTCCAGGAGGCGAAGCATCAGCTCTTCGTCGCTCAGTTGCTGGTACCTTTCGGGGAGGCGGCTCATGGACATAGTTATTCGCAGTCAGTGTATTCCTTCATCTCCTCCGCCCTTCCGGCTTTACCTGAAATCGTGGCAATCAACTTCCTGACCTTTGCCAGTTTTTCACCCTCTCCCGATTGCTTGTAATGGCTGCACAGTTTTACCAGTAAGGGCAGGTAGCCGGTATTCATCCGGGCCACCACTTCTGCCGAAAGATCAGCCGCAAAGTTCACCCTCAGGTAGTCGAGCAGGTAGTCGTTTTCGAAATGGCGGCGAATCTCCCCCAGGTTGTCAAACTCCTTTTCCTGATAACGCATGGCCAAGCCCGAAAGGTATAAATCTTTCTGAATTTCTGAATCCAGGTAATACCGCGTATCGAGGGTGAGGGCAAGATATACCGGGCGTTTTGCCTTGGCGATTACCTGCGCGAGGATTGCCCTGTTCAGGGCGGAGGTGGAATCCGGATTCTTTTCCTGTGCAGCATTGAAACTGATTTCCGGAATCTGCAACTCCGC
>CAISJJ010000290.1 GCA_903885595.1 uncultured Bacteroidales bacterium
AATATTATTGATAGAAGCATTAACTGCATCATTGCCATGTTGTGGTATTTGTATTTTATTATTGTTGCCTGTAATGTTAATAGGATTATTGCTGAGTTGAAGTGTTTGTGTATTGGTTGCAGTTAAACTATCAGATGGTTCAAGCATCCCGATCATTGAAATCAATATCGAAATGCTGTTATTGCCTTCATCACGCAGACGAACTGTGTTACTTTCTGTGTCAATGCTTACTATAATTCCTTGTTTTTCTTTTCCGTTTGTAAGCGTGATAATAATTTTCTTGTTAATATTTCTGCTTAATTCAGTTAGCATTATATTTCTCCAGATTTCACTGCCGTAACCAATTGATAATTGTTTTGTTGATCATCCTGAATATTGATAAAGGCAAAGTCATCTTTTCTTGCAGGTTTTAAATTTCATTATTTTATCATCTTATTGGGTCGAAGAACGATAAAAATTAACAATAATTAAACGGCAGCACCTCCATCGGCCCCACATGCCAGCGGTTGGGGCTTTTGATGTATTCCTGCAACACCTGAATCAGTCCGTAATTTCGCCACTGGGGTTCAATGTCGGGTGTCAGACTGTTTGCAATTTCCTGAATTTTCAAAAGTGTAATCGGCTGTTTTAAATGGTACGCCACCTGAAGCTGCATGATCAACTGAATCGTTTTGACGATATTGGGAGGAAAATTCAGATGACCCAGCAGTTCTCTCAATCGTTTTGCCTGGTCGGACTGTTCAGCCATCAAAGTCAGGTACGCAAGAATTTGCTCGATGGGATGGTACGGCGGCAGAATATCCCGGTTTTTCAGGATCACTTCGATTATCGCTGCTGTTTTGGGATGTTTTTGCCCCGACAGGTAAGCAGTTTTCAATGCCACACTAATCCGATAAGCAGGGTTCATCATGCTGCGTTCAGGACATGTTTTAATAAACGTATCAATAGCTTCTTCTGTTTTCCCGTCTGATGCCAGCAATCGGTCGGCAACATCCAGATACTTCTTTTCACCGGTCAGGATATATGCCTGCAGGTTGAAATGGGTCTGGTAGGTAATTTGCCGTTCATGGTCCACTGGTTCAGCAAAGTGTTCTTTTGCCAGGTCGGAATAATATTCCGATTCTTCCAACATCCTCTGCAAATTCATCGTATCCTGTGTTCTAAAAAATGTGCAATGAGCATCAAACGCCAGGGTTTGCGCATAAGAGCCAAACAATGCGCCGATTTCGTAACACTTGATCCCCGAGCCTCTGAACGGATTTTTCAAATCTCTTTCCAGATGTTCGATCAAGGAATGAAGCCTCTGGGTAGCCTGGCTGAAATCAAATATATTATGCAGGGACACCGACATGTTATTATAGAAATCACAGACCATCGGCCAGCATGCGATATCCAGTTTCAATTTATCGGCCGTTGTTTTCGCCTTTCGGACACATTCGTCATTCAATGGAAAATGCCCCTGATGGTTGTTGACCGCCAGATACTGCACCGCTGTTTGTACCTCCAGTTTGTCCAGATAAGGAGACAGGGGGTTTTCCGCCACCCGTGCTCTGTCGATATACTGCTGCAGAAACTGAATCAGAATGCTCCCTTCAAGAAATTCGCGCGTCTTTTTGATCATCGTTTCAGCCACAAACCGTATGTGATCGGTTTCAATCATCTGCTGCATCCGATCATGCTGCATCATCTTTCCAACATGGGTATTCAGGCTCATAACCAGGCCGGTTTTTGATTCGCGAGTCAGGTTCGGCAAGCTGTTCAAGAAAACCTGGCTGAAGGATTCTTCAACCCTTACCACCGGAGATGGTGTTTGTTTGGGAGTTGACTCAATGTTTTTAATAACCATGGTGAACACCTGATCGCTGCGGCTTTTTCTGCTCAGTGTTTTGAATTCATCGGTATTCAGTTCAATTTCGAGTGCCTCGGTATTCTTCAGGTTTTTGAGAAACGTTGTAGAATCCGAAGACATCTGCCCCCCCTTCAGATATGCCCGAATAATATAGGAGAGCAGATCCGAAACCTGAATGAACGGGCTTTGGGATGCCGGCAGCGTATAGATGGCGATGTTGAAGCCAAAATTATCCGTAGGGATATGATGCCTTTTATTGAATTCACTGACCATCTTGCTG
>CAISJJ010000291.1 GCA_903885595.1 uncultured Bacteroidales bacterium
AGAGCGGCATGGAGGAACTATCTGGTTTGAATCAATAGTAAATGAAGGAACTACCTTTTATTTTACCATACCAGTTAAAACTTCCAAATTATGAAAAATACCGAAGCACAAACAATACTACTGATTGAGGATAATCCCGGTGATAGCAGGTTAATTAAAGAGATGCTGAAAGAAATTACTTACAATAATTACCAGCCGATTGTTGCTGAAACCCTGAAAGAAGGATGCGGGCAAATCAGAAAGAATAAATATATACTGATTCTCCTCGACCTCAATTTGCCCGACAGCAGAGGAAAACAGACCTTCGACACGGTAATGCAAATTGCTGAGAAGACTCCGGTTGTTTTAGTAAGCGGACTGCATGATGAGGAATTATCATTATCGCTTATTGAAGAAGGGGCGCAGGATTATATTTTAAAACAGGATTTAAACAGCAGTCTTCTTGGAAAAACTATTCAATTTGCAATCAAGCGCAAGCAAGCGGAAGAAGCTCTTTTAGTGTCGAATTCAAGGCTTGCACTTGCAATGACTGCTGCTGATATGGCATGGTGGCACATGGATTTATCTAACGGAAATGTAATTTTTGATAAACGAAAAGCCGAAATGTTGGGTTATCCTCCCGAAAAATTTAAACATTTCATGGATTTTATAAATTTGGTTCATCCCGAAGACAGTGAAAAGGCGATGAACGCTATGCGTGAACACCTTTACGGAAAAGTTGATAAATATGAAATTGAGTATCGAATATTAACTCATTCCGGCGAGTATAAGTGGTTTTATGATATTGGCTCAATCGTAGAAAGTGATTCAAACGGAAAGCCACTAAAAGTTTCAGGGCTTGTGCTTGATATTTCCGAGCGAAAACAGGCTGAAGTGGAATTGAAAGCATCCAAAGATTATTTGGATAAGATTATTAATTCCTTAGCTTCACCTATTTTCGTCAAAGACGAGCAACACAGGTTTTGTTTGGTAAACGATGCGTTATGTTCGCTTCTTAACCTTCCTGTTGAAAAACTTATTGGCACTACGGGTTATGAATATTTCCCGGATGAACAAATGAAGGTATTCATCGCAAAAGACCAGGAAGTGTTTAGAACAGGCAAAGAAAATATTAATGAGGAACAACTTACCGATGGAACAGGAAAAATTCAGAATATTGTTACACGAAAAACCTTATACACCGACATTAATGGCAATAAGTTTCTGGTTGGAGTTATAAATAACATCACAGAGAACAGGCAGAAAGAGAACGAATTAATCATTGCCAAAGAACACGCAGAAGAAAGCGACCGCCTGAAATCTGCTTTCCTTGCCAACATGAGCCACGAAATCCGCACGCCCATGAATGGCATTTTAGGCTTTGCCGACTTGCTGAAGGAACCTGAACTTACTGGCGAGGAGCAGCAGAAGTACATCAGCATCATCGAGAATAGTGGCACCCGCATGCTCAACATCATCAACAATATTGTTGATATTTCAAAAATAGAAGCGGGACAGATGGAAGTTGACCTTAAGGAATCTAATGTCAACGAACAAATCGAATATATTTATACCTTCTTTAAACCAGAGGTGGAAAATAAGGGCATTCATCTTTTCTTTAAAAATTCCCTGCCGGCAAAGGAAGCTCTCATAGAAACAGACCGGGAAAAAATCTTTGCTATTTTGACCAACCTGGTCAAAAATGCCATTAAATATACCAGCGTAGGTTCCATTGAATTTGGCTATGATTTGGTTAAGACGCAGGATGCTGCATATCTTCAATTTTTTGTGAAAGACACAGGCATGGGCATTGCTAAAAACAGGCAGGAGGCCATATTTGAACGTTTTATCCAGGCTGATATTTTAGATACGCATGCTTATCAGGGCGCCGGGCTGGGATTAGCTATAACGAAAGCGTATGTTGAAATGCTTGGCGGAAAAATCTGGGTGGAAAGCGAAGAAGGAAAAGGTTCGACATTTTATTTTACCATCCCTTACAATACAAAAACGCGGTCGCAGATCACCATAAATAAGGTTGTTTCTGCAGAAGAAAAAGAAGTCCAGATTAAAAACCTGAAAATTATAATTGCCGAAGACGATGAAACCTCGTATATGCTTATTACTTCAATGCTTAAAAAAAACGACCACAAAGTCTTACACACAAAAACCGGAATTGAAACCATTGAGGTGTGCCGCAATAATCCCGACATTGATTTGATTCTGATGGATATCCGGATGCCAAATATAAATGGACATGAAGCCACACGCCAAATCCGTCAATTCAACAAAGAAGTAATCATCATTGCGCAAACAGCCTATGGGCTTTCAGGCGACCGGCCAACGGCAATAGATGCGGGATGCAATGAATATCTTTCAAAGCCCATTGACAAAGACGAATTACTGCAGTTAATGCAAAAGCATTTCAAACGATAAACAAAGGTCACCTTCGACACACTGATCCAATGAAAATAATCACACGGCTATACATTCTCCAGGTAATCCTGATTGTGGCAATCATTGTTATTCTGGTGGTTTAAAAATTATCCGGAAATAAAAGGTTAGACCTTTTCCAGAAATCGTCGCACACAAATAATGAACGAATGGTCGAGAAGCAAATTGAACTGCCTGAACTGTGAGATAGTTAATTTCTATCTTTCCCTGCTAACCGAAAGCAGCCAAAACCAAATACAAAGCAATCCCGACCCGGCAAAGCCCAGCACATTCACCCAGATAATGGCATAACGCAAACATTCAAAGGTCCTGGGAGTGTAGTGCTTGAAATTACAACCTGTTGGCCAATTTGATAATTTGTGTTCCCCAAACACATAATACTGTTTTCTACAGTAAAAGAAACTAAATATTCTCCCACCGTACATATATTTTTTGGATCGAACAACCTGCCCAGGCAGGCATACCGGATAGCATCAATGGCGTGATTAAACCGGTCGATGGGAATGTTCATCGGTTTCCCGGTTACATCTTTCTTCCACTCACAGTTTTTCAATGCCAGGATTAGGTTGACAATTATCCAGTGATCAATGACCTGACTTATGATCAATTGTATTTCTTAAGGAATTTTAACCAGTCTCCTAATGTTCGTAGTAAATTTTTGTGTCGTCTCTATATCCGGATTTCTGACTATACCAGTCAGTATAATTCGCACCAGAACTTGCTGCCCAGTCAACAAAATGTAAATAAGCATCAGAAATACTTACTTTTTCAATTGGCCAGTTCAATTCAGAAACAACATCAATTGCCCAGGGTAAATTATTGATTGTTTTATAAAATCTTCCTGTCGATTGATTTGAATTGTCTTCTAAGGTGCCGAAAAGGGATTGATCAGCAAGATCTGTCGGAGTATGATTGGCCAGATGGACTTCAATACCACGATTTTGATTTACAATGATGAATGGATTCCATGTCTCAATCGAAAAATCTGTAGGAGTAAACTTGTTGGTGCCAGTATTCATTGTAATTGTTATCGTATCATACGGAACAAAGGTAGCCTCCTTTTCGGTGTTAACACCTAAACCTTGTCCGGGATGAGGAAGACTGTTGAAAATGTCATCAAATACAATTATCGTTGGGTTCGACTGTCCATTCTCAATGCCATTTGATTTCAGGGATATGAAGGATCCCCTGATATCATACCCTGAAACATTTAATTTATCTGAATTTGTCTTAAGCAGAGCGCTTGCATCAGGCAGATTAAAACCGAAACCATTATGAAAATAGGCGCCGCTTGCTTTCAGGACAAACGTTGTATTTATTTCAACCACGTTATTTAAGGCATCTGTAACGGTTTTAAACCTATAATCGACCACAACATCATTAAAATCGTAATCACCTTTAGCTGGCCATAAATCTTCAAAGCCAAGACTTCCAAAACCGGCAGCTGGGAAATAATTAATAAAAGCTCTTGTTGGATCATTCGGGTAATCATCCATGTTATCTGCAATACCATCGCCATCAGTATCTTGAATCAAGTTCCCACAATCATCGGAATATGATGCTGAGGCATCCTTATTCGGCCAATTTGAATCGGACCATGCTGCATTGTCTACTTGAATACAGGTCAGACTGGGGTTGTTATTTGCCATGAAAAGGATAAAACTCGTGTTATGTCCATTTTTTACATTTAAGGATGTCAGATTGTTATACGCACAGCTAAACGTATTTAATGCAGGATTTGAAGATAAATTCAAACTTGTGAGCTGATTGTTGAAACATCCTAAATTTTGCAGAGCAGTATTTGAAGTCACATCCAAACTTGTGAGCTGATTGTTATAGCAGGTTAATAGCTCGATCCCTTGGTTATTTGTGACATTCAGACTCGTGAGTTGGTTATACTGGCACATTAATTTTTTTAACCCGTTATTATTGCCAGGATTCAAACTTGTGAGTTGATTGAGTACACAACCCACTTCTATGAACTTCAGGTTATGGGAAAGATCGAGGGTCACAATTTTATTGCTGGAACACTCCAAATGAATCAATTCCGTATTACTGTCAATATTCAAATTTGTGAGCTGATTACCACCACAAGTAAATATTTTTAAAGCAATGTTTTTCGATACATCCAAAGTTGAAAGCTGATTACCACCACAACCAAATATTTCTAAAGCTGTGTTTTTCGATACATCCAAAGTTGAAAGCTGATTACCACCACAAGAAAAATATCTTAATCCTGTATTTTTTGTGATATCAAGATGAGTAAGCAGATTGTTATCGCACTTTAACGTATCCAATGCGACAAATGCTTCAATTCCA
>CAISJJ010000292.1 GCA_903885595.1 uncultured Bacteroidales bacterium
CTATTACCAACCAAAGATTATTCTGGTATTCATGTGCTTTAAGATGTTGTATGCAAGTAAGAAAAGCTTGAATTGGGGATGGGAACCCGGAACCAGGAACCCGGAACCTCAATGTTTATATCCCATTCAACATTTTCACTGTCGCAACTATTGCCGATACAGTCTGGTCACTATCAAGGCCATGTGTCTTAAACTCTTTTAATCCATCACGCCATGTTATAATGGATTCGCATAATGCATCGGACTGGCCTCCTGGAGGAATATGAACTACATAATCGGTTAAGGATGGCAATTCGAGTGATTTCTTTTTATAAATCTTTTTCAGGGCATTCATAAAAGCATCGTATTGCCCGTCGCCCTGCGCACCCGCTTCAAAAACTTCGCCTTTGATATTGATGCGTACGGTTGCTGAAGGCCTCAATCCTTTTGAGTTTGTAAGCACGTAATTTTCAATATAAACTGTCTCTTCATATGAGCCGCCGTCCAGAACATCTGAAAGAATATATGGCAGATCAGACTGAGAAACTGTTTCTTTTTTGTCACCCAGTTCAATAATACGGGCGGTTACTTTTTTCAGATCAGCATCCGATAACTCAATTCCTAACTGCAGCAGGTTGTTTTCGATATTAGCTTTCCCGCTTGTTTTTCCCAACGCGTATTTACGCTGACGGCCGAAACGTTCGGGCATCAGGTCATTAAAATAGAGGTTGTTTTTTTTGTCGCCATCAGCATGTATACCCGCGGTTTGGGTAAACACATTCTCGCCAACAACTGGTTTGTTCATAGGTATGCGGAGTCCCGAGAAAGTTTCGATTAACCTGCTTGCCGGGTATAATGATTTTTCAACAACCGAAGTTTTCACATCTTTCACAAAATCATGCAATACGGCTATAGCACTTGCTAATGGTGCGTTTCCGGCCCTTTCACCCATTCCGTTTACGGTAAGGTGTAGACCCTGTATGCCAGCTTTAACAGCTTCAAGTACATTAGCAGTTCCCAGGTCGTAATCATTGTGAGCATGAAAATCGAAATGTATAGCCGGGTATCGTTTAACGATAGAGGATAAGTATTCGAAGGTTTCGGAAGGAATTAAAATGCCGAGCGTGTCGGGTAAAAGAATCCTTTTAACAGGTTGTTTTGTAAGGAAATCGAGGTATTGATAAACGTATTCGGGCGAATGACGCATTCCGTTGCTCCAATCTTCGAGGTAAACATTGCAGGCGATATTGTTTTTTCCGGCAAGGGCAATTACTTCAGCTATTTCCTTAAAATGCTGTTCAGGCGTTTTTTTTAACTGGTGTGTTAAATGGTTTAACGATCCTTTAGTAAGCAGGTTCATAACCTTTGCGCCGGTTTCTTTCATCCAGTTCACCGAGGTTTCACCATCAACAAAAGTGAGGACTTCAATTCTGTCGACTAAGCCTTTGGTGTTTGCCCATTTCACGATCTTTTTTACTGCCTGAAATTCGCCTTCCGACACCCGGGCCGATGCAACCTCAATCCTGTCGACTTTTACTTCAGTGAGCAACAACTGGGCAATTGTAAGTTTTTCGGAAGCTGAAAATGAAACACCACTGGTTTGTTCACCATCGCGAAG
>CAISJJ010000293.1 GCA_903885595.1 uncultured Bacteroidales bacterium
CTTTCAGTACCCATAGTTATCAAAAAACCACGCTCTTGTAGCCGACACAAGAGCGTCGGCTAATTTTAAACTAAAGTCAAGGTGAAGTTTACTTATGATAGTTTTTGTTGACCTGTGGTCGTCATTTATGAATATTTTTAAACCAATAAACTGAGTTGGTCAGGGTCCAGGCCTCATCCGTGCTTGATGGAATAAAGATTTATCAATGATTGTTCTTCCTTTCCATTTCTTTTATGGCGTCACGTAGGCTGTCCGCTCGAACATGCAAGTAACGCTCTGTGGTGGCAATGTTCCTGTGGCCCAGAAGCGTTTTTACAAGATAAATGTCGGTTCCGGCCTCAAGTAACCGACTCGCATGTGTGTGTCTCAAGCTGTGGAAAACGCATTTTAAACGATCATCAGAAATGCTTTGATTCAACTTCAAATCATCAACGGCTTTTTTGAATGCATCTCCGATTTCTGTCATTTGTCCGCCATGCTTCCCAGGGAAAACAAGCACATCCGGTGCGCCTTTCGGCATCCCGGAAAGAATAGCCTTAACTCGCTCAGTCATATAAACAGTGCGGTTTCGGCCTGATTTTGTATCCCTCAATAAAATCGTTTGCCTCACAAAATCTATATCCTGCCATTGTAACCCGGCCACTTCCGAGAATCGCAACCCGGCATCCAGTGACATGACAGAATAAAAATAGGTTTCCACTGATTTTTTTTTGAGTTCATCCAAAAGGCTGCTACATTCGCCATTCGTTAAGAAACGCTGTCTTTGATTATCGAATTTTGGGATTTTAACATTCCTGGTAGGACTGTCACCTGATACGATCCCGGCCCGACGCGCATGGTTCCAAACCTGTCTGAATGTCGCAAGACAATATTGAATGGTTCGCGGTGTTTTTTCGGCATCCAGTAAGCTCTTTTTGATTTGCTCGATATGAAAGCTGGATAAGGTTTTCAGGGGAAAATTCCCAACTACAGGGAAAATCCAGTTCTCAGCGTGTCCGGTTTCCTTTATCCATGTGGACTTGCCCTTGTGCGTTTTCTGGATAGGCAAATAAGAATTTTCAAAGTAGGCTCTGAATGTAAGATTTTCGGTTTCAAGGATTTCGCTTTGCCTTGCTGCCTCGGTTGCAACGTCCTGCTTGATCTGGCATCGCTCTTTCAGCGTGCAAGGCCCGGTTCCCTTTTTTTGATTTTCTTTTAACTCAGAAAGAAGTACAAATGCTTTTTTAGGTGAATTGCTCTTTGAGGCTCGTCCGATTATCTCTTGATAATTTTTCCCATTAAAACGGTATCTGATAGAGATGTTGTAATCTTTACCGATCCCGTGTTTTTGATTCTGCAATTCTCGAACATATACCCCTGGATAATCCGTCTTTTCCCAACTCATGATTTTGGCCCCTTGAAAAGTGTCACAAATGTGTCACAAATTTCCAACTGAAGCAAGGTGTTTTTAAGTGATAAAACTTGAGGGCATAATAGACATTTTATACTGTAATGTCAATATGTTTTATATGACAAATGAGGGTAAGTGAAAAAAGGTGAAAAGGCAAAAAAATAGACTTAAAATCCCTCGGGGTTTATCCCTGTACGAGTTCGATTCTCGTCCCAGGCACCAATAAAAACAAGAGGTTATCCAGTTTTTTGGATAGCCTTTTTTTCTTTGATTTGGGTGATTGTGCCCAAAACTGTGCCCACCTGATTTTCCAGGTATTCGGATTGTCTGTTTGCGGCTTCTTTCAAATCTGTTTGATTCACGATGTTATATCGGTCAAAGACAGATCGGGTTTTGTGTCCTGATATCATCATGGCGACCCTTTCAGGAATACCGGAGCGAACCATATTCCGGACAGCAGTTCTTCTGAAATCGTGAAACAATCTCCTTTGTAA
>CAISJJ010000294.1 GCA_903885595.1 uncultured Bacteroidales bacterium
GAATGTTAAGTAACACGGTAGTCATCCCAAAACCCATCAGTCCGAGTGGGGCGGGATTGGCTAATTTTTGTTCCATAAAGATTTGGTTTTTAAATTGAAAAGTAGCGAGGTGGCGAGGTAGCGAGGTGGCGAGGTAGCGAGGTGGCGAGGTAGCGAGGTAGTGAGGTGGCGAAATTTCGCTATCTCGCTGCCTCGCTACTTCACTGCCTGATTTCACATTCCATACCGTTCAATGATCTCCTGCTTGCTTTTGCCCAGGATGTCATATTTCTTTCCAACCTTCCTGAACGCTTCCAGCGCTTTTTCAAGATGGTGGATTTCGTGTCCGGCAGAAATCTGGGTTCGGATACGTGCTGCTCCTTGTGGAACTACCGGGAAGAAAAATCCGATGGCATAAATGCCCTCATCATACAAATCGCGAGAGACATCCTGCGCAAGTTTTGCATTGAACAGCATCACCGGCACAATCGGGGTATCGCCTGCCTTAATGATAAGTCCGGCTTCGAGAAGTCCCTTGCGCCAGAATTCGGTATTTTTTTCAAGCTTGTCGCGGCGGTCGGTTGAAGCAGAGAGGATCTCAAGCACCTTGATCACGCCGGCAACCACCGGTGGAGCAATCGTATTGGAGAAAAGATACGGACGGGCCTTCTGACGACACATCTCCACAATCTCCTTGCGACCTGAAACACATCCGCCGGAAGCACCTCCCAGTCCTTTGCCAAAGGTGGTGGTGATGATGTCGATTTTGCCCAGTACACCGCAATGCTCGTGTGTTCCCCGGCCGGTTTTCCCGATGAAACCGCTGGAGTGCGATTCATCCACCATCAGGAGGGCGTCGTACTTTTCGCACAATTCCACCATCTTGTCCAGTTTGGCGGTATCGCCATCCATGGAGAAAACACCGTCGGTGATCACACATTTCAATCGCTTGTCGTTATGAAGCTGCAGTTTTTCCTCCAAGTGTTCCATGTCGGAATGCTTGAAGGTGTCATGCATCGCGCTGCAGAGGCGGATACCGTCGATGATGGAGGCGTGAACCAGGCGGTCGGAGATCATGACGTCATCCTTGGTCAGCACTGCTTCGAAAACACCGGCATTGGCATCCATGCAGGATGGAAAGAGGATGGTGTCTTCGGTACCGAGGAATTTAGTCACCATCTGCTCGAGTGTGCGGTGAATGTCCTGTGTTCCGCAGATAAAGCGCACGGATGACATCCCGTAACCATGGGAATCAAGACCTTCATGTGCAGCTTTGACCACATCCGGATGACTCGACATGCCAAGGTAATTATTGGCACAAATATTAATGACCTTTTTAAGTGGGGCACCAGTTGGAAATTCAACTTCAATATCTGCAGCCTGCGCTGAATGGATGAATCGCTCCTGTTTGAAAAGCCCTGCCTCCTTAAGGCCGGTCAGGATGTCGGAGTACATCCCGCGTGTTGTATCGGTATAAGCCATATCTGCCTCCCTATTTTACATATTCCCTGACCAGTGCACATATCTTGTTCACCGAATCGAAAGCTTCCGGAGTCGCTTTATCATCAGGAATGGAGATGTTGTACTTGTTCTCCAGGAATCGTTTCAGCGAAACCATAGAAAAACTGTCAACAATACCACCGGAAATCAGCGGAGAATCGTAGGTCAGCTCCGTGTCATCTTCCACATATTCTTTGATCACATACGTCTTGATTATTTCTTGCATTTCGTCCATTGGAATTTTCTCCTATATTTTATTGGTTTATAATTATTTGGAATTAAAAATCGGATTTTACGTTAGTAAATAAACTTAAACTCAAAGATCAAAATTCAAAACTCAAAACCACAAATCAAAATTCAAAACCTGTGCTTATTTCAATTTTTCCCTTCAATATTCAATGGTATTCATTTCCAAATTCGATATTCGTTGTTCAATATTCGATATTCAATTTTTTAATCGTTTTCCAGTGTAGAGGTATCCCCGATCTCCTCTCCCCACTCTTTGGCATGCAGGATACGCCGCATGATTTTCCCGCTGCGGGTTTTCGGGAGGGTGTCAATAAATTCAATCTCCTGTGGCATGGCCAATGGTGACAATTTTTTACGTACAAAATTCATGATGTCCAAATCCAGATCCTTGCTTCCAACAAAACCTGGTTTGAGCGTTACAAATGCTTTAACAACCTCCATATTCACGAAGTCAGGTTTGGCAACCACTGCCGATTCGGCGACTGCAGGGTGTTCAAGGAGTGCAGATTCCACTTCGAATGGACTTACCAGGTGCCCTCCGGTATTGATGACATCATCATCGCGTCCGACAAACCAGAAATATCCTTCATTGTCGATGCTCGAACGGTCGCCGGGAAGGTACCATCCATTCTGGAATTTCTTTTTATAGGTCTCTTCATTGCGCCAGTAGGTGCGCATCATGGATGGCCATCCGGGTTTAATGGCAATCAGCCCGATTTTTCCTGATTCACCAAACGGTTCGTAGGTTTCAGCGTCAATAACGGTAGCGGTAATTCCTGGGAAGGGTTTACCCATGGAACCAGGTTTTATTTTCATCCCGGGGAAGTTACTGATCATCATCGACCCGGTTTCAGTTTGCCAGTATGTGTCGAGGAAAGGTTTTCCAAATACTTTTTCTGACCAGATCACTGCCTCGCTGTTAAGCGGTTCTCCAACGGATGCCAGGTGACGAAGGGAGGAAAGATCATATTTCTTAATCACCTCATCCCCCGCTTTCATCAGTGAACGGATGGCGGTAGGCGCCGAATACCACATGCTGATCTTATGTTTTTCAATGAAACGGTACCAGTTGTCGGCCGAAAATCCGGCATCAAGAACACACTGGGTTACGCCGTTGCTGAATGCGCCGATGATGCCGTAAGAGGTGCCTGTTACCCATCCCGGGTCGGCGGTGCACCAGTATATATCGGAATCCTGCAGGTCGAGTACCCATTTGGAGGTAAGATATTGCGAAATAAGCGAATAATGTACGTGCTTTACCCCCTTGGGTTGTCCGGTAGTGCCGGAGGTGTAATGCAACACCGAAGGTGATTCCGCAAAGGTTGGATGGATTACAAATTTTTCGATTTTCTCCGCTTTGCCCATATCAAAGGCCACCTCCCGGTCTAGTAACGGCTTGGCTGGATCGGCATCCACAATGATCATATGCTTGAGATAGGGCATTTTATCCATGATCTTCCGAACCTTGGGGGCATGTTTTTTCTGGGTGATGATGGCCGTGGTCTGCGCATTGTCGAGGCGTACGAAAAGTGATTCATCCCCGAATGCCGAAAACAAAGGCTGGGCAATACCGCCCATCTTCAGGATGCCAAGAAATCCGATATACAATTCGGGAATTTTGTCCATGAAAAGACACACCCGGTCTTCGGGCTTTATTCCAAGACCGCGCAGAAATTGTCCTATTGCATTGCTGTTGAGTCGCAGATCGTTGTAGGAGTATCGTTTTTCATTGCCGGTTGATCCTTCCCAGATAAGGGCCGGTTTATTGCCAAATCCCTTTTCGCAAATGCGGTCGGAACAATACCAGCCGATGTTGATGATATCGCCTGGCTTGTAATCCAGTTCTTTTTCGGAAATGTTCCAGTCAAAGTTTTTTACACGTTCGTCGTAGGATCCGATATTCGACATAGGTCAGGAATTAAGAATTTGAGGATTTGAAAATTTTTGACTGGAGCATCAAATTGGTAGCCCGCATGAATAATTTTGCTCCATTGGTGCAACAGATTGGTGGCATGTAAAAAAGTGTAAATGATTTTGCTCCATTGGTGCAACAAATTGGTGGTATATAAAAAAGTGTAAATGATTTTGTTCCATTGGTGCAACAAATTGGTGGAATATAAAAACGTGTAAACGATTTTGCTCCATAGGAGCAATACATTGGTGGCCCGTGAAATGTTTGCATATATTGCTCCGTAGGTGCAATATATTATTTGTAGTGTGAGAAAATTTGCAAATTGTTTAAAAAGGCTCGTGGACATTGGGATTTGCAATTTCACATTCGAGTATTACAATAGCAGTAGCAAGTTCTTTTAGATGCGATAAAGATACATGTATTTTTGAAATTGACAAGTCCGTGGCCAATTCTTTTGCCTTCCCGGTTAAGTTGATATGCGGCTTTCCAAGTTCGTCATGAAAAACGTCGATATCGGCAAAGCGGATGCCGAATCGCCAGCCGGTACCGATGGCTTTTAAAAAGGCCTCCTTGGCAGAAAACCGGGCTGCATAATTTTCGTATTTATGCTTTTTGGTTTCACAATAGGCAATTTCTCCGGGAGTGAAGATCTTATCCCTGAAACCAATGTCGCGCCCCATCACCTTTTCGATGCGTACCACTTCGATGATATCTGTTCCGATGCCGTGAACCATATTGGGGAAAAATGAAAAATGCAAAACTATAAGCAATCTTGAGGCGGTAATCCCATTGTTGAAAACTTTTATTATTTATTGTATTACATTTTACTTTGAAACGGATTAAGCAGAGTAACCCATAATTTCCTGCAATATTTTGAAAAATATGAAAGGACCAAGTCATGAGAAAACAGGAATTAATAACAACAATCCCCGAAGAGGTGATCATAAGTAAAATCTACCAGATCCGAGGACAAAAAGTGATGATAGACCGCGACCTTGCTGAACTTTACGGCATCGAAGCAAAAAGACTTAAAGAGGCGGTGAGGCGCAATATTGCACGCTTTCCTGAAGATTTCATGTTCGAATTGACGATGGAAGAGTTTCAGAATTGGAGGACGCAAATTGCGTCCTCCAATTCTGACAAAATGGGGTTACGCTATGCACCGTATTGTTTTACCGAGCAGGGAGTTACGATGTTGTCCTGTGTTTTGAACAGCAAAAAAGCAATTGAAACGAATATCCGGATTATCCGGGTTTTTACTAAAATGCGTGAACTGCTGATGACTCATAAAGACATACTATTGAAGATTAAGCAGTTCGAACAAGAGATCGGAAGAAACAGCGATGACATACAATTAATATTCAAGGCCCTGAAACAGTTTTTGAATCCACCGCAGGAAACCAGAAAGCAAATCGGATACAAACGAAAGTCGGAAGAGTAGGATGTCAATCGTAAATCGTAAATTAAATGGCTCCAAGCTTTTTTCCCACCTTTCTGAATTTATCCAGCGCAAAACCGATCTGTTCCATAGAATGGGCGGCGCTGATCTGCACCCTGATGCGGGATTTGCCTTTCGGGACCACGGGATAGTAAAAGCCGATCACATAAACACCCTCTTCCAGCAATGCATTGGCAAACTCCTGAGAGAGTTTCGCATCGTTTGGCAAATGACCGAACAGCACAGGAACGATGGGGTGGATTCCTGGAACAATGCGGAACCCGAAATCTTCCATACCCTTTCTGAATAGTTTGGTGTTTTCAAACAATTTATCCCTGAGGGCTGTGGTTTCAGAGAGCATGTTCAATACTTCCAGTGTGGCGCCGGTGATGGCAGGAGCCAAAGTATTGGAAAAAAGATAGGGTCTTGATCGCTGGCGCAGGATTTCAACAATTTCTTTTTTTGCCGAGATGCATCCGCCGGAAGCGCCACCCAGTGCCTTGCCAAAGGTGGTGGAGATGATATCCACCCGCCCCTGTGCATTGCAGTGTTCAACAGTTCCACGGCCGGTTTTACCCACAAACCCCGTTGCATGCGAATCATCAACCATCACCAGGGCATTGTATTTGTCGGCCAGGTCGCAAATTTTATCCACCTTTGCGATGATGCCATCCATGGAAAAAACCCCGTCGGTTACGATGAGTTTGAAATGGGCTTCACTCGCATCCTGTAACACCTCCTCCAGATCGTCCATGTCATTGTTCTTGTAACGGAAACGCTGAGCCTTGCAAAGCCTTACGCCGTCAATGATCGAAGCATGGTTTAGCTCATCCGAAATAATGGCATCCTGCTCTCCCAGCAAAGGTTCAAAAACGCCGCCATTGGCATCGAAAGCCGAGGAATAAAGTATGGTGTCCTCCATCCCAAGGAATTCACTCAGCTTTGCCTCCAGGTCTTTGTGAACCTGCTGCGTGCCACAGATGAAACGGACTGAAGACAAACCATATCCGTAACGGAAAAAGGTATAATTGGCGCCAGCCATTACACGCGGGTCATTGGATAGCCCGAGATAGTTGTTGGCACACATGTTCAGGACCTTCCTGCCATTGGTCATTATCTCTACCCCCTGTGGGGTGGTGATGATCCGTTCGGTTTTATATAAACCATCGTGATGAATGCCTTCGATCTGCTTCAGTAAATGCTGTTGAAAATTGCCGTACATGGTGTTGCTGGTTTAATATCAGGGAACAAAAATAGGAAATTACCACGGACAATAAACCTTTAAAATTAAGCAACACCGGGTGAAAAATCCATACCATAAGTCCCGCACTAAACAGTGGGTGAGGTCTCCAAAGGTGTCGGGGGATAGGGTTGTTCTATTCTTTGATGCAACGCAGCGGCATGGCACTCGCCTTGCTGCCGTTACCGATGCTGCAGAAGCCACTGCCAAAGCCCAGAAACCAGCTACTGGAGGCATCGATCTGCTGACTACTCATTCCGTAGCCGACTATTCCGCGATTGCCCATATGACCATCGCTGCTGTCCAGGCGCCCGGCAGCATGCATTTTTAAGGCAGAGTTCCACGGGTCGCCCCAGGTTACCCAGTTCCCACTTTCCTTCACATTGGTCCATTCTGTAATTGTCGGAATACGCCAGACAGCGCCAAGTTCAAGGGTGCATGGGTCGTTGGCTGTTGTCCAGTTTGAATTTTCGCTGATGCTGCTTATCCAGGTGGTATTGGGAGTACGGGTTGTGCCATCATGCTTGTACCCCTGTTTCCGGTTAAACTGCCAGTACCATCCGGCCGAGGGTTCGGTGGCATCATTTTTTGCTGTTGCCTGGTGGTCGGCGCCGAGGTTGCTGGTGATCCAGCATTTGGAGGTTTCTCCGGGAATATTGGTAACGGTGCCATAGGTAACGGTTTTGTTTACCGGCGCAACGGCTCCTGCCACATGGTTGAGGGTGAGGGATGAACCGCAAGTAAAGACAGCCGGCAACGTTGTGAAGGTCAACTCATTGCCATAAGACGTTCCAACACTGTTAGTGGCATAAGCCCTTAAATAATAAGGAGTGTTTGGCGTTAAACCGGCAAGGTTGCTTACAAATACACCGGTCCCGGTTCCATCGGAGGTGATACCGTCAGCAATGGTAGGATTTTGAGATAGGCTCCAGCACACCCCTCTTGCAGTTACCGGC
>CAISJJ010000295.1 GCA_903885595.1 uncultured Bacteroidales bacterium
CCCCCTGGTAATCCCGATTTGCCATTTCTCTATGTGGCGCTGCCTGTGATGGATGAACCAGAATTGTTGCCTCGTTTACTGACTTGTTTTGCCAGCCAGTCTTACCGCCGTTTCAAGATTGTTGCCTGTGTAAATCAGCCGGATACATGGTGGAATGACCCGGAAAAATTAGATGCTTGCGAAAACAATGCGATTTGCATCAGACTTCTTGATAATTTCAGGGAAATTGATACAACCGTTATCGATCGTACCTCAAGGGGCAGGGGGTGGACAGGAAAACGACATGGTGTGGGTTGGGCCCGCAAATCGGTAATGGATCTGATTGACAAAGAGGCTTCACGCGGAGATATCATCATTAGCCTTGATGCCGATACGGTCATTTCTGATGATTATCTTTTATCCATTGCGATGAATTTCAAGAGGCATCCTGAAGCGGTTGCCTTGTCGGTGCCCTATTTTCACAACCTGGTGGACGATATTCGGGCAAATCGTGCCATGCTCAGGTATGAAATCTATATGCGTCATTATTTCCTGAATCTTGCCCGAATTGGTTCACCATATGCCTTCACCGCGCTCGGTTCAGCAATGGCCCTGCCTGTCTGGGCCTACCGTGCCATCGGTGGAATGACTCCCAAACTGAGTGGTGAAGACTTTTATTTTCTTCAGAAACTCAGGAAATTCGGAACGGTTTTATTATGGAATGAAGAGATTGTCTACCCGGAAGCACGTTTTTCGGATCGTGTTTTTTTTGGGACCGGTCCGGCGATGATCAGGGGCGATGCAGGCGACTGGAACAGTTACCCGGTTTATCCCATGGCCTTGTTTGATAAAATAGCGGAAACATACCAGATGCTGCCGGAATTATATCTGAAAACAAATCTCACCGCCATTACGGCGTTTATGGTTTTGGTCTCCGGTGAACAGGATCCATGGCAGCCGTTAAGGTTGAACCATAAAGACTTCGGTCATTTTGCCAGGGCTTTCCATGAGAAATTTGACGGGCTTAGATTGCTGCAGTTTCTGAAAATGTCGGATGAACAGAGCCAGTCTGCTGATGAAGAGAATCTCAGGGAGTACTTGTCCCACGTGTTTTCCAAACCGGAACTTGAAAAAACAGGAATAAAATGGGAAAAATTATCCTTTTCAGAATCTCCGGTTGATGAATTGATAAAAGTGAGAGCCCTCCTTTTCGAAAAGGAGATGAATATCCGGGCTACAACAATACCTGCGTAACCAGATCGGCTGCCTCTTTAAGGGTGATGGCCGAATGGACTTTCAAGCCGGATTCATCAATCAGCTTTTTACCCTCCTCTGCATTGGTTCCCTGTAACCTGACAATAATCGGGATGCTGATCTCCCCGATATTTTTATAGGCATCCACCACGCCTTGTGCCACCCGGTCGCAGCGAACAATACCACCAAAAATATTGACGAGTATCGCCTTTACTGCCGGATCCTTGAGGATGATCCTGAAACCTTCTTCTACACGCTTTGCATTGGCTGAACCCCCGACATCGAGAAAATTCGCAGGATCGCCACCCGAAAGTTTTATTATATCCATTGTTGCCATGGCAAGACCTGCTCCATTGACCATGCATCCGACGTTGCCATTCAGTTTTACATAATTCAGGTCATGCCGTGTCGCCTCAACCTCAATGGGATCCTCTTCGTCCAGATCGCGCATGGTGGCGATATCGGGATGACGGAACAGTGCATTGTTATCGATCACGATTTTTGCATCAGCCGCCAGTATCTTGTTATCAGAGGTTTTAAATACAGGATTTATCTCGATCAGGGAAGCATCACTTCCTTCATAGGCTTTGTAGACAGCAAAGACAAATTTTACCATGTTTTTGTAAGCCTCATCCTTTAAACCAAGATTAAAGGCCACTTTTCGCGCCTGGAATGCCTGAAGCCCGATTTTAGGATCAACCTCTTCGGTGAAAATGAGTTCAGGTGTTTCTTCG
>CAISJJ010000296.1 GCA_903885595.1 uncultured Bacteroidales bacterium
CCGTGATCTTTTGCCCGGTATGAAAAATCATGATCCTCAAAATATACAAAAAAACGTTCGTCAAATCCATCGAGTTCAGCAAACACCGTTCGCCTTACCAGATAAAAAGCGCCAATCACATGATCGACCATGTGATTTGTTTTATGATCCCAGTCCGTCATTTGCTCTCCAAATTGTGGAAAAAATCGATCAATGCCCAGGATATGGGATAAATAGATATTCAAGGAAAAGAACCGGGAACAACTCCTTGATATTTGTCCATTATCATCAATAAGCTGTATACCACAGATTCCAATATTGTTATTCCTTTTATCTTCCATGAATTTTATCGGAATCGATAGAGAATTCCTATATAAAAGCGTATCGGGATTCAGGAATAGAATATATTCACTTTTTGCTTGTGCCGCACCAATGTTACAGGCCATGCCAAAGCCAAGATTTGATTCAGCCCGGATGAGCTTGACTTTAGGTTTACCTTCAACAGCAGCATCAGAACCATCGTAAGAGCCATTATCAACAACAATAATCTGACAAACCAGGTTGATTTCGTATTGATTAATAGAATCCAAACAAGCCTGAAGCTGAGATCCGGAATTCCAGTTAACAATTATTATTGTAACCATTTACAGGTCGCTTATTCTAAAAAGTAATCAGATAGAACTTCATGCCATTTCCCTATTTGATTATCTATATCGAACTTTTCAGCGTGACTTTTTGCCAGAACAGGATTATAATTGCTCTTATTCTGCATTACCTGGATCAAGGCTTTGGTTATATCGGAAACATTCCATGAATCGACAACATGACCTAGTCCTTCCGCCATGATCTCTTTGATTCCACCACAGTTGAAAGAGACTACCGGCTTTCCCAGATATAAAGCCTCAATGGCAACCAAAGAAAAAGATTCTTTCATTGATGTCAATAACAATCCATCAGCCAGGTTAAGGTAACTGTAATATTCGTTACCTGATAGAAAACCGGTCCAAGTTATTTGTTTGTCAATGCCCAGAAAGGTTGAATACTTTTTGACAAAAGCACCCAGTCCATTATTCGGATTATCTCCAATCCAGATGAAATGACAATCATAATGCTTTTTTAGTAACTCATTCGCAATTTCCACGAAACGAGCAGGATTCTTGTTGGGGTCAGTTGTACCTGACATTATCCAGACAAAAGTAGATTCATTTATCCCCAATACTTTCCGTATTTCCTTTACTCGCGTTGAATCTTTGAATATTTTTCCTGATTCAAAAGATGGAAAACACACTTCCATATCATTTTCCCTTCCGAGAATTTTTAACACTTTAGCCGAAGTCTCCGAGTTTGCAATAATGAGTTTTGGATAAGATACGAGTTGATGAATATTCTCTAATGTCAAGGTTACCAACATTTGCTCTAGTTCATGCGAATGAACAATACATGCAATATTATGCTTTTTTGCATAATCAATTATATGAGGCTGTATAATCGTATTAATATACCAGACATCTGATTTTGTTCTTCGGTGAACATATTCCAAAAAAGAACTGTTGAGAACAAATCTAAAACCTGATAAAGTTTTTTGAGCAAAAATGA
>CAISJJ010000297.1 GCA_903885595.1 uncultured Bacteroidales bacterium
AAGTTGGTAAGCTGGTAAGCTGGTAAGTTGGTAAATTTGTGAACAGGTGAAAAAGAAGACAAGCGGACGGGTGGTTTGTCTGCTACTTGCATTACTTGCATTGTTTACATTTTTTGCATTGTATGCATTGTTTGCATTGCTTGCATTCCTTTGCACTGCTCGCATACTATTCATCAGGCTACTTTAGGGACTTTTTTTCCGAAGCTGAGATCGGCGATGTCACGGCGGCGTGCTGTGTAGGTTCCATCTTCAATTTCGCGGGAAACAACTTTATTAATCAGGTTGAACATTTTCATCGTTTGCGGTTCATCTTTATAAAAGGTATCCCAGGCATATTGGTAAAGTTCACCAAGTCTTTCTGCTGACATATGTTTTGGATGATACACTACTTTCCCGGCATTGTAATGATTCCAGTCCGTATCGAAAATGCGGCCCTGTTTTAACAGGTCGCTGTAGGCTTTTGTATGCGGGAAAGGCGCCAGTACAGTGAATTCGGCAAGATCCAGCTCGATTTCAAGCAAAAAATCGACCAGGCGTTTGATATCATCCTCGGTTTGGTTGTCGAGGCCCAATAAAATAGTGCCTTCAACGGCAATTCCATACTGATGGTACTGTTTGATGCGGTTTTTAATGTAATCAGAGGTATCAAACACTGCCTGGTATACATACCATGCGCCAGCCTGGGCAGCCAGGTCGAGTACATCATCCTTATCTTCGATGGTGTGACTCACCCATTTTTTCTTCAGCGGGATCATGGCTTTAAAGAGCTCCTTTTCCCACTGGGTATCGAGGGCAAGTGAATTATCCACGATGAAAAGGCGGTTGTTATCCATTTGCGATAGTTCCTCAACCACCCGGTCGATCGGGCGGGGACGGAACCCCCGGCCTCCAAGATAACGAACAGCACAGGGATAGCAGTCGTAGATGCATCCGCGGGAGGCGTGAAACAGATCGACCATGCGGAATCCCTTGTGATAATAAAGATCCTTGTTCAGGATGTCACGCTTTGCCGGTCCGATGAGTCCCATGTCGGGTGGCTTGCTCATGAAGTTGTAGATTTTTTTCAGGTCATTTTTATGGAAGTCCTGAAATACCTGGTCGAGGCGTCCTTCCACTTCACCCAGAAAAACCGAATCGGCATGCAGCATGGTTTCTTCAGCATGAAGCATGGTCGATATTCCGCCAAAGATGACTTTTTTACCGAGTTTATGGTACTGATCGGCAATCTCCCAGCCCCGTTTGACCTGGGTGGTGAGCATCATCGAAATGCCAACAAAATCAGGACTTTCATCAATCACGAGTTCCTCAACATTTTCATCGGTAAAGTCAATTTCGACATTTTGCGGAATTGCAGCGGCCATAACCACCGGACCATGGGGCGGCAGGTTAAAGATCGTTTGTCCTTCGAGTTTTTCCCAGCGGGGATATATCAGTTTAAATTTCATTATTTGATCTTTTTCGTTCTTAAAAGTTTTCTACCACCCTGACAGGGTTATTTCTTATCAGCGCAATCCACCAGTTTTTTAATAATGTTTTCCTTTTCCTTCCATCGCGGAATAACCAATAACAGCGCTTGACGGTATTCTGCCTGAGCAAGTTTCCATTGGCCGTTTTGGGAATAAAAATCACCAATCAGGTCAAAAACCTCATAATACATGGGATTAGATGCCCTGAAATCATCAATAAAAGAACCTGGCAGTGCATCGGTTTTTCCGGACCGGATAACATGTTTCAGATATTTCCTCATTTCCTTAAAGCGCACGAAACGCTTGTAGTCATTGGATCCGAGGAATGAATCTGATGAAATAGTCTTATCCGGTTCCGTTATTTCAACCTTACGCTGAAGCCCGGCAAAGTTATGAAAAATTTTATATAGGTCGTAACATACATATGGCCCGATTTGCCATGGTGAGGTTGAAACCCAGACCATCAGTTTTTCCGGCATGAAAATAATGGAATGATGGGCAATCAGCTGGTTCATTGCTTTCTCGTTGCCCATTCCAATGTTGACGCCATTAAGCCCCCGCTGATCGCGCAGAATATCAGCCACAGACTGATAGTCGCTGGGGATGTCACTGCTGAGATTCTGCACCAGCCTTTTATAACGATAAACGGAGGCATTCTCCTTCATGTTTTGAATATTCAGAGGATCGGTAGAAAATTCATCAGACTGAAAATGGTTTGCACAGGCAATGTAATCTTTGTCGGGCAAAACCAGGGCAATTTTGAATGGTGATTTCTCAATAATGACAGCCTTCTTGTCCAATGACGAACCTACCAGAATGGATTCGGTGACGAATGTTTCACGTTTCCGGGCAATTGCGAATGCTTCGCCGATATTTTTTGCATACTGCAGAATTTCCCTTGCCACGATTGATATCGGGGTTCGCGCCGAAGAAGGAATATCTGATTTAGCTGCGTTGATGGTAATGGTCAGCCCCATTTCATTCATGCCTGAAACTGTCCCGATCATGCCTCCCCAGGTAACCATCATAAAGCCATAACCATCTTCGGGTTTTTCAAAACAGATGATCTTGTTCCGGGCAAATTCATCCCCAACATAGAAATCGAAATTCCGGCCAATGATCAGGGAGCTGTCTTTTGATTTGCTTCCCCAAATCCCGAAACTGGTGCATCCAACCAGGCTGTAGTCCTGCAGGGCATGGCCAATGTCATGGGCCGAGTGATAATTGAGCATGCGCTGATAATTTGAACCGATAAATGAAAACTGGTCTGATGCCGACAATGATATTCCGTATATTTCAAGTTTATATTCTTCGGTGAGATGTTTATCGAGATCGCGGTTGAACCAATAGATAAAGTACTTCAGAAAACGAAGATAAAAATCTGAGGGGATCATTTCCCGAATCTGGTCAATAAATGCCTTTTCCTGTGCGGCAATGAGATGTTTTGACAGCTTTCCATTTATAACGCCCCGGTCGAAAGGTTTACCTTCAATGTACATTTCCCATAACCCGGTGCTACTTTGTTTCAGCCAGTTAGGGCCGATCCTGTAAAAACCGCTCTCCGGGTTGTCCACAATAAGGCTGACAGATTCAATATTTACTGGTTTTGGCGGCTGAATTTGTGTCCTGAAGCTGAACCATATCGAAAATCCTGCAGCGATTGCAACGATTAACAGCAGGACCCACCCGATCCGTTTAACCCGGCGATGCTTATGGTCAGGCATTTTGAATTTTTTTCAGAATGTATTCCAATCCGAGAATTTCGCCACAGGTCACAACAGAACCAATAGTTACACCAAGTACACCATGCAGATTTGTATTCTGTCCCGTAAAATAAAAATTCGGGATCTTGGTTTTCGGCATCACATTAGTCAACAGCGGTTCATGAAAGTTTTTCTGGATTCCATAAAGTGAGCCTTCGGGTATGCCAGTATAATCGCGATAGGTGAGGGGGGTTGATATTTCAATATTTTCAATAGCCGGTTTTAATCCGGGGAATTTCGCATAAACCACCTCAAGGAGCTTCTCTGCTTTTTTGTTCTTGAAATCGTGGTATTCCGGTCCCCTCTTTCCGACTGAGGTGTGATTCCACTGCGACACATCATCGAAGCGCATATAGGTAAGTATGGTCACAGTTTCGGCGTATTGCTGAGAAGGCTTATGACATCCTGTTGATAAGAGAAACATCCGTGGCCATTTACTATCGGGAGCAGTAGTTTCATCCCATGGATCGTGAGCAGTGTGGTAGTAATAATTATAGTTCAGGTAAGGAAAAGAACCAGGTTTGACCGATAGAAACAGAATGAATGAGGAGATTGTGTTTTGAAGGGAAACAATTCTTTTCTGGTAAGCAGGACGAACAATATCGGCAGGCATCATCGAAAGAGTGGTTGCAGGATGGATATTGGAAACAACCTTTTCTGAATGAAATACCTGTCCGGTTCCCGTGGTGATGGTGAATTTCTGCTGAAGCTGCCCGATGGCAGTAACTGCTTGTTTTTTGATAATTGAGCCTCCATGGGAAATAATTGCATCTTGAAGAATCTGAGTGATCCTGTCGCTGCCACCAATGATCCTGTAGGCTCCCGAAATAAAGGAATGACTGATCAGAGATGCAACATGCAGCGGGGTCAGACGACTGCCACCATACAGGTAGTTGTTCCCTGAAAGCACTGCCGATAGTGAAACATTGGATCCCGGATTGCGGATGCCGGATGTTACATCAGCTATAAAACCACAAGCGCTCTGGGTCGTAAAATGATGTTCGCGGTGGTCGACAGGCAATTCAAGATTATACAGCGGAAAGGCTGAAGTGATTTCATGAATCTCCCGGACATAGCGGTTTAGTGAAGCCTTTGCTCCTGGAAACAACGGCAGAAGCTGATCTGTGAAGTTTTCAAATCCCTGTGCCAGTGGAAATTCCTCGTCTCCGAAAATCACACGATCAAAGCAATCCGGATCAAGTTGTTGAAAGTCGATGGATTCGGTCAAACCAAAATATTTCCAGTACCGGTTCAGCGTCTGGCCAGGTCCCAAAGCGCCAAGATAATGAACACCGGTTTCAAATTTATGGCCATGCCGTGAAAATGTCTGCAGGTTCCCGCCAGCCTGGGCTTGTTTTTCAAGAATACACACGTGGTACCCTTCCTTTGACAGGATATACCCGCAAAGCAATCCACCCAGGCCGGAACCGATTATGATGATGTCGAATTTGTTCATTAAAGGAGGTTAATTGCTTTTTTCGGCAATGCAAAAGTAGTAAAGATGTGCAGCATTTGCGAAGGGGTTGATATACCTCACCCCCTGACCCCTCTCCTGAAGGAGAGGGGAAAGAGGTTTGGGTGTTTGACTGAATTTGCTGCAGTAGCAAACAGAGGCTGTTTCCCCCTCTCCGTGCAGAGAGGGGGTCAGGGGGGTGAGGTAGTTGGGTTGAGGATGGACGTAATTCCTGTTCATTCGAAAATTTTATTTCAAAACGAATAAATTATTCGACGTAACCTTTTTATTGTCAATAATCTGTATGGTCAGGCCAAATTCTGCTGCAACAGCGCTGATCTTCTTAGCAGAGGTGAAATGAAGGCGGTGGTCAGGAGTCCGGGTTTTATTAAAACCAATGCGGGTGGATAGAAATTCTGTAATCAATGACTTTTTATGACGCGCTGCCAGTTCTGCATTCGCCTCGCGTATGAGCATGACTCCACCGGGTTTCAGGTTGGCAAAACATTTTCTGAGCAGGATTTCCTGTTTCTCAGGTGTAAGGTAATGCAAAATATCGCCCAGTACAAAACCATCTTTTGGAATGATTTCATAATCAGATACATCGGCCGTGGTGAAGTTGATCCGCTCATTTTTCGAAAAGCAGTTTTCAGCCACTTCAATTTTTTCGTCATCATAATCGACGCCGATGATCCTTCGACTTTCACTGGTGAACATCAGCATATAGGATATGAATCCATAACCGCATCCCAGGTCCAGGATGTCCCCTTCACGCGGCATAAGCTGGTTATAGATTTCATAGTTATCTTCCAGTTTCAGCTTTACCCGCATATACCATTCCAGGATGGGGCCTTTCAGAACATAATTCAGTGCCAGTTTACGCCGGTAATAATGAGCATTGCCTTCTTCTGCCTTGAACTTCGAATATTGCGAGACATAATACTTCCGGAACTGCCTGGTTCGCTCCTGGTAGGTATTTCCGAAAGAGGGATCTACAATTGGCACGCGCGGGAGTATTTTCATCCTGAAACTGTTTGGCCTGCCCCAGAATTCACCTTTACCAAGGAAATCGCCAGTGCCGAATACAAGAATGGGTAAAATATCAACCTGCAGTTTTTCGGCAAGATAAAATGCACCCCTGTGAAATCGCTGAATCTGCTGCTCATACGAACGGTGTGCCTCGGGAAAGATCAGGATCGAAAAGCCTTCATTTACTTTTTCCTTCAATTGACCGATGATGCTTTCAATTCCGTTATCAACATTGAAATAGTTTGCGAGCCTAGCAATTGGTCCGAAAATAGGAGACCTGTAAACCCATGAAGTTGTAAGGATGATAATTTTGGGGTATAATCTCAGAAATGCCGGAGTTTCGATAAGGCTCTGATGGTTGCTGATAATAATGGCCGGTTTGGTGAAATCCTCACCAGGTTCATTGATCAGTTTCCGGTCCCAGGCAAAGGTAAATGCAATATAGGCTTTTGTGAGCCAAAAAAACGCATTATGAAAGAGCATCTCCTTTTTCTTGCGCTTTATGGGCAAAAGTAGATTGATCATACCCCCGAGGATCATTAAAACCAAAGCTATCGTGACAATATTTCCCCAGGTGACAAAAGTTTTTAACACGATCAGTAAGGTGACCGGAAATCTATTCCTCCTGCATCTTGATAGGATTATCCCATTGAAAATCAATGGTTGAAATGTAAATGAAAGGAGGACAACAGCGGCAATACCAATCATTGATACCATTGCAATCGAATTGAGAGCCGGGTGGCGGGCAAAAAAGAGGGCGCCAACGCCAAACATCGTGGTCAGGGAGGAGAGTAATACGGAGACTTTGTATGCGTGAAGATCATCCTTTCCTGTTTTCAGGGAATGCTGCAACCCGCGCATCATCAGGATGCTGTAATCGACGCCAAGTCCGAAAATAAACGAAGAGATAATGATATTGAAAATATTGAACCGGATACCGGTGAATCCCATAAATCCAAGGGTGATCAGCCAGCTGAAAAACATCGGCAGGGCAGTTATAAGACCGAGGCCGATCCTGCCGAAGGAAAAGATCAGAAGCAGTGTGACAAATATCATTGACAGGGTTACCAGCAGGTCGAAGTCGTGTTTGACATTCATAACGAACTGTTCGGTGAGACTTTGTTTGTCAAACAGTACATACCTTGAATTTTCTGGAAACTCCCGGTAGACATCGGCTATATTTGCCTCTTTGACCTTCAGTATGGTTGGGGCAAGTACCTGGTTGGCAGTTACCGTAATCCAGTCAGCGAACATTTGATTATCATTCATTTTTAACTCATTTGCCGTGATCGGTGTATAATTTTTGTTGATCAGGGCGAAAAAAGGATCAAATGCCGCGGTACTGAAGCCATATTTTTGAGAAACAGAGGATAAACTTATTTTCAACTGCGCCTTTTTTTCTGAGGTCCAGTACTGGTTCCAGCGTGCGATTTTTATAAATTGGTGTGAACCGGAGGTGAGCAGCGAACCGGCATCCGAAATTCCGGATATTGTGCCGGTGTTAACCAGTTTCCGGATCTTTTCACTCAGCATTTCCTTGTTTTCTAGCGCCTCTTCTGCTGTTTTTCCAGTTGAAACCAGGTATAGATTTTTAAGTTTATAGTTGCTTATTTTATCGAGGTCCGATTCAGCCCTGGCAAGTCCGGGGGTTACAAAACTGAGCGCCGACATGTCTTTTTCGAATTCGACTTTGCGTGAAAACCATATGCTGAGGGCCCCTATAAACACGAGGACGGCGATCAGCCATTTTTTTCTATCAAGGGGAATGGCGGCAATACGGTCAATGAAGTTGATTTTTCCGGTTTTTTGCAGTTCCATCACTTTTCCATTCAACAGGTGGGGGAGGATGATCAGTGTAAACATTGCAGCGCCCGCCACACTGAGGGCTGAAAACCATCCCAGGTCCTGCAATACGACTGAATTCAGAAAAGTGAGGCATAAAAACGCGCCGGCCGAAGTGAGGCTGCATAGTACAATGGTCAGCGACATTTCTTTCAGAGTCAGTTCAATGTTCTGTTTTGCCCTGAAATGGTTTATCAGATAGAGGGCATAATCCACAATTAATCCAAGGATGACGGAGCCAATCCCAAGGGAGATTGCAGAGATCTTACCTTTAAAAAGGAACAGGATGGCCAGGGAGAATGCGCCTCCAAACAGTGCAGGTAGCAACCCCAGCAAGGGAATCCTGAAACTTTTGAAATACCATCCGACCAGAAGAAATATTAAACTGAAGGCGATGGCCAGGGTAATCATGATATCTGTCTTCAGTTGCCGCGCATTGGAAACTGCAACAGCAGCACCACCGAAGTACTGAACCTGGAAGCGTGATTTATTATCCATCGTAAGCTCCCGGATGATTTCATCAAGGCCGGTAATTAACTGTTCGTTACGGGAAGTTTCGCTGGCAGGGTTGGCCGGGTTAATGAAGATGAGCAAATGCCGCAGGTCGCTTGTATATACACTTCCGTTATACACTTCAAAGGTATCACCTGCCTTCAGGGATTTCAACTTTACGAAAGCGATGTTGGTTATTCCCAGCGGATCCTGCTGAATCCGCTTTTTCAGGACCATGCTTGCCGGGGAGACAAGGATTTTGTAATTCTTCTCCAGCGCTTTATTCATAGATTCAGGAAGAAGCAGGCTATCCAGCCTGGTATAATCGGATTCATCGAAAAAAATTGGCAAATGGCCGGCTACCAGGTTCAGCAGGTCTGTCATGGCTTCGTCGGAAGCCCTGAATATAATATTGCGTATAACAGAGGAATCAAAGCGTATATTCAGGGAATCAACCAGCTGTTGTCCAATCGATCCTAATCCATCCGGATCGGGACTGGCAGTTGTATCTTTAAGAGCAATATGGACCACCAGCTTATCAATGAATTTGAAATTCCTGACCACATAGCCAGTTTGATCGGTAATGTCGTCAGCGGAAATGGAATCTGAAATATCCTCTTCAAAACTGATCTGTGAAGCCAGCAGAACCATAGCAACGAACAGAACAAGGATCAGAATATAAAATACTGACTTTCTTGCATGAAAAAAAATATAGATGTGTACAAAGAAATCAGACATTTTTTTTACGAAAAACAGAGAGAAGGAAATATGTGAATGGACCCAAAACCGCAGCAACAACAAACCCGAGTATAAAACTGCCCACGAGGTATTGTATCAGGTTTTCCTTTATCCAGTGAAGTCCGAATCCGGAGCTGTATTCGAGGTTCGACACATTGGCGCCCAGTATCCAACCGCCCATAATATAACTGAGGAAAATGATCAGGGGAAGCATTGGCGGCAGGCTGATATTACAGGAGGTTATCGCGACAAATTTGTTGAGTTTGAAAAAATGGGCCAGCCCGAAGGTGGCCAGCATCTGCCATCCCCAGATCGGCAGCACTCCGATAAAAAGACCAACTGCAACTGAAATTGCCAGTTTTGCATTGGAATCGTCGCTGTTCAGGATGTATTCCCTTACAAATTCCCTGACTGACTTTTTCCGGAGTCCTTTGAAAAATGAGAGCGGCCGCACCCATAGCAGCGCCATGAAGACAAGAATGCTGTTGGCAATGCTAACACGCGTGAAATCCCTGACTTTCCGGAAATGTGAAACACGGAACTCCTTTGGTGCGTAATACACCCTGACAGGCACCGACAGTACATTTACGCCGCGCCAGGCAAGCCGGACCAGTATTTCAACCTCATACTCATATTTTTTGGAAACAATCCACTTGATTTCTTTTATTTTACGAAGTGGATATAAGCGATAACCTGTCTGAACATCAAGCACAGTGATCCCGGTTTCAACCTTAAACCAAAAAATCGAGAATTTATGCCCAAAACTACTTGTGCCAGGAATCTCTTCGCGGTTCATGTCACGCGCACCGAGAATCATGGAGTCGGGCTGCTTTTCAATCAGATCGAGGAACAGGGGAAGATCCTCCGGGAAATGCTGTCCGTCGCTATCAATGGTAATAGCGTATCGATATCCCTTGTCAATAGCATGTTTAAACCCTTGCCTCAACGCCCACCCCTTACCGGTGTTGACAGGGACATGCAGTGACCGGATCTGAGGATACCGCCCGAGTATTTCAGCTGTTGTATCTGTTGAGCCATCATTGACCACGATCACATCATTGGAATATCCTAAAACCCCGATAATAACATCTTCCAGGGCATGGTCGTTGTTAAAGGTCGGAACGATGATGCAGCAGTGGAGATCTGTGAACTGTTGTCGCACCAATGATAAATCGAACATAATTGAGTTTCAATATTCTTCTCAGTGGCCCTCTGCGTAACCTTTGCGGCCCTCTGCTGTTAAACATTTTTTTACCGCAGAGAACCGCGGAGTTATTTCGCAGAGAACCGCAGAGAAAAAACACGGGTAATCGGAATTCTCTTATCCAGTGAATCTCATCGATGGCAATTCAAATGAGCTCAACAAAAATAGTAAAAATAAGCTAAATTTGCGTATGAAAATTCTGCTGATCAATCCGCCCAGATCTCCGGAGAATAATATTCTGAAGTTTGCCCCTGAGGAGGCAAAGCGTTTTATACATAAAAAGCTGATCGGCCCGCCGCTGGGATTGCTTACCATTGCTGCTGCCGTAAAGGATCATGATGTCACCGTGTTTGATACCAAGGGAGAGTATGACCTGGTGCCTGACACCCCGGCCTTGAATATGTTGGTTCTCACCTTGCTCGAAAAGCACCAGCCCGACCTTGTGGGCGTGACAGCCATCACATCTGAATTTGATTTCTGTATTGAAATATGCCGGACTGTTAAACAGTATGATCCATCGATCCTTACTGTTGCCGGCGGTTTGCATGCCACCCTTTGCCCGGGTGATTTCACCGATCCTGCCTTCGATATTGTCATCCCCGGTCAATGTCCGCACATTTTCAGGAATGTAGTGAGGAAAAAGGAAAGAGGTGGTTCCCTGTCTTCAATTCCCGGAATTCTGATCAATACCGCTGCCGGCCTGAAACGAACTCCCCGACAGACTGCGCCCTGGGACACTGCCGGGGCCGATTATCTTATGCCTGACCGCAATCACCTGAAACGCTGGATCGATGCCTATAAAGTAGGGAACAGTCCGTATCCAAGTACCTATGTGTTTACCTCGTTGGGTTGTCCTTACAAATGCACATTTTGCTCAATCTGGACACAGTTTAAAGGAAAATATTACCAGCGGACAGTTGAAAGCCTGATTACTGAACTCAAAACCATTGATGAATATCCCGTAGTGCGTTTTGCTGACGCCAATACCGTAGTGGATGAGCAGTTCATGCTGCATTTATTCAAACGGATGGAAGAGGAGGGGATACGAAAAACATTTATCATGGATATCCGTGCCGATGTTGCAGCAAACCGTCCTGATATCATCGAAAAGCTTGCCCGGGGCGGATTGAAGGTCGTAATCTGTGGTTTTGAATCTTTCCGCGATGAGGAGCTTAGAAAATATCATAAAGATTCTCCGGCCATTGACAACCAGGAGGCAGTGAAGGTTTTTGAGAAAAACGGGATCATGGTCCGCGGAAATTACGTAATCCCGCCCGATTACACAGTGAAGGACTTTGATGCGCTGGCTCAATATGCCGACCGAAACCGGGTTGTTTATGCAGGATATACGGTTTTAACCCCAATGCCTGGCACAATTTATTATAAACAGGTTAAGGATCAGATCATTGATCATAACTACCGGAAGTATAACTTCTTTAACTCGGTTATGAAGACAACTTTGCCGCATGATGAATTTCATACACGGATCGGGAGTTTGTGGCTGATCAAAAAGGGGACGGATGTCATATAAAGAATATCGAATATTGAACAACGAATGTTGAAATACGAAGTAAAAGAAAAAAATTGAATATCGAATATCGAATATTGAATATTGAAAAAAGTTCTGCTGGTAAATACGAACATGGAAAAGGCGCCGTATCCGGTGCCGCCGCTGGGATTATGCCTGCTGGCAGCCTGTTTGCGTGATCATTATGAGGTGAAGGTTTATGATGGGGTGTTTGATGAGGGTAAGAGCCTTGTTGCACTGGTTGAGCACTTCAATCCTGATTACGTTGGTTTCAGCATCCGGAACATTGATGACATTGTGATGGACCGGGAAATTTTTTACCTGGACGGGATCCTTGACAAATTCATCAGGCCGGTAATGGCTGCGACAGATGTGCCTATTATTTTGGGTGGAAGCGGTTTCAGTATTTTTCCTGTTGAGTGTATGAAACTTACGGGGGCCGATTATGGTATAGTGGGTGAGGCTGAAGTTATCTTACCGGCGTTGCTAGACAGGCTGCAATTCAATCTGGACATTTCCATGCTTCCAAACCTGATCACCTCAGAAGACTGGAAAATTCAGACGGGGTCTTCGTTTTCATATTCCAAACCTATACTAAAGCGCTTTTCAGAGATTGACAGCTGGATTGATTTTACACATTACCTGCAAAAGGGAGTATATTCAATTCAGACCAAACGGGGATGTTCACATAGATGCATATACTGTACCTACCCGTTAATTGAGGGAATAAAGTTCAGAACCCGCAAACCCGCTGATATTGCCGATGAGATTGAACAAGCGCACAAGCGGCTTGGATTTATCACGTTTGAGTTTGTAGACTCCACATTCAATGATCCTGCCGGGCATGCTGAGTTGATTTGCAGGGAGATCATCAGTCGCAAAATAAAGGTCAGGCTCAGAACCATGGGCATTAATCCAAGACATACCAGCGACGAGTTATTTGAACTGATGCTGGAGGCGGGATTCTACCAGATCGATGCCACCCCAGACAGCGCCTCCCCAAAGATGCTGAAAAACCTTGGCAAGGGATTCGACCTTCCTGAAATTGAAAAGATGGCATTGCTGATTCGGAAATATAATATCCCGACCATGTGGTTTTTTCTTTTTGGAGGCCCGGGTGAGGATGATCAAACATTCATGGAAACCGTTGAATTCATTGAAAATCATATTAATCCAGCCGATCTTGTTTATATGAATGCCGGTCTCCGGATCTATCCCAACACGCCATTATACTCCATTGCTGTATCGGAGGGCAGAATTATTACAGGTGATGCTGTATTTCAGCCTCCAGCCTACTATTTTACCGAAAAAATCACCAGGAGCCGCCTTGATCAGATGATGAAGGAGGTCTCAATGCTTTATCCAAACTGCCTGCCGGCACTGGAAACTTCTCCTTCACCAGAAATGATTGCTGAAGCTCTGACTTTACGGATGAGCAAGCAGTTTGATGAACCAATGTTCAGGACATTGTTGAGGATCCGAAAAAAATGGAGGGGTGAGGGAAAAATCTGATCTGGTAGATGCAAATTCTGCAGAAATTAGCTGAAAATCCCAATTCTTTTCCCATTATTCAGGAATCAACTGCATAGAACAATCAACTGCGAACAGCTCCCTGGTTATCATTATTTGGAATCACTTCACCGGGATTCAATGGAAGCGAGCCCAGGGCATAGAAAAGGAAGTCGCCATCCACAAATTTTGAGTTTTTAACAAGGCCTTTCGAAGGACCACATTCGACGAAGACCGAAACATGGCGTTCAAGCATTACCTGTTTGGTGCGGAACCAATTGAGTGCATAGAAAAGATTGTTGATCAGCTCCTGCCTAATAATCTCAGGATTCGTCAAAAATGTCTGATCGATCAGCGAAATGATCTGGTTCCCGGGATGTTTTACCTCCAGGTGGCTGATCTCCCGGGCAAAATGCATGGCGCCCTCTTTTAAATAGCTCGAATGATAAGGAATTGAGACCTGCAGGTCGCGTGTATGAAGCGCCCCTTCAACCTTTGCCAGCTCCATTAATTTCATGATATCATGATGATAACCGGAAACCACAAATGAGTGGGCTGCATTCTGGTTCGTGATTTCGATCTGCAGGTCAGCCTGGTCGATGAGGTGATGGATGTCGCGCCCCGAAAGACCAATGAGCGAACCCATTCCAAAAGAGCGGGAACCAATGGCCTTCATGAGCGACCGGTAGGCCAGACGGATGAGTTCCAATCCTGTTTCAAAGGAAACCGATCCTGCATCGAACAGCGTTGCGTAAATGCCCATGCTGTATCCGGCGTTCATTATTGGGATGATGCCGGACTTCCTCAACAGGGATGATGCCGCACAACTATAAGTGTAGGTAAGGTACTGGGTACGCAACTCGTCGTCAAGGAAGGTGTTTCCGCTAAAAGTGAAACCGGCAAGGGATGGATCAACCTGGCTGGCGGCAATTTGCAGCATTGATTGAAAATGTGCAGCAAAACCTGGAATCTTTTGACCGGGATGATTCGAATAATCGCTTGCAAAAGCGGGAAAAATAAAGGCTAAATGATTGTCCGACAAATTTAAAGTGCAATTTAATGTTCCAGGTCAAGGAGACGGTTCTCGTGTTCGATGATCAGCAGCTGCATATCGATCAGCTGGCCGATCGTTGCAACCGGGTGTTTTACAGCGTATTTGCCAATGACTTTCAATTCAATATCGAGGTTGTATTTTTTCTTGAATATTTCAATCAGTTCCAGGAACATCAGCGAATCACCATCGAGATCTTTAATGATACTCGTGTTATCATTGATCTGAGCGATATCAACTTCACATTCTTCGGCAAAAAAACTGTAAACGATTTCTTTGACTTCGTTCTTTATACTTTCAGTTAGGGTAGCCATGAATCTTTACTTTTTTGCAAAAATAGTACTTTTTTTAAAAATTCAGGTCAGGTGTTTTTTTAATACGAGGGTTGCATTATGTCCACCAAAGCCAAAAGAATTGGATAGTGCGAAGCAAATGTTCTTTTTTCGCGCAACATTGGGAACATAATCGAGCTTTAGGTCCGGGTCGGGCTGCAGATAATTGATTGTAGGCGGAAGGACTCCATATTTCAGACTCAATGCGGTGATAATTGCTTCGATGGCGCCGGCAGCTCCTATCGTATGGCCCAGCATCGACTTTGATGACGAAACCGGCACCTGACCTGCATAATCACCAAACACCTTGTTAATAGCCATTGTTTCGTAGCGGTCGTTTAATTCTGTCGAAGTACCGTGGGCATTGATATAGCCAACTTCATTTTTCTCAATTCCGGCATTCTTAATGGCAAGTTCAATCGTCTTTGCCATTCCTTCGCCATCCTTCATCGGGGCCATGATGTTGTACCCTTCACTTGTCAGCGCATACCCGGCAATTTCAGCATGAATGGCTGCCTGCCTCGCCATGGCATGAGATTTTGATTCAAGTACCAGAACTCCTGCTCCTTCACCAATCACAAATCCATCCCTGTCTCTTGAAAACGGCTTGCTGGCCTGCCCCGGGGGATCATTGGCAACAGAGAGGGCATACAAGGCATTAAAACCCTGGATTTCTTCGAAGTTAATGATTGAATCGGCGCCACCTACTATTACAACATCGGATTGGCCGCTCCGGATCATTTCATATCCGAATGCGATGGCATAGGCGGATGAAGCGCAGGCGGTGTTAACAGCAAAATTGGGTCCCGTTAACTGATACTCGAGCGATATCCATGCCGGCATCGAGTTGGTCATGGTTTTAAAAACCGTATTTTGTGGAGTTGTATCCTTTTCGACGCTGGAATTACCGGTATTAACAACCCCCATTATAACACTGCATCTTGAACGGTCGGCCTGTTCAAAATCAATCCCGGCATGTGCCACGGCCATTTTTGCGGCTGTAACACACATCCGGGTCACACGGGTCATCTGGCTTGCAGCACGTTTTTTAATATGGGCACGCGAAAGCTCCTCGAATTCAGGAGGGACTTCAGCCGCAAACCTTGTGTTCAGCGAACTGGCATCAAACAAGGTGATATATTTTACCCCGCTTTTACCGGCAACCAGGTTGTTCCAATTTTCTTCCAATGATAATCCCAGGGATGTGATGAGGCTCATCCCTGTAATAACAACTTCATTTGGCATCTGGTAATTTATTTTTGTATTCCTTTCGCCCATCGGCAGATCATATCAACTTCGGCCTGGGTTGGTATATCGGCGGGGTTATTTGCACGCCACTTCTTGGGAGGCATATCGCCTTTGGTAAGTTCCTTGCAGATGGAATTTGCTTTTTTTGCCTGTTTATCTGCATCATAGGTTCCCCATTTGGAGAAATTGACCTTTCCTCGTGCCATAGAACTACCATCATCCGCATGGCAGTCCATACAAGCTTTTTGCACAAATTTCATTACACTGTCAGGAAGTTCAGTTCCCTGTTCAGGCGGGGCATATTTCATTGAACCACTGACTTTCTGAGGGTTCAGGAACAAAACTGATGTTATCAGTATCCCCATCAACATAACTATGTAGAAGGCTATCTTTTTCATAGGGGTGATAGTTTAAATTAATGTTTTACAAAGGTACATGACATTTTTAAATTTTTACGCAGACAAATAAAAACCACAGCTGTAAAACACTGGTTTTGGTTTGCCAATCTTAAGCCTTAATTGGGAGAGTGCTTGCCTGTCTTTGACAATGATCATATTAATATTTCAAAATCAGTGAATTACAAATAAATACAATATGTGTTAAATGTTTATCCAAAAGGCCCGGTGTCCGTTCCAAAATACTCTTTGATAGCCCGGTTCATGTCATCAAGCGGAAGATGACATTGTGCTGCAAATCTCCTGGATGCGGAAATCCAGGTTTGACGGAGGTGTTCAACGATTGCATCCGATCCGGGAGGTAATTCAGAACGAACCTCCTCCTTGGGATATTTGTAAAAACCTTCATTTGATTTAACCCCAAATTTACCCATGGCAGCCAGATCATCCAGCGCAGAGATAAAAGAGGCAAAATAGTTCTTATGGGGATAATCTTTGATGTAATTCCGGATCGAAGCAAGCATGGTATCGATTCCCACGCTGTCGCATATATCGAAGATACCAAAGGGAAAAAGGTGTCGGTTGACGAGTTGGTCCATCTGCGCCAATGTAATCTGACCGGCACGCACAATCAGCCAGGCTTCATTCTGCACGTCAAGAAGGATTTTATTCAGGACGAAACTGTTTTTTTCTTCCAGTGTGATAAAATGCCTTTGGATTTTTTCAAGGAAGGTCTCAGTCGCATCAATTGTACAAGCAGTCGTTGAGGGGGATATGGTAAGTTCAACTATATTCTTCAACTGAACCGGATAAAAAAAATGAAGACCCGCGAATTGCCCCATGCGGTTGCCCGGAGGGGCAATCAATGATGGACTGATCGAAGATGAGTTTGATGTAAAAATCGCCTCCGGTTTGATGATCCGGTCAAGTTGTATAAACAGGTTTCGTTTTAGCGCCACGGTTTCAGGAATGGCTTCAATGACCAGATCACAGTCGTACAAACTGTCCATGTTTCGTGTGATGGGAGATTGAATAAGCACGTCAAACCGGTCCCGGTCTATGATTCCGGCTTCCAGCGACCGTTTGATCCTTTTGGCGAACTGCCTGTTAATTTTCTCAGTATCGGCATCCTGGCTGCACAGCCAAACCAATTCAAAGTTAAAATCGAGCAGATAGGTAAATATGCCGGATCCCATTTTCCCTTCGCCGATGATACCGACCTTTATTATACCGGAAGAGTCGTGCTTAATGGTAGGCATTTAAATGATTAAATGATTGATTGATTGATTGATTGATTGATTGATTCTGAATTTAAATGCTCCTCTGTCAGGTTGTTCACCTGTTCACCTGTTCACATGTTCACCAGCTTGCCAACTTACCAGCTTGCCAACTTACCAGCTTACCAGCTTACCAACTTACCAGCTTCCCAGCTCATTCATTCCGCTTCCATGGGCCTTTGTCCTGTTCCATCACAATACGCCGGTATTCATCCATGTTACGCTGATGAGCCCTGATATGCCGGTTGTAACCAAGCATTGAGAGCAGGAAACCCAGTCCCTTATCGATAGCGATTCTTTTTGTCTTTATCAGGTTGAGGATAAATTTAAATAGCTTTTTCCGGTCAGGGTCGGCAGTGAGAACAAATTCTTTGAATGTAATCCATGACAGGCGTGCTTTCATAAAAACTGAAATTTCACCCCCGGGGCGGGTAAAGGCTCCATTGCCCAGGAGCGCTTCACCTTTTTTACGGATTGTATCGAAGGAGTAAAGTTTTGCGATGGTTTCCATGTATTTGTCGAAGATGTCGATTTGCGACATATTCATATATTGCAGGGTAGGGAAGTGACCGACACCTAATTCCGGGTCACACGAGAGCAGCCGTCCCTCCTCATTGAATTTCCGATGCGTTTCGGTGCCGGGAGGCGCATTTAAAAGGTGCAGGTTGACATTTGGCAGGTTATGCTGCATGGAGAAATCAAAAATACGGTCAAATTCCTCCAGGGTGTCGTTGTCAAAACCAACTACGAAGCTGGCGTTGATATGAATACCTGCTGCATGGATCTTGTTGATGGCCTCAGCATATATCTTTCCTCCGCGGTTATGATGTTTTTGCGATTCATCGAGGCTGTCGGGATTTAGTGATTCAAAACCAACGAGGATGTTAAAACATCCGGCCTCAGCCATTAATCCAAGGAGTTCATCATCGGTTGCGACATCGAGGCTGCACATGCATCCCCAGGAAATTTTCAGGGGGATGATGGCCCGCATCAACTCCTTTGCATATTTCTTGTTGATTGTGAGATTGTCATCAACAAAGAAAAAGTATTTCGACGGTGCAGCCTTGATCTCTTCAACCACATTGCCGATTTCACGATAGCGCATTTTCCTTCCGAAATTCTTTGAGACCAGGCAAAAATCGCAGTTGAAGGGGCATCCGCGCGAAACCTGGATGGCAACCTGGAAAATCCTGTTCATTTTTACAAGGTCCCAGCGGGGTGGTTTCTGGGTTGTATAATCCACATAAGTCTGTGATTCGTAGACCTGTTTCATACAGCCGTTCTCGAAATCGGCAAGGCATTGTTCCCATTTTCCTTCGGCTTCACCGGCTATAATACAGTCGCCATGTTTGAGTGCCTCTTCCTGCATGAAGGAGGCATAAGGACCGCCAAACACAACTTTGACCCCCATGGCACGGTACCTGTCGCCCAGTTCAAAGGCCCGTTTTCCGGTGGCTGCAAGTGTCGTTATTCCCACGATATCAGGTTTTCCATTTGCAGGCAAATCTTCAATCTCCTCATCGAAAATGCGGATATCGTAATGACCGGGTGTGAGCGCAGCAACAGTGGGAAGCGCCAGGGGAATCATCAGTCGCCTCTTCCCGAACATTTTCGCCAGTTCGCTGTGAGCAGGATAGTTCACAAACCGCTGGAGGGGTGAGATCAGGTAAAGCGAATATCTGTGTTTGGTGGACATTTTAAAAAACTCAAAATTCAAAACTCAAAACCAAAAATCAAAACTCAAAACTCAAAACCAGCTTACCAGCTTACCAGCTTACCAACTTACCAACTTACCAGCTTACCACCTCCCAATCACATATCCCGCCTGCATAAACTTGCTCACCTCCGTTACAAAACTCAGAATGATGTCTCCTGTTTCCAATTTTTCCTCTTTCCTGATTTTGTCGAGGCACAGCAGGGCCATCGGGGGGCCGGTATACCCCATGGATGCCATTTTTGAATAGAGCGTTTCTCTTGGGATTCCCAATGCTGCACATTCATCCATAATCAATTCCGAGATATGTTTTGATGGAAAATTAACCTGGAAGAACCTGATCTTTTTCAGGTCGACCGGATATTTGGCCACCATCCGTCTAAGTCCTTTGAGAAAAACAGATCCATCCGGTTCATGAAAATTTTCACGCAACTCCTCCTGGAACATCTGTGCCAGGTGATGATAACCAAGTTCAAACTCCTCTCTGGGATTCATATAATAAGCCGGTCGTTTATTGCCCATGGCCGAAGGTTTGTTCCCCCCGATCGATTCCATGTAGTTATAGTCCATGAACAATCCATCGGAGCGGGTTTCAGCAGCTTGTAACACAATCGCTGCTGCTCCATCGCTCAGGAAATAACGTAAAAACAGCTCCTCCTTTTTAACCAGTGGCTGGTTGTAATATTCAGCGACCAGTTCTGACGAAGATATCCCGGATGAAACGACCAGTGCGGTCCTGTAACGTCCGTTGCGGATCAGGTCGGCGCCCAGGAGCAGCGCCTTGTAAGCTGAGGTACAGTTTGCATGTACCGATAATTCGGCGCATTGTTCAATCCCCAGCGCCTCCTGTATGCGGACGCTGGCTGTTGGCATCTGGTCCTGGTGGGCGCTGCCATAAACGATCAGGTCAATATCCGCAGGTGCCAGCCCGGCATCTTCAATAGCTTCCCTTGCAGCTTTTACCGACATGGTCACATTGTCTTCGGTGAATTTGCGGGTCACCGGGTCCATCGCGAAGTGATAGTATTCAACTTCCAACAGTTCCTTCATGAGGAGCCTGATCCGCTGAAGCCATTTCCTGATTTTCTCCGGTGCCTCTGTAAGTTCTCCGAGGAAATGATCAACCTGGTCGGCCGGAATGGGTTCCCCAGGCAAAAAGGAGCCACTGCCGGTCACCCTGACAAATATATCGTTGTTATGTTTTTGCATGCAATGGTTTTAGAAACTTATGAAGATAAATATTCCGGTTTTCTTTATCTATCTTCACCGGTAACAATGCGGCAAAATTCAATGCCAAAGGGAGAACTTCTTTTTTAGGAACCACAATATCGACCAGGCCCATGGATAAAGCATCCTGGGCACGAAATGTATTTCCCCTGAGCGTGATTTCAATTGCAGCAGCGCTACCTGCCAAATTAGCCACCCTCCGGATACCCCCAATACCTGGCATAATATTAAACCCTGACTCGGGCAGCCCCAAAACGGCATCTTCGGCGCAAATTCTGAAATGGCTGAATAGTGCAAGCTCAAATGCGGACCCAAGGCATACGCCCCTGATTGCAGAAATCACGGGAATATCCATTTGTTCAATCCGGGAAAAGGTGCGGTAGTTTTCAATCATAATCTTTTGATCCACATTCCGAAGCAGTTCTTCTATATCAGCTCCGGAGGAATAATGGCGGCCGTTTCCATAAATGATCAGTGCCTTCAGGTTTCTGGTACCCGTGATAACATTTACCACTTCCTTCATTTCGCCAAAGAAATCAATGGTCATGGTATTCGAAGGAGGCTGATTCAGCATCAGGCGTCCGATCCCCTCTTCAACAGTCCATTGAATTGTCCTCATGCCGGTTTCTCCGATTTGCGCCGTTCTGCCTCATCTATGGCAAGCGAACAGAAGAGTCTGGTTTCCTCTGCCATGGCTTCCGCCCTGCTCATTATCCGTGAATTTCTCAACGATTTCATAATGGAATTGATCACCTTTAATGGTCGGTCGTGGGTCATTTTTTGCATAAGATTCACGGAAAATTCAAAAGCCTGGTCTTTGGGTGCAATATAATCTATCAATCCAAGTTTTTGCCCTTCCATTGCATTCAGCATGTCTCCACCAAGCAGCATTTTTATCGTATCCGGCAAGCCTATCACCCCAGGAAGCCGAATTGTTCCGCCCATCCCGGGCATCAGATTTTGATTGACCTCGGGAAATGCAAGCAGGGCATTTTCTGACGCAATCCGCATGTGGCAGGCCAATGCAATTTCAAGCCCCCCGCCAAAACATACCCTGTTTATGGCTGCGATGACAGGAATTTCAAGACACTGTATGAAGTTCAGCAATTCTATGCCCTCCCCGACAAGGCGATGAATAGATTGCGGATCTTTGCCCGCTTCAAAAATCTTACCCAGGTTGCCCCCGGCTGAGAAATGCTTACCCGCGCCACGGAAGATCAATCCTTTGAGATTTTCCGTCGCAATCCATTTTTCAAAATGTTTTAATGGAATAAAACCGGGAACCGGGAGATAATTTTCAGGAGGAAGATCCATCGTGATAATCCCGATGCAGTTTGTGATCTCAAATGTAATTGAATCAAGCCTTTCCATGAATACTATTGTTGGATCATCTCGCCTATTTCAGCCGGGACATCTATGGCAATCTTGTTCTTGTCAAGAAATATCAGTTTGGTTGTTGCCCTGGCAGCGGTCACACCAGTCGTTTTATTGTTTATTTTCTGTCGGAATACCAGGTACGGTTTTTCCTGAATACAAAATGATTCGATGATAAGTTCATCGAAAAGCCTGATCTCACGCTGGTAACGGATGTGCACATCGGTGACGACAGGAAGATGGTCAAATGCCGCTATAATCCGGTACAGGTCCAATGTGCGGAAAAACTCCCATCGGGCATGCTCGAAATAATTCAGGTAAACGGCATTGTTAAGGTGACCATATGAATCAAGTTCATAGCCCCTTGCCGTGATTGTTGTTGTTATCTTTTTTTGCATCCTGCTTCAAGTTTAAATTTTCCCTTGAATTTTAAAAATATTTTTGACCCTGATCCGATATTGGCATTGGCCGTAAACTGGCTCGCTGTTATGGGTTTTATGTGTATATTGAACTCAAGCAATGTTGTTTCCTGTGGATTGATCATCGATAAAAATTTAATATTATCTGATTCGAAAAGTTTTACCGGATGATTCAACGCTTTTTCAACCAAATCCTTCACCATTTGCACCTGGTAAACTCCCGGAACAACCGGATTACCAGGGAAATGTCCATCAAAAACGGGGTGGTCGGCATTGACCTGGATAACTCCCTGGCACTGTCGTTCAGAATTTTCGGTTTCTGAGTATGTAAATGATTGAATATCATAGATATTGACTGCAGTCATTTCTGGTTTATTTAGTCTAAAGTAACTTCACAAAGATAAAGAAAATTGTACACCCTGGTATGTTTTTGCTCTTCCCGGAATCGCAGGTTTGGGATTTTATTCCTTTCCTGTTTTAAATTCAAATTGATATTGAAGAATACATTACTTTTACAAGATAGCAAGTTATTATAATCATTAGGATTGCTGTTAACCTTATAAAAGCGATTAAAATGAAAAAAGGTTTGAGAATCCTGTTTGCAGAAGATGTTGCAATCCATCACCTGATGGCTAAACAGATATTACTGCAGGAAGGTATAAAGTTTGAACCATTCCTGGTTGAAGCCAAAGATACATTCCTTGATGCGTTGCACAACTTTAAACCGGATATTGTGATAACTGATTTCATGATGCCGAATTTCGATGGCATGGAGGCATTAAAGCTCACACTTGCATACGACCCCCTGATCCCGGTCATTATTTTAACTGGTTCTATCAATGAAGAAGTTGCCGTAGATTGCTTGCGGAACGGGGCCACAAATTATGTTATCAAAGAAAACCTGATGCGTTTGCCCTTTGCTGTAAAGGAAGCAATTGAAAAAAAACGGGCGCTGGCGGAAAAAACATCGGCTTTGATAGCCCTGCAGGAAAGTGAATCAAGGTTAAGCAGTATTACCAATGCTGCCGGAGACGCAATTATCATGATGGATAACGATGGCCTCATCTCTTTCTGGAATCCGGCTGCTGAGAAAATATTTGGATTTGCTGAACAGGAAGCGCTCGGTAAAGATTTACATGCCTTGATTGTTCCGGAGAATCATCATCTGGATTTTCGGCAAAAATTTCCGCTATTTCAAAATACAGGTAAGGGGAGTGCAGTTGGCAAATCATTGGAAATGAAAGCACTAAAAAAGGATAGACATTTGTTAAATGTTTCCATCACCCTTTCGGCAGTGCTGGTAAAAGAAAAATGGCATGCCGTAGGAATTGTGAGGGATATTACAGATCGCAAGCATTCGGAGGAGGAATTAATTGCTGCCAAGCAAAGAGCCGAAGCAAGCGACCGGCTTAAAACAGCTTTTATCAACAACATTTCACATGAAGTCAGAACTCCGTTGAACGGAATACTTGGATTCAGTGCTTTAATTATGCAACCCGATCTGCCTGACGAAGACAAGGAGCAGTTTTTCTCAATTATTAAAATCAGCAGTTCACGATTATTGAATACCATGGCCAGCTATATGGATATCTCGATGATCGTGTCTGGCAATATGGAGGTACAGGTTAAACCTTTTGACCTGAATCAACTGTTATATACACTCAGGGATCAGTTTCAGTCAATGTGTGCAGTGAAAAACCTTGTTTTTAGCTTAACTATTCCTGAGGATTACGACATTTGTATGCTCAAGTCAGACCCTGAATTCATCAGGAAAGCTGTAACACATTTGCTTGACAATGCGATAAAATTCACACATCACGGGGAGATTAGGTTTGGCTACTCCCTGAAACCAGGAGCGCTGGAGTTGTTTGTCAGCGATACAGGGATCGGCATCAGCCTGGAAATTCAACCGCATATTTTCGAACATTTCATGCAGGAAGAGTCCTCAATCACCAGGGATTATGAAGGAAGCGGATTGGGTTTGTCGATCGTTAGCGGGTTGGTCACTTTGCTCGGTGGTAAACTCCGACTGCAATCGGAAAAAGGTATAGGCTCTGTCTTTTTCTTCACCATCCCGTATGAAAAAGATTTGTCAGGATGTGATGTTCCTCATGACAGGATCGTTTCGGCGCCCCTCATTGCCAGACCGGTTATCCTCATTGCCGAAGACGATGAATCGAACTACCTGTTAATGGTTCGGCTGCTCAGAAAGGCGTCTGTTACGATCATACCTGCCATAAACGGGAAGGAAGCAGTACAGAAATGCCATGACCACCCCGAATTATCCCTCGTAATTATGGATCTGAAGATGCCCGAGATGGATGGGATGGAGGCGACCCGTGAAATAAAAACATTCAGGAAAGAGCTGCCGGTGATTGCAGTCACGGCTTTTGCCATGAGTGGGGACGAAAAGAGGGCGTTGGATGCAGGATGCGATGACTATATTGCCAAACCCGTAAATCAGGAGTTGTTGTTTTCTAAACTAAAATTATTTGGAATTATTGGTGGTTAAAAAGCGAAATACCGCCCAATGAAATAAGATATGGTCAATATTAAAAAGAATATGCAAAGTCAGTCTTTGGAGCCACAACAAGGCCCCGAAAACTATTACCGCCTTTTGTTGGAGCAGTTGCCAAGCGCGGTTGCCATTCATTGTGAAGGGAAGATTGTCTATATCAATCCGGCCGGGATCAGGCTTTATGGAGTTGGGAGCGATAAAGAAATCGTGGGAAAAAACCCACACGAACTCTTTCCTCCCGAAGTTGCAGATATGATGGTGGAGCAGGACACCAAAGCGCTCACAATCGGATATACTGCATATGAGGAATCCTGGAATGATAAGGAGGGTAATCCGCATGTATATTTTATCGAAAAATTCAGAATTGACATACCGGATGGGGAGCCGCTTCTGGGATCAATCATAACGGATGTATGTGATAAGAACAAGGTGGAGCAGGCCTTAATGCAGGGTGAGGAGATTTTTACCCAGTTTCTGAAGCGTAGTCCGGTTTATGTATTTTTCAAGGATGACCAGATAAGATCGCTGAGACTCAGCAGTAATTTTAAAGAGATGCTGGGCCGACCATTAGAAGAGATGCTTGGAAAAACCATGTATGATCTCTTTCCTTCTGATTTTGCAAAAAAAATAGTTGAAGACGATATCAGGGTATTACGAGAGGGGAAAGAGGTTGTATTAGAGGAAGAGTTCAACGGGAGAAGCTACACAACCATCAAATTCCCGATCCACATCAGCGGAAAGCCCCAATTTTTAGCAGGATTTTCAATTGATATAACAGCGAAGAAGCAAGCAGAAGCAACACTGCTGGAGCGTGAGAAGAAATACCGGTTACTTTCCGAATCGCTTGAAATGGCAGAAAAGAAATCAAGAGCACTGATTGAAAATGCACCCGATGGAATCGTGATGATAAACAAGGAGGGACGTTTCTGTTACGCAAGCCCGCCTGCTTCCCGAATGTTTGGTTATTACGCAGAAGATTTCGGACAGTATCATCCCAATGAATTGACCCATCCGGAAGATCTGCCTATGGTACTGGAAACGCTGGGCCGGCTATTGCAGGATCCAAAACTTGTTCCTACCATACAATATCGTTTCAGGCATAAAAAAAGCAATTGGTTCTGGATTGAAAGCACTTTTACCAACCTGCTCGGAACTCAGGGTATTGAGGCCATCGTCATAAATTTCCGTGATGTCACTGATCGGAAAAATGCAGACGATAAGCTCAGGGAAAGTGAGCAGCGTTCCAGAAGATTGTCGCACGGGATTGAACAAAGCCCGGCAGCAGTCGTCATTACCGATGCCACGGGCCATATCGGATATGTCAATCCAAAGTTTACACACATGACGGGGTATTCTTTTGAAGAGGTTGAAGGAAAGATTGCCCGTATTTTAAAAATTGACAGGACGCCCGACGATGTTCATAATCAGATTTGGAATGACATAACTTCTGGAAGGGTCTGGGCAGGAGAGTACCTGAGCAAGAAAAAGAACGGGGATACCTATTGGGAATCGGTCTCCGTGGCTCCGATATTTGATCCGATGGGTGATATTACCGATTTTATTATCACCATGGAAGATATTTCGGAACGTAAAAAAATGATCAGTGAGCTGGTTAATGCCCGTAAAAAAGCGGAGGAAAGCGATCGCCTTAAAACAACATTTCTGGCCAATATGAGCCATGAGATCAGGACCCCCATGAATGCCATTGTCGGTTTTGCCGAAATGCTTTCTGACCCGGATCTGACTCCAGCGGAGCGTAGCAAATTTTCAAGGATTGTTCAAACACGATCAGATGACCTGATGCACATCATCAACGACATCCTTGAAATTTCAAGGATAGAGTCGGGAAATATCACGGTTATGAAAAGCGAATTTATGATCAATCAGATACTCAGCGATATTGAATCGGTTTACCGGCAACGTTTACAACGCAGTAATTCCGTCATTTCTCTTCATGTCGAAAAGGTCCTGCCCGACAATCAGTCTGTAATTGTTACAGATGTTCACATTCTCAAGGAGGTTTTTTTTAATCTCATCGACAATGCGTTAAAATACACTCCGTCAGGTTCGATCAGGTTCGGATATCATGCGCCTGAAGATGGCAAGGTTACTTTCTATGTAAAAGATACCGGGATCGGGATATCCTCTGAAAATCACACTGTGATTTTTGAACATTTCCGGCAGGCGGAAATCGAAAATCAACAAAATTACAGTGGTACCGGTCTGGGATTAGCCATCTGTAAAGGCGCCCTTCAGTTTATCGACGGCAGTATCAGGGTAGAATCTGAATTAGGAAAAGGAAGTACATTTTATTTCACCCTTCCATATGATCAACCGGCCTCCGGAACAAAAGATGAGGCCTCCAGGATTGCTCCAGGCATAAAGCAACAGGTAACCGTTTACCCTTATCTCTGGCCTGACAAGCGCTTGCTGATTGTTGAGGATGAACCCACGAACATGGAGTTTTTAACAATCATCCTGAAGCGAACCCAGGTAAAAATTACGCCAGTTGCAACCGGTGCTATCCTGAGAAGCCATTATCATGAGCTGGATCAGTTTGATCTGGTTATGCTCGATGTCAGGCTGCCTGATGCGAGCGGGTGGGACCTGGCACGGGACATTAAAGCTATTCGACCAGGATTGCCTGTTATCGCGCAAACTGCTTATGCCATGTCGACCGACCGCCAGAAGAGCGAGGAGACGGGTTGTGATAATTACATATCCAAACCGATTAAGAAGGAGAAATTATTGGAAATGCTTGCGGTTTATCTGGATTGAAAGCGAAGAGGTAGTAGGAAGCACATTTCATTTTTCACTGAAAAAATAAAAAACCGATGAAAAATTTACCAAATGTTCTCATTGTTGATGATAGCGAAGAGAATATTTTTTTCCTTGAAAGTGTCATAAAAAAAATTAAAGTTAATCTTATCAAGGCCTTTTCGGGTTTAGAAGCATTGGAGAAAAGCAAAGACCTGGAACTTGCACTTGCCATCATCGATGTGCGAATGCCTGAAATGAATGGTTATGAGCTGGCAATGAGGCTTAATGAAATAAGGCAGGAGAATAAGGTTCCTATCATTTTTCTTACTGCAAGCCATGTTACTGAAGTTCAGGTATTCAAAGGATATGGCTACGGAGCTGTTGATTACCTGGTCAAACCAGTGAACAATAACATCCTGTTGTGTAAAATTAATGTGTTCCTCGACCTCTCCATGCAAAAACAGACCATTGCAAGGGATGCTGCTTTACTTAAAAAATCGGCCGACGAACTCATTAAAGCAAATGAAGCACTTGTAAAAAGTGAGAAAAAATACCGGAGTTATATCGACAATGCACCGGACGGGGTTTTTGTGACTGATGAAAAGGGAAAGTACATTGAAGTAAATGAGGCAGCCTGTGCCATTACAGGATATTCGAAGGATGAACTGTTGAATATGTCGGTCTCAGACATACTTCCCGATGAATCGGTTGAAGATGGCCTTGCCCACTTCAGAGCAGATGGTACAATTGGAAAATCAAAAGCAGATCTGTTGTTCAAACATAAAAACAGGAAGACCCGGTGGTGGGCAGTCGAAGCCGTAAAGCTATCGGAAACACGGTATCTTGGATTTACAAAAGACATCACCCTTCGGATAGAAATGGAGGAGGCCATCCGGAGGCATCAGTTTGAACTTGAATCGCAGAACGATGAACTATCCATTGCTATTGTCGAAGCGAAAGTTGCTTCCGAAAAATATGCTGAACTTTACAATTTTGCCCCTTCGGGTTATTTTACGCTTTCGACCGATTATAAAATTCTGGATTTGAACCTGGGCGGAGCACATTTATTGGGGAAAGAGCGATCGCGCATTATTGACAGCCATTTTGGCCTTTTTGTATCAATTGATACGCTGCCTGTCTTTCACGCTTTTTTACTCGATGTTTTTAAAAAAGATTCAAAAGAATTCTGTGAAGTAATGCTCGAAACAGGCGGTATTCAGCGCAAATGGGTACACATGGAAGGTGTCACCATCGGTAATGGGGCCCAATGCCTTTTAAATGTTGTGGATATAACCGACCGTAAGAATGCTGAAGAGCGTCTTAAGCAAACATCCACCCGCCTGGCTCTGGCAACACGGGCAGGAGGAGTTGGCGTTTGGGAGCTTGATTTTTTCAATAATAAAATGACATGGGATGATCGCATGTTCGAACTGTATGGTATTGATGAAAAGGATTTCACCCGCAACATTGAAGCCTGGTATGCATGCATTCATCCCGATGACCTGATTCGATGCAATGCTGAGATCGAGATGGCGAAGTGCGGTGAAAAGGAATTTGATACAGAGTTCCGGGTATGCCACACCAATGGAAGCGTGCACAATATCAGGGCAATGGCCATCATTTTGCATGATAGCTCAGGCAGTCCGCAAAAGGCAATAGGTACAAACTGGGATATTACTAAACAAAAGCAGCTGGAGGACAAACTCAAGTCAAGTGAAGTGAACTTCCGCACATTTTTCGAGACCATGGGCGACATGATCATGGTCGGTAACAGCCAGGGAGAGGTTTTTTATGTAAATACCTCCTTATGCCACAAACTTGGCTATAAAACTGAAGACTTTCAGAGAATGAACCTTTTGGAAATGATTCAGGCAGAAAGACGGATAGAAGCTGAACAGATTTTTATAGAAATGTCGACAGGGAAAAGGAACTCATGTAATTTACCGCTTGTGAGAAAAGACGGATCGCTCGTACCTGTTGAAATTCGTGTATGGTATGGCAAGTGGGACGGGAAAGACTGCATTTTTGGCATAGCCAAGGACCTCACTTCGGAGCAAGAGGCCCTGCTGAAATTTAATAAAATATTTTATGGTAATCCCGCTCTTATGGCCATGAGTACATTCCCGGAAGCTGTATTTACCGATGTGAATGATGCTTATATTACCAAAACAGGATATACCAGAGAAGAACTCATCGGAAAAATAAGCGGAGACTTAAATCTTTCACTTCAACCTGAAAAACAAAAAATAGCTTTTAAAGAGTTAGAAAAAAAAGGGTTTATCCATAATCTTGAGTTAACCATAAAAACCAAATCAGGAGCGACACTTGACGGGCTTTTTTCCGGCGAAATTGTTGAAAACCAGGGAAAGAAGTTTTTTTTATCGGTGATGGTTGATATTACAGCCCGTAAAAAGGCTGAGGAAGCCCTCAGGAAGAGCGAATCAAACCTTGCCGAAGCCCAGCGGATCGCGCATATGGGTAGTTGGGAATGGGATATGATTTCGGGTACGGTAATTTGGTCAGAAGAGATGTACCGCCTTTTTGACATGGAACGAAAGAACAAAGTCATCAAGCCTGAATCGATCATTAAGAATCTCCATCCCGATGATGTGGGGATATTCTCGGAAAGTATGAAAAGTAATTTATCCGATGGCAAGTCAACCTCCCTTGAATACCGTGTCGTCCATAAAGATGGTTCGATTCACCACCTCTTTGCTGAAGGCAGGGTTGAATTTGATGATGATGGCAAACCAATCAGGAGCATTGGAACGGTTCAGGACATTACTGAACGTAAGATTGCAGAGCAACAAATGAAAATAGGAGAAGAAAAATATAAAACGATGTTAAATGCATCCCCCGATGGAATTCTTTTGGTTGATATGAATGGAATCGTAACAGAGGCCTCTGAAATTGGGCTGGAATTGCTGGGCGCCGAATCAAGAAACGACCTGGTGAGTAAAGACATTTTCAGGTTCATTCCATCAGATGAAAAATATACGCTAAAAGAGATCATTAACAGAACTATGAATGAAGGCCTGGCACAAAATGTAGGAATGCAAATCAGAAAGAGAAACCGTACATTATTTGCAGGGGAAACCAGTGTCACCCTGATTCAGAATCCTGATGGCACGCCCTCATCATTTATGATCATTATTCGTGATATTTCGCAACGTAAAAAGATGGAGACCAAACAGATGCATGCCGACAGAATGGCCAACCTGGGGGAGATGGCCTCAGGAATCGCACATGAAATCAACCAGCCACTGAATATAATCTCCATGGTAATGGATAAAATTTTATTTGAGTCAGTCAAAGCTGATTCGATCGATCTGGAATTCCTGAAAAACAAATCAAATAAAATTTTTGACAATATAACCCGGATACGGAATATTATTGATCACATCAGGGCCTTTTCAAGAAGCCATGATGATTTTGTTTTGACAGCTTTTGATATCAATGCAAGCATCGAAAGCGCAACTTCGATGATTTCAGAACAATTCAAACACTTGGGCATAAGTTTGTTAATTCAGCTTGATAATAAAATTCCTTCGATTTGCGGCAATACCTACAAGTTTGAACAGGTTATCATTAACCTCCTGGTTAATGCCAAAGATGCAGTGCTTGAAAAGAAAGGCAAACAGGATGCAGATTTTGAGATGGTTGTTGGGATAAAATCCTACAAGGAGAATCAAATTTTAGTGGTTGAAGTAACAGATAATGGTATTGGTATTGGCAATGAGGATATTAATAATGTCATTCTTCCCTTTTACACCACCAAGGATGAAGGTAAGGGAACAGGCCTCGGATTATCAATCTGCTATCAGATCATTAAGGAAATGGGAGGAAACATTGAGATTATAAGCGACTATTCTCATGGTACAACGATCAAACTGCTATTGGACATTACTGAGAAAAAATGAAAACTTTTTGATGTAAACACCAGGATCACAATGAAAATACAATATTTTCCATGAATAAACCGCATAACAGACAGGAAGAGAAAATAACGCATAAACAGGCTAAGGAAGGGCTGAAAAGGAGACCAGAGAAGAAACAATCACAACGTTCTGAAGCAGATTTGATGAGGATCGTCCATGCAATGGAGATACAGCTGATGGAATTGAAAGCCCAGAATGATGATCTCCGGCAAGCCGAACTGTCAGCCAGGTTAAACAAGAAATACCTGGAAGCTGGCCGTGAGGTTCTTCAGATACTGAACGAATTTGGCGATCCGCGGGATTCAATACAAAGGGTGCTCGATGTTTTGAAGAAGCGGACCGGTTTCGATGCGGTTGGCATTCGGCTCCAAAAGGACGATGACTTCCCCTATTATGCCCAGGATGGTTTTTCAGGTGACTTCTTACTGACAGAAAATACGCTGGCTGAATATTCTGAAGACGGCCAGGTATGTCGTAATAAAGATGGTAATGTTAGTCTGGAATGTACCTGTGGACTGGTTCTTTCCGGTAAGACCGATCCTGAAAATCCGCTTTTTACCGCAGGGGGAAGTGCCTGGACGAACGATTCATTACCCTTCCTCGATATCCTGCCTGGCGACGATCCCCGTAATCGTCCACGCAACAATTGCATTCATAAGGGATATACATCGGTTGCTTTGGTCCCCATACGGAATAAGGAAAAAATTATCGGACTGATCCAGTTAAACGACCATCGCAAAGACTGTTTTGACCTGCATACAATTGAATTGCTCGAAGGAATTGCCTCGCACATCGGGGAGGCGTTTATGCGCAAACAGGCAGAAGATGATCTGAAGGAAAGCAAAGAGCTGCTCTCATTATATATAATTCATTCACCAATTTATTCCTACCGTAAGCTGGCAGAACAGGCAATGAGGATAAGTGATGAAAAGTACAGAACAATGCTTAATTCCTCACCGGATGGAATTTTATTGATTAACATGAAGGGTATCATAACCGAGGTATCTGAAATCGGAATGGAATTGTTTGGTGTCGATACCAAGGATGACCTTGCGGGGAATGATCTTTTTCAATTTGTTCCGCCTGATGATCAAAATACTTTAAAAGAGATCATTGAAAAGACAATGAACGAAGGGCTGGCGCAAAATATCGGGTTAAAATTCAGGAAGAAAAACCAGTCTGTTTTTGCCGGTGAAACCAGCGCAACCCTCATACAGGGCCCCGATGGGGTTCCTGTCGCTTTTATGATCATCATCCGTGATATTTCGCAGCGGAAAAAATTAGAGACTAAGCAGGGGCATGCCGACCGTATGGCCAACCTGGGCGAGATGGCCTCGGGTATCGCACATGAAATAAACCAGCCATTGAATATCATTTCGATGGTAATGGATAAAATATTGTTTGAATCAGCCAAAACCGAAACAATCGACATCGATTTTCTAAGGAATAAATCGGATAAAATATTCGAAAACATAACACGGATAAGGAACATCATTGATCAGATCAGGGCATTTTCGAGAAGTCATGATGATTACGTTCTGTCTGCCTTCAACATAAACACGAGTATTGGCAATGCCACTTCAATGATTGCCGAACAATTCAAGCACCTTGGAATCAAGCTGATGCTGCAGCTCGAAAAAAAAAATTCCCCGTTGTTCGGTAATTCAATTAAATTTGAACAGGTAATCGTAAATCTGCTGCTCAATGCCAAAGATGCGGTAATTGACAACAGAACCAAACGGGAAGGAAATAATTTCGATGGTTGTTGGGATCAGGTCTTACCTGGAACATAACCATATTATTGTTGAGGTCACTGATAACGGGATTGGCATAAGCAATAACGATATAAATAATATTATGCTTCCGTTTTATACAACCAAGGATGAAGGAAAGGGGACAGGTCTCGGATTATCGATCTGTTATCAGATAATCAAAGAGATGAATGGCTCAATCGAAATAACGAGCGAACCGGCTCACGGGACAAAAATCAAATTGGTTATGGATATTGAAAATCTAAAGTAACAATGTCAGTACACGATAAAATTAAAATTCTGATCCTTGATGATGAAAAGCAATTCACAGAAGAATTAAGTGGGTTCTTTCAGGGATCTGATTATGAATCATTTGAGGCAAACACAGAAAAGGATGGACGAAAAATTCTGACGAGCCATGAAATCGACCTGCTGATTCTCGATGTCAGGTTGCCTGGCGTGAACGGTCTTGATATACTCAAGGATGTAAAGGTTCAGTATCCGCGGATGGAGGTCATCATCATTTCAGCGCATGGCGACATGGACACGGTAATCAAGGCTATGCGGCTCGGGGCATTCGATTATTTGCGCAAACCGTTCAGATATATCGACATCCAGATTGCAATCGAACGTACCCAGAAGTACCTTCAGATGCACCGGCGGCTGAAACAGATGGAGGAGCGGAATTCGCTGATCTCAAAAAATCTTGAAGAAAAAATAGACCGGCAGTTTATTGGTGTAAGTCCGCAGATTCTGGAGGTTTTCGAACAAGCTATTACCGCTGCAAATTACCCCGATTCCAATGTGCTTATTACCGGTGAAAGTGGCACAGGAAAGGAAAATATTGCCAGGATCATTCACTATTCAAGCTTGAGAAAAGATCATGTTTTTTGTGCCGTTAACAGCAGTGCGATCACTGAATCACTGCTGGAGAGTGAATTCTTTGGCCATAAAAAAGGTTCATTCACGGGCGCAATCAGCGACAAAATGGGATTCTTCGAAGTTTGTCACAAGGGCACTTTGTTTCTTGATGAGATTGCTGACATGCCTTTCAACCTTCAGGCAAAGATCCTCCGTGCAACCGAAGAAAAGGTGATCACCAGGGTGGGCGATACAAAACAGATTCAAACCGACTTTCGCATTGTTTCTGCAACAAACCATGATGTTCACAAACAGGTGGAAAAAAAGAAATTCAGGCTTGACCTGCTTCACCGGCTCAACACCCTGCATATTCATATTCCTTCGCTCAGGGAAAGGCCCGAAGATATCAAACCCCTGCTGGTCCATTTTGTAGATGTTTATTCTACGAAATTCAATAAACCAAATGTCCGCATCTCACGCGAGGTTTTTGACACACTCTTAAAATATTCTTTTCCAGGTAATGTCAGGGAATTACGAAATATGACCGAGAGAGCGATAATCCTGTGCAAAGGCAATCTGCTTGGCATAAATGATTTTCCTGTAAAAATAGAGAAACCTGCCGCAGCGGATAAGGATGCTGATTCTGTGAACCTGAAGCTGAACGAACTCAACCTGATTCAGAAAGCGCTCGCCATGGCAAAATTTAATCAGCAAGCCGCAGCTGATGCACTTGGTATTCACCGCGATGCCTTAAGCAGAAAGATGAAGAAGTATGATATCAGGGTTGAGTCGGATGAATAACAGGGTTAACTGACTAAATTCAAAGAGATACGATCAGTTTGGGAGCATTTCGCGCCATAGGTGCGAAACATTGGTAGACCGATGAGGATTGGGAGCATTTCGCGCCATAGGTGCGAAACATTGGTAGACCGATGAGGTTTAGGAGCATTTCGCGCCATAGGTGCGAAATTATTTTCCGGAGATTCAAATCCAAAATATGCTATGCGCCTACGGCGCGCTGAGATAGGAGTGGGGGTATGCGGGCTACCAGGATTTGGCTCCTACGGAGTCGGAATGGATTAATGAAAACAATTACCTCAAACAGGAAGGATCTTGTTAAACACGGAGTATGGTGTGTCAAAGTTTTTAACAGTGTCGGTGTTTATCAATACGCGTTTTCACGTAAGTACGCGATTTTATTGTTGAATAACATGAACCACCTCCGGGTCTGGCATTGAAAATCCGATTTTCAAAAAAAAATTACAATTTTTTTATCTTTCATTTTCAGATAAATAGCTGTCCGGATTTGATATTTTTATTTTGTCTGTCATTTCTGGCCCACCCTTTGCAATACTTAACATCACAACAAAAAAAGAGGTAAGCCGTCCCTCATGTAAAGCACGGTTTTTATCAATCAAATATAGGAGATTAAAAAAATGGCAGTAGAAAAGACAATCGGATCATCCAGCCTCGTAGAAGTAATCGACCGTATCCTTGACAAAGGTGTTGTAGTTGATGCATGGGTAAGAGTATCATTGGTAGGTATCGAACTGCTTGCAATTGAAGCAAGGGTAGTCGTAGCCTCAGTTGAAACATACCTGAAGTATGCTGAAGCAATCGGATTAACTGCTAAAGCCGCATAAGGCACATTGCAGTTAAGCAGTTATTCTTGCTAAAACATCCTTGCAGGCTTTGCTCCTGAAAGCATGATTTACCAGGAATTTCTTTTTCTCCAGCAATTTCTCCAATCAATAATTCAATAAATCAATATGAACACCCATCCAGAATTTAATATCGATGGTTTTTTCGGTAATATTATAACCTCCTACGAATCCCGGATCCAAAAAATTCAGACAGCCTTCCAGTCGTCAGAAAATATTACTGAATCTTCCTACTCACTTTTTGATAATGTTCATCAATCCTTAAATGAACTTAAAAAGGAGCGTGACATTTTGAATTCCAGGCTTTGCGAGAATCTCGCGAAAAATGGATCCCTACGTAAAAAAGATTACAACACAATGATGTCGGGCATTCTCGCAGCGCTCGATGAAAAAGAAAAAGAGGCTGAAAACCAGTTTTTGAACTTTATTGAAGCCCAGAAAGTGACAGCCCAATCATTGAAAAACAGTCTGCTGGGTATAAACGATATTACCTCTCAGGACAACAGCGAAAAAATTTCCATTATAAAAGAGGAACTTTCCCGTATTTCCAAAATACAGGAAATGAGAAAGGAAACAGTCATGAAGACATTTCTGGATTTTCAGCAAATGCATAACAGAATGATGACATGCCTTGAAGACCTGTTAAACAAGGGCGAGCACATTTTGGTCAGGGATATTAAAAAAGTGAAGGATCAGATCATCAATCAAAATAATTAATCACAGAAAACAAATATTTACTTAAAATAGGAGACAAAAAAATGGGACTAGCATCAGACATGAAAAATTTAACAGAAGATTTACTTGCTTCATTCAAACAACGCATCAAGGATAATGAAGATCTTGTCAATGATGTACAAAACACCCTCGACGGGTTCCGCAAGGATCAAATGGAAATGGCTGCATCCTTAAATGCAAAAGCTGCTGCCTTGAGAAAAGGACTTGCACGCGGGGAAAAAGAACGTTTGAATACATTTAACGAGTTGATGGCCGGAATAAACGGTACGATCGCCTCCATCCAGAAAGAAGTGGTTGGGATTCAGACCTCAACCATCAACATGATCAACGACTTTACAACCGACAGGGCAAGCATGTCAGCCGAGCAGGACAAATCATTTGCAGAAGGCCGGGCAGAAAGGATGCAGAATGAAAAGTCCAGGATGAAGGATTTTGATGCCCTCATGAAAAACATCACTGATGATATTAAAAGTATCAACAATGAGGTATCTGCTATTTTTAAGAATACGAACGACATGCTCGACCGGTTTGAAAAAGAGCACCAGGACATGTCGGCTGAGCTAAGGGCTGAATTGGGTAAAAACCTTGCTGAAAGGGTTGAATATACCAGGACTTTGCTGCATGGATTTCAGAAAAGGTTATCAGAAATCAGCAAAGAGAACCAGAAAATGGCTCAAAAACTGAGAAAGGATCTTGCCAATGGTGAAACTGACAGACTTCATGACTATAATGGTATCATGAAAGGCATTCACGTGGCCATTAAAGGAATCCGCAAAGAGGTTAAGGACATTGAGAAGTCTACAAACCACATGCTAAATGATCTTTTGCAAAACAGGGTTGAAGCTTCGGCTGAATGGAACAAAATGCAGGATGCGATGGCCCAGATAAGGAAAACCGGAGTTGTAAGGCAACCAAAAAGTGCTGTAAAAAAAGTTGAAAAGAAAGAGGTAAAGAAGGAAATCCCGGCAGAACCAGAAAAACCAGCCCCGGTTGTTGTAGTCGCTCCCAAAACGCCAATGACGCTCGAGGAGAAGGTATTGGACTACATAAACAAGCATCCAAAGGGTGTGAAAATTTCAGAGATGGAAGAACCGTTGGGTGAAACCAGAATGAAGCTTGGGTTTACGGCCAAAGCATTGCTGGATGACGGTAAAGTACTGAAAGTGGAAAATATTTACTACCCAAAACCAAAATGATTTACCGAAGCAGGAGGAAACAGACCAGGTAAATGACCATCGGGATCACCTAACATTCAATGTTTTGTCAGTGCGGAGTTGAATTCCGCCCAATGATAAGGACCTATCGGAACATTTACCTGGTTTGCACCTGCGGGAATCAGAAAACAATCAAAAGATGGCGACAACAATCAAATGTGCATTTTGTAACGGAACGGGAAAAGATCCATTCGATCTGCTCTCAGCGATCTCACATTGCCTGGTTTGCAACGGTAAGGGGCGGGTCGAAGTTGAGGAACCCATGCAAAAATGCGTTTTTTGTTCGGGGACTGGCCGAAACCCGCTTGGCGCCAGAATTTCCTGTATTGTTTGCGGCGGAAAAGGAAGTAATTACTGCGGTTCAAACACTGCTTGCCTTCAATGCAAAGGGTCGGGAAAATCAAGCGACGGTTTACCATGTACACGATGCGGTGGAAAAGGATTCAATTAAAAAATAAATAATTGAGAATTTGAAAATGAATGGGATTGGAAATAAACTGAAAAGTAGTCTGGCAAAAAGGCAGAAAGCATTGCAGGCTTTTAAAGCCCGGAAGGAGGCCTTTTTGCTGGAGAAGCAGCAAATCATAAGGGACATTGAGGAGGCAAGAACAATTTGGAGCGCCACCCTGAAACAATTACCCAACCGCCCTTTTAGCCAATAGGCAATAGGCAATAGGCAATACATTACCGAATTACCGCATTTTCATATTTTCATATTTTCAAATCTTCAAATCTTCAAATTAACAACACTTCCCATGAGCAACAACAATGAAATGAATACCGTACTGGAGCTAAAGCCAATGTCCAATTTTGTAGAGACAGAATACATTAAGGATATTACAAACCGCGGACTTACTTACATCAAGGCTGGATTTCCGGTGCATTTCAGGGGCCCTTCGGGAACCGGGAAAACAACGGTGGCAATGCACCTGGCAAGTAAAATCGGCCGTCCGGTAGTCATTATCCATGGCGATGCCGAGTACAAAACTTCCGATTTGATCGGCAGTGAACAGGGATATAAATATAAAAAGCTGGACGATAAATTTATTCATTCTGTTCATAAGTATGAGGAAGACATGAGCAAGCAGTGGGTTAACAACCGTTTAACCATTGCTGTGAAAAATGGATTCACCCTGATATACGATGAATTCACCCGTTCGCGTCCGGAAGCTAATAATATCCTGCTGCCCATCCTCCAGGAACGGATGCTGAGCACATCGGCCGCAAAGGAGGAGGATTACTACATGAAGGTCCATCCCGAGTTCCGTGCCATCTTTACATCGAATCCTGAAGAATATGCAGGTGTCAACCGCACCCAGGATGCCCTGCGCGACAGGATGGTGACCATGGACCTCGATCATTTCGATTATGAAACCGAATTGAAGATCACCATGGCAAAATCTGATCTTTCGTTAAAGGACACTGAAGTTATCGTTAAAATTGTCAGGGGCTTGCGTGAATCGGGGAAGACTGAATTTGACCCGACCATACGTGGCTCCATCATGATTGCAAAAACCCTGGCGACTTTAAAAACTACTCCATCGAAATCGAAAGAGACATTTCGCAAAATTTGCCAGGATATACTCACCTCCGAAACAAGCCGGATTGGCTCAAAAACAAACCAGGAGAAGGTCAAGATCATTGTTGACGAACTCATCGAATTGTACACCAGCCAGGCGGCAGGAAGCAAGGAAAAAGGTGACAAGATGACAACGTAAAAACGTGACAACGTAAAAACGTAATTTATCCTAATATCAGTAAATCAGCATATTTTCATATTTTCACATTCTCAAATCAAGTTATATGCCAATCTCAACAGCAATAAAAGGACTTCAAAGCATAAAAAGTATGCAGGGTGTCGTCAAATCTGGTATTCCCAACAAGGAAGATTCGGATTTCATTAAATTGTACATGCTGGAAAAAGAAAGAACACGGCTGAAAAGTGAAGAAATAAGAATCCTGCAACGACTTGAGATCGTTCAGGGCAGGTTGAAGGAGATCCAGTTGTATTATGATGAAAAGGCTGGCGAGATGCATACACCGGTACCATCAGAGAAAAATAAAAAGTCCAAAAAGGATGAAAAAAATGAATGGAAAACTATGTCAATAGATTATTAAAATAAAACTACAATGGCTGAAATGACCCATGCGCTGCAAGCGACCAATCTGGCCGACATTCTCGAGCGGGTGCTTGATAAAGGGATCGTAATTGCAGGAGATATTAAAATACAGATTGCAGATATTGATCTGCTTACTATTAAAATACGATTGTTGATCGCATCGGTTGACAAGGCGATGGAGATGGGCATTAACTGGTGGCAGGAAGATACCTATCTCTCGACTAAAGCACGGGAGAAAGAGCTAATGCAACAGCAGGAGGCGCTCGAGTTACGGCTGGAAAAACTGGAAGCCATGAATTCACCGAAATAATCTATACCTTGGAATCAATTAGGTAAGCCCACACAATTAAATACAACCGTGATGGAAAAAGATAATAAAAGAGAGAAAAAGGAAGATGCCGATTTTGACCTTTTCGGACTTGGTGGTCTGTTCAAAGGAATTGAAAAATTAGTCGACCTTGCCGGGAAGTTGGATGAAAACGGCGGAATCAGGAAAGAGGGTGAAATCAACTTTGATCACCTGAAAAAGGGGATGAAGGGGGTGTATGGTTTTACCATCAACACTGCCGGGGGAGGAGCCCCGAAGGTGGAGACATTCGGAAATATTAAAAAAACACCTGAAGGCCCCAAGGTGGATGAAGAGCGGGAACCTATCACCGACATTTTCGATGAAAAAAATGAGTTGGTGATCCTCGCCGAGATGCCGGGAATCGAGGAAACTGATCTAAAAATAGATTTAAAGGAAGACATCCTTGAAATCTCAGCCAAAAGCAAAAACAGGACTTATCGTAAAGAATTGTTACTTCCGGTAAAAACAGATAAGCAAAACCTCAGGCACAAATTTACAAACGGGATCCTTGAAATCAGGATAAAAAAATAAAGTAATGGCACTCACGGGCTTAGAAAACAACGACCTTAAACTTATCATTTTCGGCGGAAAAGGCGGTGTTGGAAAAACCAGTTGTGCTATTGCCACAGCCCTGGCATTGTCAGAAAATTTCAAAACCCTTCTCATATCTACCGATCCTGCTCATTCTGTTTCGGATTGTCTGGAACAAAAAATTGGTTTTAGGGTAGTTAAAGTGGATGGAACAGCCAACCTCTTTGCCATAGAGGTGGTTGCCGATGAGGCACTTTCAGGCTTTATCAGGGAACATCAGGCAGAGCTGAAGAAGCTCCTTGAAACCTCCACAAATCTTGATAATGATGACATCGAAGAGATGATGACCTTGTCAATCCCAGGCATTGATGAGGTGATGAGTTTTAAGACCATCATTGATTTTATGGAGGAAGGGCAGTATGATAAATATGTTGTTGATACAGCTCCTACGGGGCATGCCCTGCGGCTGATATCATCGCCCCGGTTGTTGGATGAATGGATTAAAGTTGCAGCCAGGATGAGATGGAAATACAGGTACATGATTACCAGTTTTTCCGGATCCTATCAGCAGGATGATGTCGATGTTTTTTTATTGGGGCTGAAAAAGACAGTAAAAAGAATTGAAACAATTTTAAGAGATAACAACCGGTGTGAATTTATTCCCGTTTGTATACCCGAAGCCATGGCGATTTTGGAAACAGGCAGGCTTCTGGCTGAACTTGGAACATCCGGAATCGTATCACGGCAAATCATCGTGAATAATGTGATGACTTCGCAGGGATGTGATTTTTGTATGAAGCGAAAAAATGCGCAGATGCCATATTTACACGATATCAGCAATAAATTTGAGAATCTGAGCAGGATTGAAGTACCCGTGTTTCCTGAGGAGATAAAGGGGCTGGATGCCCTCGACAAATTGAGGATGTGTTTGTTTTTTAATTGTCAATCCAAAACCTTCGACAACTAAATTCCGAAGGTGTCCTTTTGTGTCAATTGTGGTTTGATTTTTACCCTTATAGCGTACGGTTTTTAAATTACTGACAGAAATGACCAAGACGAAAGATGAAATAGTTCTGCGGGTGAAGGAAGCCCTGGTTAAAGATGTTGGCAGGGCCATTGCCAGGATCGATCCACAAGATATGAAACTGGTTGGTCTGGAAAGTGGTGATGTGATCATGATCGAAGGCAAGCGTGCCACACCGGTCAAGATCATGCCTTGTTATCCGGATGACAGGAATAAGGGCATTATTCAGATTGACGGAATCTCCAGAGAAAATGCGCAGGCCGGGATCGACGAGAAAGTAAAGCTGCTTAAAGTCGCATGCCGGCAGGCAAGCAAGATAAAACTCAAACCCGAAACCAAATCGGGTTCCCTGAAGGCCGATGATGCCAGGTACATCGGGTCGCTCATGAATGGCTTACCGGTAGTTAAAGGCGATAAGGTGAGGGCCAACCTGTTTGGGTCGCGCTCGGTTGATTATACCGTTACCGGCGTAAACCCTGAAGGAGTGGTGCTGATTCACCCAAATACTACATTCCAGCTCGAACTGTCGAAGCAGGAGGGCGAGCGGAAAAGTAAGGTTTCTTACGAAGACATCGGAGGCCTTGGAAACCAGGTTCAGCGGATCAGGGAAATGATAGAGCTGCCGCTGAAGTATCCGGAAATTTTCGAACGCCTTGGTATCCAGCCACCCAAGGGAGTCTTTCTTTATGGCCCCCCAGGTACGGGCAAAACGCTTATAGTGAGGGCGGTAGCACATGAAACCGACGCTTATTTCATCAACATTTCCGGTCCGGAAATCATGGGGAAGTTTTACGGAGAAAGCGAAGGACGTATAAGAAAAATTTTCGAAGAGGCCCAGCAACATGCGCCTGCAATAATTTTTATCGATGAAATTGATGCCATTGCTCCCAAACGGGAGGATATGGGGGGCGAGAAGCAGGTTGAAAAACGCGTGGTTGCCCAGTTGTTATCGCTGATGGATGGGTTGGAGTCGCGTGGAAAGGTTATCGTGATAGGTGCCACAAACATCCCCAACTCCATTGATCCGGCGCTGAGGCGGCCGGGACGGTTCGACCGTGAAATCTCCATTTCCATTCCCGACAAAAAGGGGCGGCTTGAAATTCTGCACATCCACACCAGGGGTATTCCTTTATCGATGGATGTAGATATGGAAAAACTGGCTGAAATCACCCACGGTTTTGTGGGCGCCGACCTGGAAGCACTGGCCCGGGAAGCTGCCATGACTGCATTGCGGAAAATTCTGCCTCAAATCGATTTCGAGATGTCAGAAATTCCATATGAACTTTTAATGTCACTTGAAGTAACCATGGATAATTTCCTTGATGCCATGAAAGAGGTGGAACCCTCGGCGATCAGGGAGGTATTTGTGGAGGTGCCCGATGTGAAATGGGATGATGTAGGCGGTTTGGATGAAATCAAGGAGGCATTGAAAGAAACAGTGGAATGGCCATTGAAATATGCCGAATTGTTTAAAACAGCCGATACCAAACCGCCCAGGGGAATTATCCTTTATGGAAAACCGGGGACCGGAAAGACATATCTGGCTAAGGCGCTGGCCAGCGAGAGCGGGGTGAATTTTATTTCTGTGAAGGGACCCCAGATTCTAAGTCGTTATATAGGCGAATCGGAAAAAGGGGTCAGGGAACTTTTCAGAATGGCTAAACAGGCATCGCCATGTATTTTATTTCTTGATGAGATTGACAGCCTTACCCCCAGGCGCAGCAACGACAGTTCAGGATCGGGCGTGATTGACCGGGTGATCGGTCAGTTCCTGACAGAAATGGATGGCATTGAAGATCTGAAAGGTGTTATTGTGTTGGCAGCAACCAACCGCATCGACTTGATTGACCCGGCTTTGTTAAGAAGCGGCCGGTTCGACCTGCTGTTTGAACTGCCATTGCCCGATGTGAAAACCAGGGCGAAAATATTTGATATTCATACGCGAAAAAAACCTTTAGGAAAAAAAGTGAACCTTGGCAAACTGGCACAGAAAACCGAATCTCTTACGGGGTCCGATATCGAGTTCATATGCAGGAAAGCGGCCATGCTTGCCATTCGCAGCCTGATTGATCAGCATCGTGGCAAAACTGAGGAGCTGACCGGTGACATTTTCCTGCTGGAAAGCCACTTTGATGAGGCGATAGGGCTGGTTTTCAAGCAAAATGAAGCGAAGCGGTGAGCGACGACAATGTCAATAAACATCAGCAAACAGGATAAATCAGTCAATCAATCAATCAATCAATCAATCAATCAATCTCAAGTATGGCACCAAAAGGGATCTACATTTACGGAGTTGTACCGAATTTTTACGGAACAACACACTTTCAATCATTTGAACCTTCAGGGGTGTATGCTATAACGTATCAGAATATATCTGCCATTGTTTCTGACAGGGATTCAGTACACCTTGATTTGCTGGACAGGGAATCGTTGGGATATTTGCTGGTTCATCATCAGAAAACGATTGAAGAACTTCAGCGTAAAGGGTTTAACATGCTTATTCCCATGAAACTTGGAACGATTGCAGCATCAAGGGAAGAGGTAATTAAAATACTGTCGAACGGCCATGATTTAATAATTGACACCCTTACAAAAATAGAATACCTTACGGAAATTGATCTTGTTGTCATGTGGGCAAACTTTGGAGAGGTACTAAAGAGCATCGCCGAAGATGTTAAAATCAGGGAAATGAAGGAAGACCTGCTGAAAAACAAGGAGAGTATCACGAAAGTCGACCAGGCTGCGATCGGGATGTTGATCCAGGAAAAAATTAATGCTAAAAACAAAGCAATTGAAATAACAATACTGGATGCCCTGGCATCTTTTGGTATCGATATCAAGATGCATCAGGTGATGAATGACGAGATGGTGACCAATTCGGCCTTTCTCATTAACAGGAACAAACAGGAAAAGTTTGAGCAGGCGATTGGCAGGCTTGATGAGGAATTCAACGGAACCCTCAATTTTAAACTGGTAGGGCCCTTGCCCTGTTACAGCTTTTTCACCCTTGAAGTTGACCTGCTGAACCCTGAAAAGGTGGAGCAGGCAAGAAAAGAACTCGGTCTGAAGGAAAAGACGACAGAGAGTGAAATTAAAAAGGCATACCTTGAAAAGGCGAAATTATTTCATCCTGACAACAGCCAGGAGAGCGATGATACAGAAAAATTTAACAAGATTCAGAATGCCTACCATACCCTGCTGGATTATGCAGCAGCAGCAAAACAATCAGTAAAGGAAGAGTTAATTTTCCTTGCAACAGAAAAAGTGAAAGAAAATCTCACCCTTGTAAAAATAAAGGAATAATATGCAGCGCGACGGAAAATATATTTATTGCATCAT
>CAISJJ010000298.1 GCA_903885595.1 uncultured Bacteroidales bacterium
GCCGTGCGGCCATTTTTCCATGAGCAACGGATTGAACTGCCATTTTTTGTTCGCGGATACCATGTCCGCAGGCAAACACGCCCGGGATGCTGGTGTTGAGATGTTTTTTATCTACGTAAGAACCATGTTCATCCGGCAGAATCCCAAAATCATCAGCCAGGGTAGAATGCAAAATTCCTGTTGCAAGGATAATTGCGTCAAACTTCCCAAGAATGGCATGCTGAAATTTCTCTTTTGTTATCGGGAAACCTAACCGGAATTCAGCGCCCATTCCCCTGATGATGTCAATTTCTGCATCCAGTATCTCTTTTGGAAGCTGGTTATCCGCGATCTGGTAGCGCATGGCACCGCCGGCCTGTTTATTCTGATCGAACAATACAACGGCATACCCTGATCTCAGAAGGTAAAAGGCTGCCGAAAGTCCGGCCGGACCTGTCCCAATAATGGCAATACTATTCCCACTGTTTTTTTGGGTTCCAGTTTGTCCTGGTTGCCAGGGGCCTACTGATGGGGTGGCAGTTGGAATTGGAGGATTGGCTGAATCTCCCTGGTTTGGGCGAATAACCTGTTTTTCAGGGTCACCCACGACTCCATATTGAGCCGCCGACCGTTTCAATAAGCAAATTGAGACTGCCTGGTCAATCGGTTTTCGCTTGCAGGCCTTTTCACACGGGGCAGGGCAGATATATCCCAGGATAAATGGCAAGGCAATCTCCTGGCGGACAATGCGGAGTGCCTGTTCAAAATCGCCCGAGGCAATCAGCCTGTTCATCAGCGGAATATCCATGAAGGCCGGGCAGGACAACCTGCAGGGAGCCTCGCAATCGCCCACATGGTCGCTGAGCAGCAGTTCGAGGGCTTCTTTCCGGGCCTCCAAAACCTCCGTGGTATCTGTCAGGATTTGCATCCCTTCCGAAACCGGCATGGCACAGGAGGGTACAAGGTGATCTCGTTCAAGATCTTTCACCAGGCATACCATGCACGACGGATGGTTCGAATATCCCGGTTTATAGCACATGGATGGAATAGTGATGCCAAGGATAGCTGCCGCCTCCATGACCGAAATTCCATCCTGCACCTCCACAGGGATGTGATCGATCGTCAGTTTCACCATGCTTATTGAATCGTATTGATTTTCATCAGATTTTTTATCAACTGATTATACATGTACTGTTATCATTCCACCAAAAACCAGTTTTTTGCATTTTACACTTTGCACTTTACACTTACACTTTGCATTTTGCACTTTACATTTTGCACTTTGCATTTTGCACTTTGCATTTTTCATTTAATTACAACTGCATCAACCGGGCAAATTTCCCGGCAGATATCGCATTTTATACATTTTTCCTGGTCAATTGTATGCTTTTCATAGGGCTGAAATGTAATCGCATTCGTCGGGCATCGCTGTGCACACTTGGTGCACCCGATGCAGGAATCCAAAATTTCGTAGCGGATGAGCGGGATGCACTTTCCTGCCGGACAATGTCCGTGAAGATGGGCTTCATATTCGTCGCGGAAATTATGAAGGGTGGTGAGCACGGGGTTCGGAGCTGTTTTTCCCAAACCGCAGAGGCTACCCCTGGCGGTGCTGAGCGCCAGTTTTTCCAGCTTGTCGAGGTCAGCCACCGTTCCACGACCGCTCCGGATTTTCTCAAGCAATTCGAGCATCCGGCGTGTCCCGATCCGGCAAAAAGTGCATCTGCCACAGGATTGGTTCTGCGTGAAGGAAAGAAAATAGTGGGCAATATCCACCATGCAGTCGGTTTCGTCAAGCACGATGAGTCCGCCCGAACCCATCATCGTCCCTGCCTGCTTCAGCGCTTCAAAATCAATGGGCATGTCAGCAGCGGATGCTGGCAGACAGCCCCCCGATGGTCCGCCGATCTGGATAGCCTTGAATTTCCGGTCACCGGCGATGCCCCCGCCGATCTCCTCAACGATCTGCCTGATGGTAATTCCCATGGGGACCTCGATCAAACCGCCGCGTTTGACTTTGCCGGCCAGCGCAAAAACCTTGGTACCCTTGCTACCGGAGGTTCCGATCCTTGAAAAAGCCTGCGACCCATGATGAATGATCCAGGGAACCAGTGACAATGTCTCTGTGTTGTTGATCAGGGTGGGTTTATTCCAAAGTCCTTTTGCAACCGGGTAGGGTGGCCGCATCCTCGGAATGCCGCGCTTCCCTTCAACAGATGAGATAAGAGCTGTTTCCTCTCCGCACACAAAGGCGCCGGCACCGCCAAATACCCTGACATCAAATGAAAATCCGGATCCGCTGATGTCAGATCCCAGGATGCCGTTTTCCCTGCAAATCCTTATCGCTTCGCTGATCCGTGTCACTGCCAGCGGGTATTCAGCCCTGATATAAAAGATGCCTTGTGATGACCCGGTTGCATATCCCGCGATCAGCATCCCTTCGATAATCCTGAAAGGATAGGATTCAAGCAGCATGCGGTCCATAAAAGCGCCCGGATCGCCCTCATCGCCGTTGCAGATCACAAACTTCTCCTTTTCCTGCTGGTCTCTTACCAACTGCCATTTCCGCCCCGTAGGGAAACCTGCGCCACCGCGGCCGCGCAATCCGCTGGCACTGATCTCATCGGTCACCATCTGCGGGGTCATTTCCTGCAGACATTTATGCAGGGATTCAAATCCCCCGGCCTGCCGGTATCCCGCCAGGTCAACCGGGTTTGTCACGCCCCTGTTTTCCGTTGCAATGTTGACCTGTGGGCCGAGAAACCTTGACAACGGGGTATCCCGCTGTTCTCCAAGGTATTTACGGAAAGATTTCGGAGCGCCATCGGAAAGCAGGTTTTCAAACAGGTTAAAAAATCCGTTCCGGAAACGGTTGTAGGCTCCCTCAGGTTTGAAGTGGTTCAGTAAAACCTCCCTGACCTCTTCGGGTTTGATCTTTGCATAATAAGCCGGATTTTCGCCCGGTTTGATGATCTCCATGATGGGAACCTGGTTACATATCCCTACACATCCAACCTGCCTGACATCAACGCTGATCTTCGTTTTTGCCAGGGTTTTCTCAAGTTCCGTTTTTACCTCTGAACTGCCGCTGGCAACGCAACAGGATCCCAGCCCGATGCGGATTTCCCCTTGTGTTTTTGAATTAATGTCCGGGGAAAATGTATGTTGGGAAGAGGGATTCTTTTTCCTGGCAAAAAAATCGCGGAGGATCTCTCCCACGTGCTCTGGTTCAACATGGCCAAAAGTTACCTCGTCGATCCTGACAACCGGGGCAAGGGTGCAGCAGCCAAGACACGCCACCTTTTCAATGGTAAATATCATGGAGGCATCGGTATCTTCATCCTCATTCAGTTTCAGCTCCCGCCTGAATGCATCATAAACGAACAGCGCCCCTTTCACATGGCAGGCAGTTCCGGTACAAACGCTTATCCGGTGTTTCCCTGCCGGTGTATGCCTGAACTGGGTATAAAAGGTCGATATGCCTGAAATTTTTGCAGGTGTGATTTCAGTGGTTTCACAAACCCGCGTCAATGCCGCCTGTGGGAGATAATTGAATTCATGCTGGATGTCCTGCAGTATTGGAATAACGGCATCGGCGGTAATCCCGTGCCGGGCAACCATCCTGTCGACTTTTTCGATGATATTTAGATTACTTTCCAATACAAAACAGGTGTTTATTCCCCCTGATAATGATTTTACCTTCTGCAAATGCAGGGGTGCAGGATGATCCTTCGCCCAGCGGAGATTCACTCACAACGGTGTATTTCTGATCGGCCATAAAAATGTGCATGACCCCCTTTTTGTCCATTAGGTAAACCTTCCCTTCGGCCAGCACCGGTGAGGCAAAAGTGGGGGTCCCCAGTTCCTGTTCCCAGTATTTGGTCCCGGTTTTTGCATCGTAGCATGCCAAGGCGCCGTAGCTGGTTACCACGAACAGGTACTTCGCAGTGGCCAGCGGGCTGGGAATATCAGACAAATAGTCAGTATCTTCCCATAAAAGTTTGGGGGTATCCCCGATTTCGATGGCGGAAAGTTTAGAAAAATCATTCACCGCGTACACCACCCCGTCAGCATAGGCAACGCTGGGCCCAACCTCCCCTTCAATACAGTTTATCCGCCAAAGCTCCTTTCCGTCGGCCGGGTTGTAGGATGCGACCATGGGATCGGCTGCAAGGATTAACTCAGTTCTTTTTCCGGTATGAATGATCACCGGAGAAGCCCAGGAAATCTTCACACTGCGGTTTGTTTTCCAAACAACCTCCCCGGTCTTGCCCGCCAGCGCCATAACGCTGCCTGATCCGCGCTGGTCGTACTGGATGATCAGCAAATCGCGATACATGATCAGCGAGGAAGAATGGCCATAGTGATTCAGCGGAATTCCAAGGTTCTTTGTCCAGATTTCGTTCCCTTCGAGGTCGAGTGCAATGAGATCACCATTGGCAAAAATGGCATACACTCTTCGGCCATCGGTGGTCATTGTAGGTGCGCTGAAACCCGTTTCGCTGATCACCTTGGGTTCCTGGGCCGGACTGCCGGGAATTTTTTCAACCGTTTTACGCCAGAGGATCTTTCCGCTGTTCAGATCAATGCAATACACTTCACGCCTGGTTTCGCTGGCGCCTGTAAGAAATACCCTGTCTTTCCAGATAATTGGTGAATTGTACCCGGGAAGCGGGATCTCCGTTTTCCACCTGACATTTTTCCCGCTTTTCCCATCCCAGCTTGTAGGAATATTTTTCTGATATGCGATCCCTGTCCCGCCGGGCCCCCGGAAGGAGGTGAAATTGCCGTTAATCTCCTGGAGCGACGGATAACCGTCAGGGTTTATTCCTGCAAGCACATTACCAGGGGCTTGAGTTCCTGCTGAATCTGCCTTCAAACTATCAGCGGCTATTCCTTTTGGCATCGTTCCCGGAGTAGTCCTGGTATTTAAATCTGTTCCAGCCGCAGGCTCCTTTTCACTGGAGCCCCTGGCTGCCAGTTCCAGGTTCTTACCGAGTTCCCGGTGTGTCAGCAAAACAATGAGCAGGGAGAGAATCACGATGAAAAGACCTGTGTAAATTACCCAGAGCCTGTTTATTTTCCTGAGGTGCCAGAAGTCTCTTCTGTCTGCTGACGGAACATCTGGAAGGGTTTTTTGCATGAGATCGGTCGCTTTCACACAAATGACAATCACCAGGAGGCTTACAAACAAAAGGTAGCCCCCCATCCTGACCTGCCATTGATTGGTGAAAAAAGCTTTCCGTGCAAGCAGATCCAGCTCCCTGATTTCCTGGCGCAGCGATTCATCATCCTGGTTGGCGTGAAGCCGCTCAACCAGCGTTGTAAGGACTTTTGAATTCAGCGGATCAGCCCGTTTCAGCTGGATGAAATTTACAATGATCAGCACACACAGAATCACTGCAAAAATGGCGCTTGCGATCGCGATATTCTGAAGCAATTTACGGGTTGAAGCCGATGATGCCTGGTTCGTCATGATTTTACCTCCTCCGGTGTAACTGGACAGTAATCAACACACCGCATACAGCTGAAGCAAGTTCCTTTGTTCGGCGTGTAATCAGCCTGGTAGGCTATGATCAGCTGGCGGGCCAGGATGATTCCGAAGACAAGCCCGATAAAACATCCAAGAATCCAACTGCCAATATAGAATTGCCTGATCACGGCCGAAGCCTCTGAAAAAACCTGAGAAACGGGTTTCCCTGATGATTTGAATGCCGTTATTTCAAAGGTTTCGGGTTGACCGTTGTTAGTTGTGGGTTCAAGAAGGGACTTTGCAAGGTGCACCTTCCCGTTTACCCCTGCCAGGGTTTCATGCAGCCGGGAGGTGGAATACCCACCGAGCAGGACGAAAAAAGGAACCAACAGGCAGATCAGGATCAGTTTTCGCAGGGTAATGGCCCGGTCCTCAGGGTTTTTACCGGGAACCGGCATATCGATGGCGTCATAGGGACACGAATCTTCACATAAGCGGCATTTGATACAGGCCGCTGGGGTGATGGTCATATGTCGCCACGAAAAACGGCTGATAAAGTTGAGCAGTACACCATAAGGGCAAAGGAACCGGCAATAGGGCCGGGCAATGAATATCCCCGAAACTAGCAGGATCCCGGCAAACAGGAACATGCCGAAGGAGGCATCAAACCTGAAGATTCCCACAAACGGATCGTACCTGCAGATAATGAAGTCAGTACCGGTGGCGGCATAAAGGATGGATAGCCCTAAATATAGATACGGGATCAAGCCCAGTACTGCGTTTAGCCGGGTTCCAAGCTTCTGGGGTTTGTAAGAAACCAGGTCCTGGATCGCACCGAATGGGCACACACCGGCACAAAAAGTCCTTCCAAAGAAAAGTGTAAAAATGAGAGGGATGACAAAAAAGGCGATAACAGTCAGCGGGATGACATAATTTTCATCAAACATGGCAAGGGTGATGTTCTGGATGGCGCCGATGGAACAAACGCAGCCTTCGCGGTAAAATCCGAAATATACCAGGGATAACACCGAAGTACAAAATACACCGATCCGGGATCTTTTTTTCAATACCAGCCAGCTGATGACGGCAAGCGCAACAGTGAGGACAACTATATCCATGATTGCCAGTAATTCAGCCCTGGTATCTGGCTGCAAAGTATCTGGCTGCACATAGCCTGATTCAAATTCAGGTTTTGGAAAGCGCTGCACGCCGTATACATTCAGGAGCTGAATGGTCAGGACAAGTATCAGTATAAGCAGGACAGCGTTCTTCTTCATTCGGGATTGTGTGTTATTTTTTATTGTTATTTTCCTCCTGTCCTGATTCTTTGAGCAGGTAGGGCTGGTTTGCCGGAACCCGGCTGAATGCATCGGCCGGGCAACTCCTGGCGATGGAACATTGGTTACACCGGACACAGATGTTGTGCCTGATCTGCAGCTGCAGCGACCCATTCCCGAAGGCTCCGCAACCCTTCACACATTTTCCGCACCCGATGCATAATGGCTCATCAATCGTATATTCAAAGAATGGATCCTCAACGAATTTCCGTTTAATGGCATTGGTCGGACAGAGCTGGTTTTCGGCTCCCGTGGTCAAAGTTTTGGTTTCGGGCTTGAAATACCCGCCGCACAAATCACAATATCCGCACATGGCATAAACATGCACACATTTAACCGCCGACGGGGTGAGAACGCAATTGGTAGCACAGCGGCCACACTGGATGCATTTCGCCGGATCGAGCTGCCATACTGTTTGCCCTGCAATGGTCTTTTTCGCCACCAGCGCAGCCAACCCGCCAATACCGATCAGCACCGAGGCCCTGGCCCCGTTGGCAATGAACTTCCGACGGTTTATTTTTGGATCATTTTCCGGAGTTTCCATGGTTTGCTTTGGTTGGGTTCATCCTTGCTTTATCAAGGCGATATTGGTCTGCTGCCGGCAACCGGCATTTTTCTGATACCCCGCAATGACCGCAGGCAACGTCTTGCCTGCATTCACCGGCACCGGCCCACCGGTGGATCAACCCGCCGGTTACTACGGCAATAACTGAAAGGATACCTCCCCGCACCAACATGTCTATAAATTGCCTCCTGTTTTTCATAAAACCATGTCAGTTTTTCTTTTTCTCTGTAAAAATACGAATCTGATTTTTATCCGGATCGAGGACAAGAATACGGTCCCTGGAATCCACGGCCAGATCGAGCCCCGTTGTTCCTTCCGTAAACATGTCAGGCGTTGCTACCACGCAGGCGAAATCACCATTCTGACGGTAAACCTTGATACGTTCGATCCCCTTTTCACTGGTCACAAATGATCCGTCGGATAAGATGGCAAAATGCGAAGGATTGCAGCATCCGCAGAAACCCTCCATTGCCATGGTGGCTTTTCCCCAGGAGGTGATCATCTCCCCGTCCTGATCGTACTGTTCAAAGGTGTGCCTTCCCGGGTTCACCACCCATAGCTCTCCTTTTTTGCCGATACCCAGGTCAAAATAGGGACTTGGGATCACAAATCCGGGAATCCCTTTTTCAGGGTCTTTTTGCCCGATTTGTTTTAATAATTGGCCATCCGAAAGATAATGATATACGATTTTATTCCCGGCATCTGCAACGAAAACATGATCACCTGAAACGGCGACAGAGGTAATGATTGTTATGTCACCAGGGCTTTTCCATTTATTCAATCGTTTTCCCGCTTTGGAATAAACCTCGATATGATCCTGTATTCCAATGTAAATGAGACCATTCGAACCTGTTGCAATGCATCTCCCTGTCTCTTCAAGTGCAAACCTGGCTAAACGTTTTCCGGTACTATCTAAAACCTCCACACCGTTGTCGCCGGCAATATAAATCTGGCCGGATTTGTCGGTAGCAATTCCATGGATCACGGAAAACCCCGGCAAAATCTGCTGTGTTTCTTCATACATTACCTGCAATGTATCGCCGGGCTTCAGCGATTTCAGGTCATAGGCATATGGATTTTCCTGATTACCCTGGCTGCCGAAAAAGAGGTCCCAGCCCATAAGCACAATTACGGTCAATAAAAGGATCAAGGCACCTGCAAGGATTATTTTCCGGTTCATATTATTGCGCTTTAATGTTGAGGCAAACCATTTGTTTTGAATCACGCACCAGCATATATCCCCCGGTAATCGCTATAGGTCCCCACGAATCCTGACCATCCATTATCCGGCTTTTGCTGAGAACGATGAACTGCGTCGTGGAGGCACGGGCGATGGTCATCTCCCCGTCATCATTGAGGATGTAAAACTTCCCGTCGGCCATGATGTATGGCCCCAGGCCAAAACGGTCGGTTTTACCACTGCTCATAACAGGCTGTTTAAAATCTCCTGATTTGTAGCACACAAACTGGTTTCGCAAGCCGCCGGCATCCTTGGGTTGTATCCCGAAAATATGACCGTCGGCAAAAATGGGCGTTTGCTGCTCGGAGGCCAGGCCATCCTGCGGTTTATATTTCTGCAAAACTTTTACGCCATATCGTCCCTTAACATTGGTTATCTGGATAATGGCTGATCCGGCGCCATAGCCTGCCGTGAAAAAAATCTTTCCATTGTCCAGTATGACCGGAGAAGGCGCCACCACGGAGGGGGCAAATTCAGCCGATTCCCATAGCACTTTTCCCCGGTCGGCACCTGAGGCAGAAATACCGCAAACCCCTCCAATGGAAAGATACACAAACATTTTTTTCCCCTGGAACATCATCGGCATGACCGAGGAATGAGACATTTTCCATCCCTTTGGATTGGGCGTTTCCCACACTTTTTTGCCGGTGTTGCAGTCAACCGCAATCAGCAAGGCATTTCCACCTGTCGCCATGATCGCAGTATCGCCGTCAAGCAGAGGGCATTGCCCGGTGTACCAGAAGGGGATTTCAGTTTTATATTCCTTTTCAAGGTCAATTCCCCACAGGAAATCCCCGTTGAGGCGATTCAGGCACATGACCTGGCACTTTGGCCCGATTGAGAGGACGAATTTCTGATTCACGGCAGGAACGGTTCTCGACAGGCCATGGTTACGTTTTAAATGAACACGATACCCGCGGCGCCACAGCTCTTCGCCGGTTGAAAGGGAAAAACACCTCAACTGGTCAGCCTTTGCGGTTTCATCATAATCAAGGAGGTAAACTTTCCCGTTATAAACAGCCGGAGCAGCATGACCTTCGCCGAGACTGACCCTCCACAGGATCTCCGGGCCATTTTTTCCGAAGCGATCAATCAGCCTGACGTTTTCCTTGCTGATATTGTCAAAGTCCGCTCCCCTGAAGCGTGTCCAGCTTGTCCCGGGGACATCCTCCGCAGCTTTAAAGAATTTGAACTCAGCCCCGATCTGAACCGGTTTTCCCTGGGAAGTCATCCCCTTTTTTCGATTGTCCATTCCGGGTACAGAGACAGTAAAAGATTTTACCGGATCATAGAAAAACCACCATGCAAGCAGTCCAAGTGCTGAAAGGATGAAAAACAGAAGGAAATACCTGGTCGGGTGCTTCTTAAACATAGGAAGATCCATGCGGCCGTCATTTTTTAAGCACATCATAGGCCAGCAATGTGTTGCCATGCCTGATATAAAGAACCCCCTGGTGGATGACTGGATGTGAAAAATGTTCCTTTGTGCCGGCTGTTACCTTAAAAAAGCCAGTCTGGTCCATCTTCAACGTGGCTGGATTTATCAACCGCACCTCTCCCTTCTGGTTATAGTAGTACAGCATACTGTCGGCCCAAATGATTGTACCCGTCCCGCATTTCAGACTATCCAGAACCATGCCGGTCCCGGCATCCAGGCATTTCAACTGTTTCTTCTCTGTAACACATGAATACAGGTTATTCCCTTGTTTTATAAAACCGCCCATATAATTGTCGATGGTTTTGTTTCTCCAAACTTGTCTGATCTCTTTGCCGTCGGCTGATAACTCAAGTTTAACAGCGCCATTTCCATCTCCGGCAAAGTAATAGATGAACCCTTTGTCATAAAAAACGGTGTTGCTGTGAGTATCTCCATTGCCAGGTTTCCGTTCGGCGACCGGAATGTTATCCTGTGGCTGTACCCATAGTAATTCGCCGGTTTCAGCATCGATCCCCAGCAGTGAATATGCAGTGAAGGTAACCAGGATATTTCGGTTGAATAACCGTATCAGATAGGGTGAGTTGTAACCGGGAACTTCACCTTGCCCTTTGCATATCCAGATTATTTTTCCGGTGAACCTGTTCAGCGCCACCACGTTGGTGTCTTTCCCTCCCGGGACCAGGAAAACTTTATCACCATCAACCAGTGATGATTCTGCATGGCCGAACAGGGTAAATCGTCCGTGCAGATCCTTTAACATGTCGACCGACCACTTTTTCACGCCGGTTCCGGCATCAAAACAGGCCAGGTTTCCGAGTCCTGAACATACGTAAATCAGATCGCCTGCCACTGTTGGTGCGCAGCGGGAACCAATGTAATTTACAACCCATTCTTTACCGTAATCAGATTTCCACAGCAATTTTCCGCCGGAGGTAAAAGCGAAAAGATATCCTGTTGTGTCAATTTCTCCTGTGATATAGAGCCTGTTTCCAGTTAAAGTAGGGGATCCGTATCCATTCCCGATAATGTCGGTTTTCCATAGCATGGCCGGACCATCTGCAGGCCAGGATTTTAAGAGGTTTTTATCGGGATACATGCCGTTCCTTTCAGCACCACGCCATTGAGATGTTGTTTGAACATAACCGGAAACAGTGCTGAAAACCAGGATTGCCAGGATAAGGAGTTTTTTAGTCATTTTGAGAGAGGTTTATATTATGTATGATTTGATGCACTCTTCAACTTTACTCAGGATCCATCATTCGACTTTGCTCAGGATTATCCCCCGACTTTCGCAAAGTAAGTGAAACCAACGTATGCCGGCCATCCAGCTATTTTCGTATATCATATGCCATCAGCACATCACCCCGCCTGACATAAAGAATTCCATCTCTGATTTCAGGATGGGCCCAGCATGGTCCTTTGCCATTTGGAACTTTAAAACTGCCTGCCAGTTCAAATTTTCCCGGATCCGGTTTCAGCAAACCCACGTTCCCATTCTTTTCTTCGTAAATATAAAGCATGTCGTCTGAAGCAATGATTGATCCTTTTGTCTGCCATTTCTCTTCATACATGCGCTTCCCGGTTTTCCAATCGATACAGCACCAGTTTCCACGGGCATTGTCGATCCAGTTTGCACCGTAAATATGGCCATCTATGAGCACCACACCCCCGTGATGACAGTCGAGTAAGGTATCGGTCCAAACCAGAGAGATATCAGCCGCATCAGCTGATAAACCAAACATTGCTCCAACGTGGTTGTATCCACCGGTTATGTAGAGAAAACCATCTTTAAAGAGGGGGGTTATCGTATTGGTTTTGGGAGCTCCGGGCCATACCTTCATGCTTGCCTCAGGTTTAAGTGCGGCATAATTATATTTCCACAGAATTTTCCCGTTGACCGGGTTAACCCCGATCAAATTGTTGGCCATGACGGTAACGATCACTCTTTGTTGGCCATATTGGATCAAACGGGGTGAAGTATAGGCGCTGGTATCATGCAATGTTTCTGACTCCCAAACGGTTTCCCCGGTATTTTTATTTAATGCCACCATGGATGTGCGGGGTCCGGCAGGTGTATAAATGACCATATCATCCACCAGTAAAAGGGACTCACAAATACCCCATTCACCATAGGCCGCATTGAATTTCTTTGCGGCATTGAATTGCCAGAGTGCCTTCCCGTCGCTGGCATTGATGCAACTTATAATCCCAAGGCCGCTGAGAAAATAAACTTTCCCGTTTTCCAGGGTCGGCGTACACCGTGTGTCGGGAAAGGAGCTGTTCCAGGAAGCGCCACAGGGGATTTGCCATTTGATCTCGCCTTTCAAATTCAGAAAGGTCAGATAATCGGTCGAATCCTTCATCCCGGTCACAAAAATTGTTTTTCCATCCGAAACGGCCGAAGAATAACCCTTTCCGATTCCGGAGCAGGACCATAAAAGCGGTGGACCTTCTGCAGGCCATTCCTTCAGAAGTCCTGTTCCGGGATAAATTCCATCCCTTTCCGGTCCGCGCCATTGGGAAACATCCTGGGAAAATATAGTTTGTGTAAAAAGGAGCAGAAAAAAAAGTGCAGAAAATCTTTTCATATGTTAATAATTTGATTTTAGTGGTCACATGGAATACCCATATTAACATTCACGGTTTGCAAGAGCATTATGCTTTGGGATATTCCCAAATAGTCATTATTTCCTGAGGTTATATACCATCAAAGAAGTTCCATGCCGGACAAAAAGACGACCGTGTGCAATCACAAGGTGTGCCCAATGCTGATCTTCCCCGTAAGGGACTTTGAATGCACTGATTTTTTTAAATGAATTGGCCAATGGCTGGGCAAGAACCACCTCCCCATTATCACCATAAAGATAGAGCATCCCGTCGGAAAAAATGATATTTCCTCTGCCCGTGATCTTTTCAGAATACATTGGGGCCCCGGTTTTCCAGTCAACACAATACCAGGCCTTACCAGCATCATCTGACCCGAAAATTTTACCATTTACCAATACGAATCCGCCCATCCGGTTATCAATGCTGGTATTCCTCCATATCTCCCTGACTGAGTTTCCATCGTCTGAAACCTTGAGCATCACCCCACCCTTCCCATAGCCGGAAACACAGTAGAGATATCCCTCATGAAACAGCGGAGTATTGGCGTGCACCGAATATTTGTTGGGCTGGTCATGGCTCCATAAAAGGTTCCCGTTTGCGGCATCAATCCCAAGGATCGAGCTTGCGGTATGCGTTACCAGAATGTGCTTATTGGCCAGTTTGATCAGGGCAGGAGATCCGTAGGCACTTTCTTCACCCTTCCCGCTGCATTTCCAGATAAGCTTGCCGGTATTGGGATCAAGCGCAATTACATTGGCTACGGTTCCGCCAACAGTGCAAAATAATTTATTTCCATCAATCAGCAGATTCTCGGTAACGCCCCATTTGATATTCGGACCCTGGTACTCTTTCAGTACATCAACACTCCAGAGAAAATCCCCGTTATCCGATTTCCGGCAAACCAGTTTTCCCAACCCACTCAACAGGAATATCTTTCCATCGTGTATTAGTGGCGTACTCCTTACGCCCGGCCAGCTTTCAGTCCATTCTTCCCCGTATGGTACTTTCCAGGCTAATTTACCGTCCATTTCAAAACAGAAAATATAACCAATCCCATTGATAATACCTGCCGTATAAACCCGGTCTTTTGTCACGGCTGCTGAAGAGTGGCCCTCTCCCAGCCCTTCAAAATGCCAGAGCAACGCTGGGCCGTTTTCAGGCCAGGCCTGAAGCAATCCGGTTTCATCATAAATACCATCACGGTTGGGGCCCCGCCACTGTGCAGTTTCCTGTGAAATAACATCATCATGTAATAGAAATCCAATGATCAGGATAATCAGGAGTCTTGTCTTAGTCATAAATACAAACAGGTTAAGTTACAGGCATCAAAAATAGTACAAAAAATGATACTTTTTTACTAACCTTTATAGACCAATTCCGAAGAATATGAAATATCTTTGGGTGCAATTTTCATGCAAACCGTGAATCTTAATTTATGGATATTCCATGTGACCTTTAAAACAAATTATTATGCACATGAAAAAATTTATCCTTGCACTTGCAGCACTTATTATCATAAGTTTCAGCCCGGCGGTTATGACTGTATCAGGGAGCGAACCGGTTAGCCCGGAAATGCAGCAACCAAAACCCCCGCCAAAACCAAAAGCGCCAAAGAAGGCTTCCAAGCCAAAAACCCCAAAGAAACCAACGCAACCTAAAAAACCAAAGCCAGCCAAGAAACCCAAGGCTCCGCCAAAGCCGCCGTGGATCAAGTGACGAAAACCGGGACACGGGAAACGTGACGCGGGACGCGGGACACGGGACAAATGAAAGATGGGGTCAACCGTTAATGGAAGGGGTTTTAATAGGGCGTTTTATCGATTTTTTCCGACCATTCAGTAAATAGTTCTGTCGCTTTTGGATTGATGACCTGATGGAAACTGATTTTCCGATACGCTGGCAGCATGTTCAGCTCTTCATAAATGTGGTTGTCTTTAAAGCCGATAGCATCCGCCTCATGGCGTGTGGAACTGTACCAGACCGCTCCGATATTGGCCCAGTAAATAGCCGAAAGACACATCGGACATGGTTCGCAGGTCGCATACAATTCTGCCCCGGTGAGATCAAAATTTTGGATATGTTTGCATGCATCACGAATGGCAACAATTTCAGCATGGGCCGTTGGATCGTTTTGTGAACTTACCCGGTTTCCCCCTCTCCCGATAATTTTCCCGTCCATGACGACGACAGCGCCAAACGGACCGCCTACATTATTTCTTACCGATCGAAATGCTTCATCAAAGGCTTCTTCCAGATACGTCATTGTATATTCCATAGAGATTTTCATTTATTTCAAGACACCCTGTCAGGGTGGACAAAATTAATCAATTAATCATTTTTATCAAGACAACCGCAATTCTCAAGCTTTATCTATAAATTTGAACCCATTCATCAGTAATCAAAATTAATCAAATAACCTTGTCCGACAGATTTAATCCAATTCCGCTTCAACGGCTGCTTGCACTGGCGCTTTCCGACTTCAGGGAAAACCATTTTATGGGTATTCCGGGGAGCCTGTTTTTTCGTCCCCAATTTAAGGATCCGTTCAGGATGATGCGTTACGGGCAACTGCTTGAAACTCCCATTGGGGTGGCAGCCGGTCCGCACACACAGCTTGCTGGAAATATCATTGCAGCCTGGCTCTGCGGGGCAAGGTATATTGAGCTTAAAACCATCCAGACACTCGACGAACTCGATGTTCCCAAACCTTGCATCGATGCGCAGGATGAAGGTTACAACTGCGAATGGTCCCAGGAGCTAAGGATTCAGGAATCTTATACTGAATACCTCAATGCATGGATCATCATTCATATCCTCAGGAAGGAACTGGGTTTCAGCGGCCCGTCCGGAACGCTCTTTAATATGAGTGTGGGATATAACCTTAACGGGATCAGGAATGAAAATGTACAGTGGTTCATGAACCATATGAGGGATTGCAAGTCAGAACTGGCGGCAGCCAGGGAATCTGTAAGGATAATCTACCCGGAGATCGACCAGATCGATATCCCGTCATGTATTTCAGATCATATCACCCTGAGTACCATGCATGGTTGCCCTCCGGAGGAGATAGAACAAATTGGCATCTACCTGATTGAGGAAAAGAAATTGCATACCACCATTAAATTAAATCCCACATTGCTGGGCGCAGGTGAACTGCATGGAATGCTCAATGACAGGCTGGGTTTCACAGCCGTGATACCAGACCTTGCTTTTGAACATGACCTGAAATATCCGGACGCTTTACGGATCCTGAAGTCTCTGCAAACTGTTGCAGCAGAAAACGGGGTACAATTTGGGGTAAAACTTACCAATACCCTTGAAAGTATAAACAACAAGGATGTTTTTGACTCATCCGAAACCATGATGTACATGAGCGGCAGGGCATTGCATCCCGTCAGCATTTCCCTGGCCAGGAAGCTGCAAAATGACAACGAAGGCAGGCTGGATGTGTCGTTTTCGGCTGGGGTCGATTGTTTCAATATCCATGATGTGATTGTCTGCGGAATGAAGCCGGTCACGGTTTGCACAGATTTACTGAAACCCGGAGGATATGGACGTTTGTACCAGTATATCGAAAATCTCCGGTCTGAGTATACGCGTATACCTGATGATGTCAATGTAGCCCTGGCCAATCTGAACGCTTATGCCGACCGTGTTGCCGGCAACCCCGCCTATCATAAAGGTTTTTTAACCAGCCCCTCCATAAAAACTTCGCGGGAACTTGGCTGGTTTGACTGTATTCATGCGCCCTGCACGGATACTTGTCCCACAAACCAGGATGTCCCGGAGTATATGCATCACACTGCCCTGGGCGATACTTCTGCGGCTTTCGAAACCATTTTCCGGACCAATCCTTTTCCTTCGGTCACCGGGATGGTTTGTGATCATTTGTGCCAGTTCAAATGCACGCGGATCAATTATGATGAAGCGCTGCAGATCAGGGAAATTAAAAGGTTTGTGGCGGAGAGTGGATTTACATGGACCCCACCCCCGGCCAAAGCAGAAAGGACCTCACCCCCGGCCCCTCCCCTTGGAGGGGAGGGGAGAAGGGCTGCTATTATTGGGGCCGGCCCGGCGGGACTATCCTGTGGCTGGTTCCTTCGCAATGCCGGTTTTAATGTAGATATCTTCGAACAGAAAAAGTTGCCGGGAGGCATGGTTTCTGCTGCCATACCGTCATTTCGCCTTACTTCGCAGGCAATTGAAACTGATATTCAGCGAATCTTAGCCTCAGGTGTCCAACTGCATGACAACCATCCTGTTGATCATACCCGGTTCGAAGAACTCAGGCGTGATTACGACGTATTGTTTTTGGCTGCAGGCGCTCAAAAATCACTGGGATTAAAGATCATTGGCATTGAAGCACCCGGAGTTGTCGATCCGCTGGAATTTTTATTTGATGTCAGGCAAAACCAAAAAACCCGCTTGGGAAGCCATGTGGTGATAATCGGTGGCGGAAACACAGCCATGGATGCAGCCCGCACAGCTTACCGGCTGGTTGGGAATGAAGGAACTGTGACCATTGTTTACCGGCGTACGGTAAAAGAAATGCCCGCCGATCATGGCGAAATTGAAGCAGTTAAGAATGAAGGAATTGCGATCATTGAACTTGCAAATCCCCTGCGTGTTCAATATGACGGAGAAAAGGTTACAGGAATAGTTTGTTCCCGTAATATGCTGTCTGAAAAAGGAAAGGACGGGAGGCCCTCTCCGGTCGCCATCCCTGGTTCTGAGTTTGAGATTTCATGCGATACCATCATCCCGGCCATTGGGCAACAACTTTCTCTCGACTTTCTGGATCCTGAGCAGCTTATTACCAAGCCCGGGAGCTACAAAACCCGCATTCCCAGACTTTACATCGGAGGCGATGCCCTCCGGGGCGCATCCACTGCCATCAATGCCATCGGCGATGGACGTAAGGCGGCATCGGAGATTCTTGCTGATATGGAGCACCTTCTCCCAACCCCTGCAGCACTGATGCCCTCACCCCCAACCCCAGTAGCGCTGATGCCCTCACCCCCGGCCCCTCCCCCTGAGGGGGAGGGGGGTAGTTCTAAGAGGCTGAATTTCAATATTTCAGACTTGCTACATCGCAAGGCGACCAGGGACTATGGTTCTCATCCAAATGAGACGGCAATTGATCAGCGACGGAATTTCGATCTGGTCATATCCTCATTATCTCCGGAGCAAGCCAGGAAAGAGGCCTCCCGGTGCCTGCAGTGTGATGTTATCTGCAATGTTTGTGTTTCGGTTTGCCCTAACCTGGCGAATTTCGGATATCAGATTGAGCCAGTCCGGTATTCGCTGAAGAAAGCGGTTTTGTTGGAAGATGGCAGCATCGCATTCAGACCGGATAAAATCTTCAAAGTTGATCAGCAACTTCAGATCCTGAACATCCGCGATCTTTGCAATGAATGCGGCAACTGCACTACGTTTTGTCCTAGCAGTGGGCGGCCCTTTGCCGATAAACCGGGAATTTGCCTTTCGGTAAAATCGCTCAGCGAAGAGGGCTCAGGGTTTTTCCTGAGCCGGCTTCCTGAAAAACTTGTGCTGATCCATAAGGAAAACGAAAATATCAGGACCCTGAGTTTGATTGACGGAAAATATGTGTATGAAACAAACCAGGTCAAGGCGGTTATCGATCCGGCTGAATTTACCCTGGTGGATGTAAAATTTCTGATCCCTTGTGTGAAAGAATTTCATTTTGAGTTTGCAGCAGAGATGAGCATTGTAATGAAAGGGGCGATACAGGTGAGTTTATTTGAACGTTAGTGCCTATTATTTAATTAAACAAACACCAAAAAGCTATGAAAAAATCATTCGTTTTCTTTATGCTCTTATTTTGCATCAAGGGCTTTTCCCAGTTCACTCTGGATTTCCAAAGTCAAATTTTCCAGTTAAGGGATCTAAAATTGAGTAATTCCTTAACAAAATATTTGGATTATGGTCAATTGACAGCTAACCCGGATCAGTTTACCATTTACAATCTTGATGGAACATTTTATAAAACCGTCACACTTCCTGCTCCCCCAAGTGGATATGTTTTTCATTATGAAATTACTAATATATCAGTATCACTATTTGATAACAATCCTTCAACAATCGAATACCTTGTTTGGTATGCGAATGACAGCATCGCGGGGTCCCAGAGTAATTTAGTTAGAGTGATCAGAGAGGATGGTACCATTTTGTTTAGTGAGAATAATGCATCTTATCCAAATACATATTCAACAGAAGAAGGGGCGAAATTAATGCTTCTTTATCATTATGCAAATGGTCAATTCATTGCAAATAAAGTTTTTAGCCTTCCTGGGGAATTGCCAACCAGTATAAATGATAAGCTTGATGGAAGTAATAGCTCGAGTATTTATCCCAACCCGAACGGAGGATCATTCTATTTAAAATATAAAACGAATCCTGTGGGGGGAAGTAATCTTCAATTGTTTTCAAATACAGGTAGTCTTATTGGTACATTCAATTCAAATGATAATCCTATACATATAAATGTTCCTGGTTTGTCAGATGGTATATACTTTTTAAATAACGTATCGAATGGTGGTATTACCAGATATAAAGTGTTTATCAAAAAATAACAGGCACTGACGAGCCGCTAATCCGCAACAAAACCAGCATTGACGGGTCTTTTCAAAGGTTTGTCGTTTGCTGCGGTTAGCGGCCGGGCGTTAGCTCCAGTTTCAGAAAATTCCTGAATTCAATAATGTATATTCCTTGTGACCAAAAACTAATTTTTAAAAAATGAAACATTGTTATCCGTTTCTTTTTATCCTTCTTTTTATCACCGGCCCGTTTGATTCTGCTTATGGGCAATCATCCGTGGCCATAACAATTGATGATGTTCCAGGTACAGGCAAGTTGCAAAAGGATAATTTTACATCACAACTTTTACAAGAACTGGATTCGTTGAACATTCCCGTTACCATATTCATTACTGAAGGTTTAATTTACAAGGGAGACAGGGTAGATAAAAATTTTGAACTTTTGAAAAACTGGATGAACAGAGGTTATACTACGATAGGATACCATTCATCAAGACACCCACGTTACTCAGAGGTCGGGTTGGATTCTTTTAAAATCGACGTGGAGCGCGGCGAAAATCTTGTGAAGCAATTAGCTCAGTCGAAAGGTAAATCAATAAACTATTTTCGATTGCCATATAATGACTTAGGCAAGGATAGCCTTCAACATGCTGATATCGAAAGATATTTGTCCTCGAAAAATTACAAAATAGCGCCTTTTACTGTTGAAAGTGCCGACTGGATGTTCAATTACATTTATGAATATTACCTGGAGAAGAAAGATTCAGTAAAAGCCCGTGAAACAGCCGGTAATTATATTGCAAAGACCCTTGAGTATTTTGATTTTTTTGATTCTCTTGCATGGAAGATCTACGGAAGGCCAATCAACCAGGTTTATTTGTGCCACGACAATAGGTTGAATGCAGATTATCTGCCGGTATTGTTAATTGAAATGAAAAAGAAAAAGCATGGAATTATCAGCTTTGACGAAGCACTGCAAGACAATGTTTATCAGCAGAAAGACAATTACTATAAGAAATGGGGAATTTCCTGGATATACAGATGGATGAAAAACCAGGAGGAGATATCATTTTTCAGTAAAAAGGAACCTGAAGATGATTCGTATGATTTGTACAAAAAATTGGTGCAGGAAAAAAAGGAGCAATAAAGTTAACAAACAATAAAGAGTCTGATTTGGCAGGACATCCCCCTCCCCTCCAAGGGGCGGGACGGGGAGAGGTCACTATAAATCAGGGATTTGATAAAAATTTGAACAATCAATAAGATTCTAGTATTAAATTTGACAAATATGATTCCAATTATCAACCAAATCACTGATCCAACTGTTTTAGAGAAGGCTGTAAGCCATTATCGCGAAAAGGGGATTATTCTGCCAACCTTCGCCCAGATGAAAAACCCGGAATTGATTCCCGGGATAATAAAAGACAAACTGAAAAGCATTGGGTTGTGGGATTTGCATCCCCTGAACCTGTTCAGGATAACCTGGAAGAATGAGCCCAAAGAGACAGGTGGATTATACGGCGTTCCGAATTTCATCGAACTGCCAAAGGCGCTCACCGGTATCGATGCCCGGATCATCGTGTTGCTTGGCAAATGGTTCCCAACCGGGGCACATAAAGTGGGAGCTGCTTATGGATGTCTTGCCCCGCGCATTATTACGGGAGGTTTCGATCCCACGTATCACAAAGCCGTTTGGCCATCAACCGGGAACTATTGCCGCGGGGGCGCCTTTGACTCCTATCTTATGGATGTTACCGCGGTAGCCATTCTCCCGGAGGAAATGAGCCGCGAACGGTTTGCATGGCTGAAGGAGATCGGCGCCGAAGTGATCGCCACCCCGGGATGCGAATCGAATGTGAAGGAGATTTATGATAAATGCTGGGAAATAAAACGGACACGCAAGGATTGCATGATCTTCAACCAGTTTGAAGAGTTCGGAAATTCATGCTGGCATTATGAAGTCACGGGAAATGCGATTGAAGAGGCATTCCGCTTGGTGGCCGGAGAAAATGCTCAGCTTTCAGCTTATATTTCCGCCACCGGATCAGCCGGGACTATTGCCGCCGGCGATTATCTGTGCACAAAATTTCCACACCTGAAGGTGGTTGCATCAGAAGCGCTGCAATGCCCGACGCTGCTGCAGAATGGATTTGGCGGTCACCGGATCGAGGGGATCGGCGACAAACACGTTCCCTGGATCCACAATGTGCGCAACACCGATGTGGTAACCGCCATTGATGATGAGGATTGTATGCGGCTGTTGCGTCTTTTCAATGAAAAGGAGGGACATGAATACCTTGCCGTAAACGGGGTTGATAAGAGGTTGATCACCATGCTTGATACCATTGGCATTTCCGGTATCGGAAACATTTTGTCGGCCATTAAGACGGCAAAACATTTTGAATTTACCGGTGAGGATGTCATGGTAACCATTGCCACCGATTCGGCCGGAATGTATGGTTCGAGGCTTGATGAACTTACGGCAGAACGTGGTTCCTATTCATTGCTGCAGGCTGCACGCGATCATGAGAAGTGTATGCTCGGCACTGCGCCGTCGACAATGAAAGAATTAGGATACAACGACAGGAAAGCAATCCACAACCTGAAATATTTTACCTGGATCGAACAGCAGGGGAAGGATGTGGAGGATCTGCGCCAGTTATGGGACGACCGTAGCATCTGGCCGAAAATATTCAGCCAGCCGGCCCGCTGGGATGAGCTGATCGATGAATTTAATGAACGAACCGGGCTTTTAAAATAAATGGGGCTTCAGCCCCATAAATTGAAAAGAAAATCAAATCAACAATGATATCATGCCTGATAAATTTCACTTCGAATGTGTTGATTGCAAGACGGAATACCCAGGTGATAAAGTCCTGTACCTGTGTCCTGCCTGCGAAAAGCTAAACCAACCCGACCGGCCGCCACGGGGCGTTCTGAAAACAATTTTCCCGTATCAGCAAATCAGGAAGTTATCCCCCGATGAAAGACTTTTCGGACATCTTGAACGTGATCATTTTCTTCCGTTAATGCCTTTGCGGGATATGAAATCATGGCCGTTGCTAAAGATCGGGGATACTCCGCTGTATCAGATCGGCAGGCGGACAAGAGGACCAGTGGACAGGCGGGCAAGCGGACAGGCGGACAAGCGGACAAGTGGACCAGTGGACAAGCAGGCAAGCGGGCAGGCGGGCAGGTTTATGGAATCTTTGAATTTTGAATTGTATCTGAAAGATGATTCCCGGAATCCCACATTCTCATTCAAGGATCGCGCCTCGGCACTGGTTTCGGCATGGGCAAAAGAAAACGGGATCGAAACACTGGTTGCAGCCTCCACCGGCAATGCCGGTTCCTCGCTTGCCGGGGTTTGTGCTTCACAGAGACAGCGCGCGATGATCGTCGTTCCGGCAGCGGCCCCATTGGCGAAACTTACCCAGATCCTGATGTATGGCGCAACGCTGGTTGCGGTAAAGGGTACCTATGATGATGCATTCGACCTGAGTGTGAAGATCTCTGAAAAATATGGATTCTATAACCGGAATACAGCTTATAATCCACTGACCATCGAGGGCAAGAAAACAGTTTCCTTTGAACTCTTCCGGCAACTCGGTTACCATGTCCCCGACCGCATTTTTATCCCGGTCGGCGATGGCGTTATTTATGCCGGTGTCTGCAAAGGGTTCGAAGACTTGCTGAAACTCGGGATCATAGAACGGATGCCGGTCCTGGTTGCCGTGCAGGCGGAGGGGAGCAGCAACCTGGTCAACAACCTGAAAAGCAGTTCATTTATTGCCAAATCCTCCAAGACCATCGCCGATTCCATCTCAGTGGATGTCCCGAAATGTTTTCACATGGCAGTCGGATATATGGATGAATACCAGGGAGAGGCCGTTTCGGTATCGGACAAGGAAATCCTGCAGGCCTCGCTGCTTCTTTCACGTTCAACGGGAATATTTTCGGAACCTGCCGCGGTTGCAGCGTTCGCTGGGATGTTAAAATATCACGATAAGGGCATGATTCAGGCTCAATCCACAAATGTGGTGTTGCTCACCGGCAGCGGGCTGAAAGACCTGTCAGCCGTTCAGTCATCCATTCGTATTCCCGATCCTGTAGGCCCGGACATTGATTCCGTGGAGGAACTCATTCAAAAGAATTTTTCACAAACATCTTAAAATGATTACATTTTACCTCAACGGCCGGAAAACAGATTTCACAGGTGATGAATCCCTCTCATTATTGCATTACCTCCGTGAACTGGCTGGGATCACCTCGGTGAAAGACGGCTGCTCGGGACAGGCAGCCTGCGGAGCATGCGTGGTGGAGATCGATGGGAAGGCAAGATTATCCTGTACCCGGAAGATAAAGTTCCTTGAAGGATCGCAGGTAATAACGATGGAAGGTATTCCGGGTGCAGTTCGCGACGTGATCGCCAGGGCGTATGTGGAGAAGGGTGCAGTTCAATGCGGCTTCTGCACACCCGGACTGATCCTGCGAACCAAAGTGCTTTTCTCGGAAAACCCAAACCCCACACGGGAACAGATTAAAAAAGCCATCAGCCTCAATCTTTGCCGGTGTACAGGCTATGTGAAAATCGTTGATGCCATTGAGACGGCGCTGAAAATTCTGCATGACGGCATTGATGATGGCCATGTAACCACAGTTGATGGCAGAACGGTGTCGTCTGTCGGCCTTTACGACACGATGTCAGACCATAATGGTCATTCATTTCCCGGAAGTATTCCATCGGCAGCATTTGAAACCGGACACGAAATATCCGCATCTGAACCGTTTCTTTACGCGGGGATCGGGCAATCGCTGCCAAAATACCAGGCTTACGAAACTGCCATCGGAAAGCGGCAATTTGTCAACGACATGCATGTTGAAGGAATGCTCCACAGCGCCCTTCGGTTCAGCGACCATCCCAGGGCCAGGGTATTGTCAATCGATTCCTCGGAGGCACTGAAAATGGAGGGTGTGATACGGATTTTTACCGCAACCGATGTTCCCGGTGAACGTTATACCGGTTTGATCATCAGCGACTGGCCCTTAATGATCGCCCCCGGTGAAATTACCAGGTATATTGGCGATGTCATTGCCGGGGTGGTTGCCCTTGATGAGGCAACAGCCCGGAAGGCTGCCGGGATGATACGGGTTGAATATGAGGTGCTTGAGCCGGTTTCTGACGCTCACAAGGCGCTCAATCCTGAGGCTGAACAGGTCCATCCGGGAGAAGCGAATCTGCTTGAGAAATGTATTGTCCGTCGTGGTGATCAGGTTGAAACGCTTATAAAAAACTCAGCCTTTTCAACATCAGGAATTTATGAAACCCAGCGCATTGAACATGCCTTCCTGGAAACAGAAGCGGCCCTGGCGCTCCCGACAGAAAATGGAATTCACCTCTACAGCCAGGGACAAGGTATCTATGTTGATCAGCGGCAAGTGGCTTCTATACTAGGGTTGGATGAAAACCAGGTTCGCGTGACCCTGGTGCCGTGCGGCGGCGGCTTTGGCGGACGCGAGGACATGACCGTCCAGGGTCATGTTTCCCTCTTTGCTCACCTTTTACAAAAACCGGTGAAATTGCATCTTTCGCGGGAAGAGTCCATCATCATGCATCCCAAACGGCACCCGGTGTGGATGGACATTTCACTTGCCTGTGATGGGAAAGGAGCACTTACAGCATTAAAGTTGAAGGCCATCGGCGACACCGGCGCCTATGCTTCGGTTGGAACCAAAGTGATGGAACGTGTGGCCGGCCATGCCAGCGGCGGATATCACATTCCCTCGGTGGATGTTGAATCCCTGACTGTTTATACCAACAACATTCCATCCGGTGCAATGCGCGGTTTTGGCGCCAACCAGGTGGCATTTGCCCTGGAAAGCTGCATCGACGAGTTATGCAAGATGGGGAATTTCGACCGGTGGAAATTCCGTTACGATAATGCCCTGGATGATGGGAAAATGACGGCTACCGGGCAGATCCTCGGAAAGGGAGTCGGAATTAAAGCATGTCTCCTTGCATTGAAAGATAACTTTTATAATGCAAAATATGCTGGTCTTGCCTGTGGGATCAAGAATTCGGGCGTCGGTAACGGCATGACCGATTTCAGCGACGTAAAAATCAGTATTCTTGCAAACGGCCGGGTTTTGATCGAACACGGCTGGACGGAGATGGGGCAGGGGGTACAGAACATGGCCATTCAGACACTGAACCAGGAAACCGGTATCGACGCCTCACTTATTGATGTAGTGGTGGATACGAACGCAGGATTACCTACAGGGATGACAACCTCGTCGCGGGCAACGGCACTGCTGGGCAATGCCATTATCGATGCTTCTGCAGCGATCAGGCAGGACCTGGATCAATTCGCAACGGGATGCCTTGACCTGCGCGGCAAAGGACTGCATCATACACTCCTTCAGCTTGCCGGAAATATCTATACAGGGAAATACTATTGTGACTGGACCACGAAGCCCGGAGCCGATGTGGAGAAGATCATCACCCACTATTCTTATGGATATGCAGCCCAACTGGTTGTTTTAAACGATTACGGTGAAATCGACAAAGTCTATGCTGCCCATGATGCCGGGAAGATCATGAATCCCATGCTTTTTGAGGGCCAGATCGAGGGGGCGGTGCACATGGGGCTGGGCTATGCGTTAACCGAAGATCTTCCGATGAAAGAAGGCAGGCTTGTAAGTTCTAAATTATCGGATTGCGGGGTGCTGCGGGCTCATCAAACCCCCGAGATCATTGTCATAGGCGTGGAAGAGCCGGACCCTGTCGGTCCTTATGGCGCCAAAGGCATCGGCGAAATCGGGCTGGTTCCGACAGCGGCAGCGGTTGCGAATGCCTTGTGCGCATTTGATGGGGTCAGGAGGACCAGGTTGCCTATGAAAAGATAATTCTTAAATTTATCACTGGATTTCCAATATCTTCAATATGAAAAAGATGATCGTTTCATTATGGCTGGTGCCGCTTACCATGATGGTGGCACTGGTTTTACATGCCCAGGATCCGAATGTGACAAAACAAATGGAAAAGGCCGCAAAACAGGCCTACCAGGATCTGCTGAACGAAACCGATAAAGACAAAGACGGAAAAATCAGTAAGACAGAATTTTTTGCCATCTGGAAGGATAAAAAAACCGCGGAAGAAAAATACATTTCGTGGGACATGAATAAAGATGGCTATATCACGGAGACTGAGTACGTGAAGACTGTTAAGGATATCAGAACTAAAAAGAAATAAAGAACATTTATGCTCCTGCTCAAAAACAGCACCTATATCGACTGGCAAACGCTGGAATTCAAACGCACAGATATCCTGGTTGAAGAGGGACCGGGGGGTGGCATAAGGTTTTTAAATGCCCTCACCCCCGACCCCTCTCCCGGGGGGAGAGGGGAGAACCCTGTGCCGGAAACCCAGCGAATCATTGACTGTTCCGGAAAATTCATCACCAAATCCTTTGCCAACGGACATCATCACGTTTATTCCGCCCTGTCCCGCGGAATGCCGGCGCCGAAGAAAAATCCGGTGAATTTCCAGGAGATCCTGCAATACATCTGGTGGAACCTCGACAAGGCGCTTGACCTGGAGATGATCCGGGCGAGCGCGCTGGTTACGGCCATGGCCTGTGCGAAGAATGGCGTGACATGCGTCATCGATCACCATGCTTCGCCCGACGCAGTTAATGGCAGCCTCGAAACCATTGCAGGGGCATTTGATGAGGTAGGTGTCGGTCACCTGCTGTGTTACGAAATTTCCGATCGCGACGGAAAAGCAATTGCTCAAAAAGGGCTGGACGAATCAGCGGAATACCTTTCACATCGCCCCGGCCTTGTCGGACTTCATGCTTCATTTACGGTCGGGGATATAACCCTGAAACAAGCTGTCAGGCTTGCAGAAAAGACAAATTCAGGCATCCACATACATGTTGCCGAAGACACATCAGACCAGGAACATTGCCTTGAACATTACCATCAAAGGGTCATTGAACGCCTGTCGGATAGCGGAGTTTTGCAATTTCCAAAAACCATCCTGGCCCATTGCCTTCACCTGGATGACCATGAACGGGGACTGGTTGAAGGGTCGCCTGCCTGGGTGGTACAGAATATGGAAAGCAACCTCAACAATTCGGTAGGTTTTTTTAACTCAAAAGGTTTGGGAAATCGGATTATGTTCGGTACCGATGGCATGCACAGCGATATGTTGCGCAGCGCCAGATCGGCATTCTTTGCCGGTCATAATTTCGACACCATTGACTATGGTGAAACTTACCGGAGGTTCAGGAATGTTCACCTGTATCTTCAATCGAATGGATTTTCAGGAAACGGCGACAACAACCTGGTTGTCCTGGATTACGACTCGCCAACTCCTGTTTCCGGAGATAATTTTACCGGGCATTTTCTTTTTGGATTGGAATCAAATCATATTACACACGTTATCTCAAAAGGGGAATTAATAATCGAAGACAGAAAAATTATTACGGTTGACGAAAACCAAATACTTGCAAATTCAGTGAAGCAGGCAATGAGGTTATGGTCCCGAATGAAACAATGATCAATTCGGCAAAAATTCTTAAATATTACATATATTTTAGAATTAAAATAACAAAACAACATAACAATTATTGACTGAGCGCTATTATGCCAGTGAATTTAACATTTGGAGCAGCGACCTTCATCCATACGCTCCGCAGGAGCGAAACATGGGTAAACTTATTAGGTTCAGGAGCATTTCGCTCCGTAAGTGCGAAATATTGGTAGAACGATTAGGTTCAGGAGCATTTCGCTCCATAGGTGCGAAATATTGGTAGAACGATGAGATTCAGGAGCATTTCGCTCCATAGGTGCGAAATATTGGTAGAACGATTAGGTCCAGGAGCATTTCGCTCAGTAGGTGCGAAATTATTTCCCGTTGAATCAAATCTAAATACATTGCGCACCTACGGCGCGCTGAGCTCGGGATGGGGGCATACGGGCTAACCGGATTTGGCTCCTTCAGAGCCCGAAAGGATAACTGAAAACTGCACCCTCAAACAGTAAGAATCTTGCTATATTGAATGCTTCTGGTATAATTACGATCATTCAATAACAATTCGTAATGCTAACAAAATCAGCTCAGAAAGAGGTTCAGTATTTAATAGGGCTATTCCCGTTTGTGGCAATTATCGGGCTGGTCAATTGTTTGGCAACTTTTCTACTTATACTGCTATTCAGGGCGTAACAATCAGTACTCGTCATTCTTCATTCACAGTACCCTGCTCTTCCACCTGTGCTTTAAATTTCCAAGTAGCCTGGCAGGATCCTCAAACCGGTTGGTCAGCATCATGGCCGAAATGATATAGGGTTTGAATCCGGCTTGCTTATAAAGGGGCACACGGTAACGCTCAAAGACAGTGGCAGCCACCTCCCCTTCTTTACAGGAAACATCTGAAATATCAGCCGGGAGGCAGTGCATGTACAATGCTTTTCCCTCATTTGTAAGCTTCATATGATTCTCGGTACATTCCCAGTTTTTATACCTGGCATTGTTGGCAAGACAATCCTTTTCGAGACTTTTCAGACCGTCATGATCGTTCTTCCTGAGCAGCCCGGTTCGCTGCTGCATCACATGGAACGGGGCCCAGCTCTTTGGATACACAATGTCGGCGCCGGCAAATGCATCTTCCATGGAATTTACCACCCGGAAATTCCCGCCACTCTCCTTCGCCTGTTTTCCAGCCAGTTCAACAACATCGGGGATAAGACCATAACCTTCGGGATATGCAAGATCGACCTGCATCCCAAACCGGGTCATCAATCCGATAATGCCCTGAGGAACCGAAAGGGGTTTACCGTAACTGGGTGAATAGGCCCAGGTCATGGCGATCTTTTTGCCTTTTAAATTCTCCAGGGAACCGAAAACTGTTTTAAGGTGAAGCAGGTCGGCCATAGACTGCGTGGGATGGTCGATGTCGCATTGCAGGTTGATGATGCCTGGGCGCTGGGGCAGTACCCCATCGGCGAAGGCTTCATCCAGGGCGGTGCCAACTTCACGCATGTAAGCATTTCCGGCTCCAAGGAACATATCGTCGCGGATTCCGATTATGTCGCTCAGGAAGGAGATCATTGCTGAGGTTTCACGTACGGTTTCACCATGGGCGATTTGCGACTTGCCTTCATCGAGATCCTGAACTGCTAAGCCAAGGAGGTTGGCGGCCGAGGCGAATGAAAATCTCGTGCGGGTCGAGTTATCCCGGAATTGCGAAATAGCCAGCCCCGAATCAAAGCAACGGGGAGAGATGTTCCGGTCGCGGAGCATCTTCAGATCCTCAGCAACGGTCAGAATGGTTTCGAGGTTGTTGAGGCTCTTTTCCCAGGTGAGGAGAAAGTCCTTGCCGAACAGCCCGGTGGCAGAGGTGTCGGTTTGTGTTTTTAGTTCTTTGATTGTTGAATTCATGTACAAAGTTAAATTTTTACAGGGCTTATGCCATTTATAATTCTTTGATTTTTAACGCATGCTGAATCACGGGGTAATTCATCCAGGGACTCAACCCATTTTATGAACTCAGAAGGTTTCTTTTTTGATAGTTTCTTTTTGAGTCTGCTCCGAAAAGGCAATTAAAAGGAAAACCGGTCACTGAGCGAAGTCGAAGTGTTCTTATTGACAGGTGTTTGCATCCTTCTACTCCGCTCAGGATCCAATTGACCGGACCTTTCGGAGTGGGCTCTTTTTTAAATTTCAAAAACAACTTGTGTCGGATATCTGTTTTCAATTTTCCATGAATTGCCCCGGCCTGAAGGCCGGGGTTGAGAGGGCAAGAGACCTGACGGGGCTTTAGCCCCATTTATTCCGCTTTGCCAATAGATTTAAACTTCATTCCGATAAATAATAAGCCAGCGCAGCATAAAACGCCGAAGCCGCCACCAGGTCGCTCACCGGTACCTTTTCATTGGGGGCATGCGCCAACACCTCATCTCCGGGACCGAAACCAATGCATGGGATTTTATAATACCCGTTGATGGTGACCCCATTGGTTGAAAATGTCCATTTATCGGTAAGGGGCTCTTTGTCGAACAGGCCTGCAAAGGCCTCCTGGGCGCGGATCACAAGGTGATGGTCCTCTTCGATTTTCCAGGTTGGATAATACTTCTCCATGCCATAGCGCAGACCGGTGTAGGCTGTCTCTTCATATTGTAAAACTTCGACAACCGCATCCATGTCTTTTAGGATTTCAACAATCTCCTCCACCGCAGATTCTTTGGTTTCGCCCCAGGTGAGCCTGCGGTCGAGATGAATACGTGCATAGTCGGCAACAGCACACAAAGAAGGACTTCCTGAAACGAATTCAGAAATCGTAACACTGCCTTTTCCAAGGAAATCATCTGATTTCAGACGATCATTCAGCTTTTCAATTTCAAGGCATGCCCGGGAGGCCATGTATATAGCATTCTTTCCACGTTCAGGCGCCGATCCGTGCGACGACACACCCCTGAAGGTCACCGCAATTTCCATTCTTCCGCGTTGTCCCCGGTAAATATTAAGGTTGGTAGGTTCTGTGATTACAACAAAATCGGGTACGATCTTTTCTTCCTCAACAATATATTTCCAGCAGAGCCCGTCGCAATCCTCTTCGATGACGGTCCCTGTGAAGTAAATGGTAAGATCGCGGTCGAAAGCAAGTTCTTTGAGAATGCGGCCTGCAGTAACAACGGCTGCAGGACCGCCTTTCTGATCCACAGTTCCGCGGCCATGCACGAAGCCGTCACGTATCTCCCCTGAAAAGGGATCGCCGCTCCAGTTGGCAAGATTACCGGTGTCAACAGTGTCAATGTGACCATCGAAGGCCAGGATTTTTTTTCCGTTTCCGATGCGTCCGATTACATTTCCAAGACCATCGGTCCGAACTTCGTCAAAGCCGGCTTCAACCATCTGGCGCTTCAACTCATCTGCCATCGCCTGTTCGCCGGTGCTGAGTGATTTTATTTTTACTGTTTTCGATAAGTTTCCGGCGGTGTAATCGGCGTATTTCCCGGCCAGCGTTTTGATTTTCTCAAGAATGTCTTTCAAAGTTCTGCGCAATTTAGGGTTCAAAAATGACCGGCTAAATTACGAATCTTCAGGTCACGATTAAATATAGTTTTCATTCATCCGCCTGATACGAAGGTTCCGGCGCGACTGGTACCTTACCACCCCGGTTCCTATGATCAGGAAGATTGGCAACAGGAAATTAAGATATTTGAGAAATGCCTTTTTCCCATCTTCCATCTGGTCAATCGGGCGGGAGCTGACCTCTTTGGTGCGCAGGTCGATCAAACCGGTATCGTCCGACAGCCAGTCGATTGAATTAACCAGTAGATTGAGGTTGTCGCCGGGGATCTGGCGGGCCTGCTGACCCTCCCCGTTTAGTGGAAAATCGCCGTCGGAAATTATGATCATCCTGGAGGTCATGTTTCCTGACAATTTTCCGCTCACAAGGGCGCAAACGGTCAGATTTGAACGCGGGAAGTCCTGCTGCTGCCAGTTTCGGGTGATGTTGAATGTCAGGGGCGCATTTTCCGTACCCGATTTCTCTGAGGTATTTGCAAGGGAGGTAAAGGTGATGGCATTTCCGCCGGGTGAAAAATCGATGGAACTGGCAAACTGCAGTATTACCGAATTTAGTCCTTTTGTGACAGGGTGTTGCGCAAATTTTGTGATCAGCGGCAGATAGGGGAACCGCATATTCGATTGGAAGGTCATGCCACCCTGTTGTTGGTTCACCATTACACTTCCACAGTTCTGGTCGATGATGAAGTCGGGGTTTACCCTGAGCCCTTTCCCCTCGAGCCACTGTTCAAGCCCTGTGCTGACTGCACTGCCGGAAACCGTCTGCAGATTACCGTTCACACGGTTCATGGCAATGCATATATTCTTTCCTGTGGAGAGAAATTCGTCAAGTTTCGCTAAATGCGACGGGGGAAAGCTGTCTTTGGGGCTGACGATGACCAGCGTTTTATAATTACCCAGACTGACAGAAATGTCATCCAGGGTGACAGGTTCGGCATCATATAGTACTAAAAGCGACTGCATAACCTGGGCCATCGCATTGAGCGAAGGCTCACCGTGCCCCTGTATGATGGCAATCTTGGGTTTATTTTCAACCGTCATTTTTTTTATGCTGGTCGACAGACTGTATTCCATCGCCGATCCTGATTGGATAAACGGAATCACCTCCTTCTTGTCTCCATATTGAACAACAGCTCCTAAGTAAGCTTTTTGTTGCTTCACCTGGTCTTTTTCCCTGACATTGATCAGTACAGGGCTGATTCCTTCCTGCATCGTCTTCTGTTCGGTGGCGTCGTCTTTGTTCGGGTTGATGAAATCAAAGATTACCTTCCCGTTCGACCGGTTTGAATACTCGATAAGTTCTTCCCTGAAATCACGGCGCAACTGGGAGAACTGCTGCGGAAGCTCTTCGCTGATATATGCGGTCACAGTGACAGGTTCTTTCAGCGTCGCAAGGATGTTTTTTGTTGCTTCGCTAAGCGTGTAACGCTTGTCAGCAGTGAAATCGAGCCGTAAAAAAAAGCGGTCGCCCAGGAGGTTCACTAGGATGATAGCCCCGGCGATCAGCAAAATATAGGTGTATATCGACTTGCTTCTGTTCATGGTTCTTTCCTGTTAACAGTATTGATAAATTTTTCAATTAATTTGCACGGTTGCGCTTTGACATAACCAGTTCTGTTCCAAGTAGCCCTGCGAAAATGATGGAAAGGAAATAGAGGATGTCCTTGGAGTCGATAACGCCACGTGCCATTGATTCGTAGTGCGTTGAGAGGCTCAGGTAACCAAGCAGGGCGGCGAACCAGCCCCCGGCGCTGCTGCTCAGAAGATCGAATATTAGCTGAAAGAAGATCCCGATGAAGAGCGCCACCAGCAAGGCAACAATCTGGTTTGAGGTGATGCTGCTTGCAAAGAGGCCTATGCTGATGTAAGAGGCACTCATGAAGAGCAGCCCCAGGTAACCCATCACCACGGCGCCATGGTCAATCTTGCCGATATTCGCTACCGAGACGTAGTAAGGCAGGGTCAAAGCCAGGGTGATACAAATGAGTAAAAAGGCAGCAAGGAATTTACCCGCAATAATCTGCCAGTCGCTCACCGGCTTGGTTATCAGCAGCTCAATGGTCCCCGATTTCTGCTCCTCCGCCAATAATCCCATGGTGATGGCGGGAATGAAGAAAAAGAGAGTCCAGAATGAGATGCCGAAAAAAGATTGCAGGCTGACCTGCCCGACAAGGAAGATATCACTGCCAAAGATCCAGGTGAAAAAACCGCTGAATCCAAGGAATAATACGATCATAACATAGGCCATCAGTGAGTCGAAAAACGACCTGAGTTCCCTCTTGGTGATGATCCAGATCTTGTTCATGTGCTATAAGTTTTTGTTAAGTTGTTGAGTTTGTCAATGCATGATTTGCCTCACCCTAACCCTCTCCTGAAGGAGAGGGAATACTCCCCTTCTCCTTCAGGAGAAGGGGCCGGGGGGTTGAGGTGTGTCAGTTGGGAATTGTCAGATCCCTGAATACATCTTCCAGCTTGCGTTCTACCGGTGTCATCTCAGTGAGCGACCATCCTTTTTCAACACAAAGTTTGAAAATTGCCCTGCGTGAGTTCATTGAGGCCTTACTCTGTATCTCAAACGCCTGGGTGTAATCAGGAAGAAGATCGACCAGTTCGACAGTTTCGATTGATTGGAGACAGCGGAAGATTTCATTGCGATCGCCGTCTTCAATGGTTACTTTGATGATTTCTTTGTCCTGTGCTTGCTTACGGAGGGTGGAGGCGGTGCTGTCGGCAACCAGTTTCCCCTGGCTGATGATCAGGATGCGGTCGCAGGTGGCCTCGACCTCGGCAAGAATATGGGAACTGAGAATTACGGTTTTTTCGCGGCCGATCTTTTTTATCAGCTCCCTGATCTCAACGATCTGGTTGGGATCAAGTCCTGACGTAGGCTCGTCAAGGATCAGCACTTCCGGATCGTGAATCAGTGCCTGGGCAAGACCGACCCGTTGCTGGTATCCCTTTGAAAGCTCAGAGATTTTTTTGTACTTCTCACCTTTCAGCCCGCAAATGCTGACAATCTCCAAAATGCGCCCCCGGATCTTTCCTTTAGGGACTCCCTGTATCTCTGCAACAAATTGCAGGTAGTCGATCACTGGCATCTCTTTGTATAGCGGATTGGTTTCAGGGAGATAACCAATGTGTTTTTTAACCTCTTCGGGATTGGTTTGTACCGATATCCCGCCAACCTTTACATCGCCTTCGTTGGGACCCATAAAACAGGTGATGATCTTCATGGTAGTGGTTTTCCCGGCGCCGTTGGGCCCCAGGAAACCGACTATTTCACCGGTATTCACTTTGAATGAGATACCGTCAACTGCCTTCTGAAAACCATAACTCTTGGTTAAATTCTCGACACTTACTTCCATAAGTATTTCATTTTAAACAGATGATGAATTAGATAAACGGCGGCAAAAATAAAAAAAAGGGAAAAATCAGAAAATATTTCTTTGAGAAAATTTTTTCATCCGGGCAACTTTTTTTAATGAAAAACTGTACGGGTTAACCAAGACGAAAATTAACCGCCCTGAAAAACAATGTTGAACAGTGAGACTTTATTTTAATCTTTCCACAGCCATCAGGATCACCTCTCCTGTCGCAGGCAGCGAGAATTCGGGCTCTTTTTCATGACCGGCCACAGCGGAAATAGCATCTTTGATGGCCAGCCACACCGACAGTCCAAGCATGAAGGGAGGTTCTCCCACCGCTTTGCTTTGGCGGATGGTATGTTGATTTGGTACATCCTTTAACAGCTCCACCCTGAAATCACCCGGGATATCATTAATCGTCGGAATTTTATAAGTGTCAGGTGAATGGGTGAGCAGGTGTCCTTCATTGTCCCACTTGATCTCCTCAGTGGTGCACCAGCCCATTCCCTGGATAAACCCGCCTTCAACCTGCCCGATATCTATCCCCTCGTTGATAGAATTCCCCACATCATGAATAATGTCGGTACGGAGTACCCTGTGAGCTCCGGTCAGGGTATCGATTTCCACCTCAGATACTGCCATTCCGTAGGCAAAATACAAAAAGGGATTTCCCTGGCCGGTTTCGCGGTCGAAAAATATTCCCGGCGTTTTATAAAATCCGGTTGAACTCAGACTAACCTGGTTGGGCCGGGCCAGACTGCAAAGTTTTGCAAAGGGAATTGCATAGGATGGGAATTCGATGTCGTAAATATTATTATCCCGGAAAACGATGTTTTCTTTTTTAAAATTATGTCCGGGATGCTGACTTGTCAGCTCCGTTAAGGCAAGACCGCTCAGCCTTTCTTTTATAATCTCAATAGCATTTTTAACTGCCATGCCGTTCAGGTCACTTCCTGATGAAGCGGCGGTGGGAGAGGTGTTCGGCACCATGGAGGTATTGGTGGGGTTCACCCTGATTTGTTCAGGACCTATGCCTAATTCAATTGCTGCGATCTGGAGTATTTTGGTGTGCAGGCCTTGCCCCATCTCTGTCCCGCCATGGTTGACCAGCACGGTGCCATCAGTGTAGATGTTTACCAATGCTCCCGCCTGGTTCAGGAAGGCGGTAGTAAAGGAGATGCCGAATTTCACCGGGGTAAGGGAAATACCTCTCTTAAAATGCTCATTTTCCCTGTTGAACCGGTTGATCTCCTGTCTTCGTGCGTTATATTCTGAAGAGCTGACCAGCTTTTCATACATCCTGAAAAGGTGGTTGTTTTCAACCTTTTCGCCGTAAGGGGTCAGGTTACATTCAGCGTTGCGGTAAAAATTCAGGTACCGGATCTCTGCTGCATCTTTCTTCAGGAAACGGGCAATCTGGTCAATGGCATTTTCAATAACGGCTATTCCCTGGGGACCGCCAAATCCGCGGAAAGCCGTATTGGATGGCAGGTTGGTTTTCCAGGCTTTTCCCGTTATTGAAACATTTGGCAACCAATATGCATTATCTGCATGCAACATTGCCCGTTCGAGAATAGCACGCGTGAGGTCGGTCGCGGAACCTGCATCTGCATTCAGGTCTACCCTGTATGCGAGGATCAATCCATCATCGTCGAACCCGATTTCATACCTGGACATGAAGCGATGCCGTTTGCCGGTCATGATCTGGTCATCATCGCGGAACAGGTGGATTTTTACAGGTTGCCTGGTGTCATTTGCCAGCAGGGAGGCCCACGCCGCCACATGATTTCCCTGTGTCTCTTTTCCCCCGAACCCGCCGCCGATACGCTTTACTTCAACCTCAACTTCGTTTTTTTGAACACCCAGAACTTCCGCAACGATCGATTGGGTCTCAGAAGGATTCTGACTTGATGCATGTACGAACATCTCCTTCCCTTCCCCGGGAATGGCAAGTGCAGTTTGGGTTTCAAGGTACCAGTGCTCCTGTGCACCGGTGCATAGCTCGCCACTGATAACGTGGGGGGCAGTTTGTAATGCGGTTAAAAGATCTCCTCGTTCTATTTTCCGGACCGGAGAAATGATATCGTTGGCGGCAATGGCCGATTCGATATCGATGATAGCAGGGAGCTGTTCATATTCGATCACGATACATTTCTCTGCCGCCAGGGCCGCCTCTTCCGTTTCGGCAGCAATCAGGGCAATTGCTTGCCCGATAAAGGTAACCTCCTTTTCAGCGAGACAGGGTTCGTCATGAATCAGCGGCCCCATCTGGTTTTCCCCCGGAATATCCCTGGCTGTAATAATCCTGCGGACTCCCGGCACTGACAAAGCCGCTGTAAGATCCAGCTGGCGGATTATAGCATGCGCGTATTTGCTATACACGACTTTACCATACAGAAGATCATTGTTTACTACGATGTCTTCTATGAACACCGACTCTCCTGTTGTATGTTTTTCTGCGCTATCGTTAACCACCCTTACAGGGTCCCACACCCTTACAGGGTCGTCAACCCTGACAATGTTGATGGTTGGCTCAAGAAAGAATTTCAGCAATAAATTCCTGCCGGCTGTCTTCCGGTATTCAGCTTCGGCCCTGGCATCAGAGATGGGGGTGAAATCATGGTCAAAAACACGCATGGCCTCCGAAATGGTTTCACGTGACCATGATTTTCCCGTTAAATAACGCTCAGTGTTTACCGCTCGTTTTGGGATTTCAGCCAGTCCTCCATACGCCAGGATGATCTGATGAATAATGCCATCCGTTTTAGTTACCCTGAAAGCGGCACTGACGGTCGAAATATCCATGTTTTTCCTGCGGGAGACTTTATGGGAGAAAATATACGTGCCAGGATTGATCTTAGGAATTTCAATTTCAGTTATCAATTCATCATTTCGCAGGATTGTTTTATGGTAACCGGTGATGAAATCCTCAAGGTCAATTTTCCTTGCTGAACTGGCCGATTGAACTTTGATATTGGCGCGATAGGCGATGAGCAGGGGAAGCAAATCGCCAATGGGCGAAGCAGAACCAACATTTCCGCCCAGGGTTGCGATATTTCGTATTTGCAGGGAGCCGAAAACCTGCAGCAAGGCATGAAGGGCGGGTAATCTCTCCTTCGAAAAGGCTTTGAGTTGCTCCATTGTAAAACCGGCGCCAATTAGGTATTGTTCCTTTTCTTCAATGCAATGCCGCAATTCACTAATACCCGAAAGATCAATGATCATGGGCAGCAACTCTTTTTTCTTTGTCTGGCGCAAGGATACATCGGTTGAACCATTCAGGATGACCGCTGAAGGATATTCTTTCCTGAGCCTGAGAGCTTCCGAGAGTGTAAATGGTTTAAAGTAGCTTTGCGGCCCTTTTTTTATTTCAATGGTTTCAGTCACCGAAGTGATCTCCTTTAACATTTCAATTACGGCAGCCTCATTCTGCGAAAATTGATCCTGTGCAGTTTCTTCAGCAACCCGCCTGGCAGCATTCAGAATGGACTGGTAGCCCGTACACCGGCATAAATTACCGGTCAGGGAATCTTCAACGATTTCACGTGACGGATTCCGATGATTTTTAAACAGGCCGAACAGCGACATCACAACCCCGGGGGTGCAGTAACCGCATTGGCTGCCGTTGGTCTCCACCAACATTTGCTGGACCGGATGAAGAATTTTGTCCTTCTCATGAAAAACTGCGAGATTCTCTACCGTTATGATCTGCTTCCCGTGTATCATCGGGAGAAATACCAGGCAGGAATCGACCGTTCGGTAAACAAGTTTACCATCCAGGTCTGTTTCGGCCAGTACGACCGTGCAGGCACCGCAATCTCCTTCAGCACAGCCCTCTTTAACCCCCTTGTGCCCATGCAGCGAGCGGAGGTAATTCAATACTGTAGTTGTCGGCTTCAAATCATGAGTTGCTGAGAAATCAATCTCAACGATGCGATTATCCAGCACAAACCGGATAGTGTTTTTCATCTCGAATTTCTTACATCAATCAATTTCGCAAGGATGCTGATGGCGATCTCCTGTGGGGTATCAGCCTTGAATTTTATCCCGATCGGCATATCAATTTTCCCGAGTTCTTCAAGTGAAAGGATTTTTTCCTCTAAAAACCGCTTTTTCAGGGTCTCCACCTTTCGGTTGCTCCCGATCATGCCCAGGTAGGCGTGTGGCTTTTTGGCAACCACTGCCAGAATTTCTTCATCAAAAATATGCTTGGGTGTTACAACCACAATAAAGGTGTCTGCATCAAAAACAGCATCCCCGATTGCCAGGAAATAATCTCTGTTAATAATGGTAAATCCGGAAAACACGGGGTCCTTGAATATCTCTTCCCTTGGATCAAAAATGGTAACCGTAAAACTGAGCTCCCGGGCAAATTGTGCCAGCGCTTTTCCAATATGACCTGCCCCGAAAATGAACAGTTTCTTTTTTGAATTCAATGGTTCGATGTAAACCTCCATCTTACCACCGCAATGCATGTTCAGGTCCTGCTCAAGATTGAAGGCCACTTTGGCAGGTTTTCCCGAGGCTATCATGTTAATGGCCCTGGCGGCAACCTCGCTTTCAATACTTCCGCCCCCGATGCTGCCCATGATGGTGCCATCAGCAAATACGATCATCTTGGCGCCGGTTTTTCGCGGGGTCGAACCATGCGTTTCAATTACAATGCATAAGGCTGCATGTTTTTGCCCGTTGATAATTTCTTCAATTTTCCCGAAAATCTGCTCCATGTTTATAACCAGGTTTAATGATCTGCCTGCGATCGATTTGATTTACTTCAGATATTCTTTGCTTGTTTTCTGTTGTATTACTTTCAATGAAAACCTTATTAGCCTGCCATTTTTGTGGAGATCATATGGTATGTAAAAATACATATTTTTATGTTCATCAAGCCATCATGTTGAAACCGGAATGTATTCTGAAACATCCTTATCGGCTGAAATACCCCTTTTTTGTTGCATTTTGACAGGATTTCATAAGCCATCGTGTTTAAATGCAGTTATACTGAGCGTTTCGGTTTGCTTTCAATTTCAAACTCAAACTGCCGAAGTGAAGGTGCGCTGATTATGACCGGTCCCATTGGCTAAACTCTTTGTAATCATCAGGGGTGTTTATATTCCACAGAATTCGTTCATCGGGATAGGGGATTTCAATTCTGGTAAAGCATTGAAGTGCTTTGCGGAAATCAGTAACATCCGGATTCCGGCGAAAAAAATCAACAACATTTTTTCCAAGTAGTACGGGGTGCCCGCCATGTCCATGACAGACGGGAACTGCATAACCATCGGGGATACCCGACCTAAGTAATTCATCCAGCAAGGTGTGTTCAAGGAATGGATTATCAATGTTCTGGATAAAGCATGCAGAACTTTCCGGAACTTGTTTCAATCCCAGATGGATAGACCATCTCCGCCCTTTTTCCAATTGGTGGTTTACAACAGTAATCTGGTCCCCGGCAGGTAAAGTTTCAGGATTGAATAATTCGTTGACTATCAGTATAATTGGGTTGCAGCCATAATCCCGCAAAAAATTGACCAGGTAACCTGTAAAATTCGTTCCGTTACCAAAAGATAGCAAGGTTTTTTGAGTCCCCATGCGTCCCGAATTCCCGGCGGCCGGTATAATTGCGGAAACCGGCATGCTGACTTTACAGGCCGGAGCCATTGCCCATAGGGTTTTGCTGCCCTCTGTGTTGTTGCTGCGGAGGCGGCATTTGCTGAATGTCACGTTGTTTTTTCATATCTTCCAGGAAAAGTAAGTATTTTTCATACTTTTTTTCATCATGAAAGATTTTTTTTATTTTCTCTTCCCTTGAATTCATTAAAAAGGTGAGCACCTTGGCGTTGTTATCGGCCCGGTATTTCTGCACGTCATCAATAAACCCGATGTAAGCCATCGTCATGGAATCCTTTTGGTTTTGGGTCATCTCGATCTTCTTGGCCATACTTACAACGAACATTTTCATCTGTTCTTCAACCGGAATTTCTTTCTGCTGGTTCTGCTGTGCCATGGTTTGGCCAGAGCAAAAAATGAGAAATGCAATTAAAGCAATAAGTCTGTTCATACTTGTAGGTTTTCCTGTATTTTTTTTGGCAATTTAACTACAACGAGTTTATACGATTGCCTGATATAGTGTTCCCACTCAATGTAGCTGAACCTGTCTTCCTTCAAGACAGTCATCCACTGGCGCCTGGCAAAATGAGATGCCTGAATGATATCGCCCGCTTGCGTTAATTCATCAAATTGCTCTTCAGGAACTTTTAAGGCAACCTGAAGCGGAGGGTCAAGTCCGGTAAGACAAAATATTTTTCCGGCTACTGAGAAAACCAGGTGGTTCTCCCACTTGATGTCTTCGGTCACTGCCGGAAGCGTCAGACAAAATTCACGAAGCTCTTCAATGTTCATGGGTCAAAATTAATAAATCTTTGGTTCATGTGTCAGGCTTGACGTTTGTCTGTCGCATTTTACACTATTTGATTTGTCCTTCAATCCTGCAGTTGGTTGATGGGTCGAAAATTTGGGATTTCATCCATTTCACTGAAAAAAACAATCACAACAATATTTAATTTTGAAGGTTCCGTTAAGATAGGTTGTATTCACTGTGAATTAAATATATATTTGTATTACCATCCTTAAGAATGAAAATTCAAAAGAGGTGAAGACAAAAATCTTTTTATCGCTTCAGCCTGAACATATGCTTCCAGGGATTACACAATCGAGATATTCGGATACCCCGGCAGCAAATCTCAAATCATAAATTATCTGTTATTCTGATTGTTGTAACCCAAAATAAAGTTTATGGCACTGAAAGAGAAAATTAAAAACAATCCACAGCTGAAAAGCTTGGTTTTAAAAGCGATGATTCCACGAAACCGGGCGCGACCCAGGTTGTGGGTGCGCTGGTTCATCAACCCGTTTGTCCATCACAAAGGGAAACGCACAGGAATCTGCAAATCGGCGAGGATTGATGTGCTGCCTTACTACAAGTTTTCTCTTGGAGATGATTCCATTATTGAAGATTTTGCGACAATCAACAATGGAGTCGGTGACGTTTTTATCGGTACAAAGAGCCGCATCGGGCTGGGATCAACGTTGATCGGACCCCTTAAAGTCGGGAATGATGTTCTCATCGCCCAAAATGTAGTATTATCAGCATTAAATCATAAATACGAAGACGATACCTTGCCGATCTCCAGGCAGGGTTTTACCAAAAATGCCATCGTTGTTGAAGATGAAGTCTGGATTGCAGCCAATTGTGTGATCCTTTCAGGTGTAACAATAGGAAAACATGCCATAGTCTCGGCAGGAAGCGTTGTCAGGCGCAATGTCCCATCGTATTCAATTGTATCAGGTAATCCGGCTAAGGTCATCAAACGACGAAACCCTGAAACGAAAATCTGGGAATGGAAAATTTAATGCTGATTGATTTTGTCAGATGTCCGATAAATAGTTAAATCTGCCTGAATATTTTGTATATTTGCAACATCAATTTCCTCAACGCTGCCCCCGCAAGCGATTTTCGGGGGCTTTTTCGTGATAAAAAACAACTCATGGAAGACACATCCAGGTTAACATTCCCGGCTTTTTTTGCGGCAACCTTAAGCCAGTTTGGCCAACGCAATGCATTGGCGCTGGTTGGGAAACAACCGATTACCTATCTTGAAGCCAATAAGCAAATTATGGCAACAATGGCTTTCCTGGAGAAAATGGGGATTCAGCCTGGCGATAAAGTTGCCATCCTGAGTACAAACCAGCCCAACTGGGGAATTGCATACTACGCGATCACCTTTATGGGTGCCGTAGTAGTTCCGCTCTTACCCGAATTCCTGCCGGTCGAAATATTGTCGCTGCTGGAACACTCTGAAACACGGGTTGTTTTTGCCTCCGAGGGATTATTGCCCAAAATGGTGGGGATTACAACCGATTACCTGCAGGAAGTTATTAAAATCGAAGATTTTTCAGTCATCCGGTCTTATGAAGGATGGCCTGCTTATGATGCAGAGGCGAAACCTTCTGGCGTTTACGATGTTGAAGAAGATGCATTGGCTGCCATAATCTATACATCCGGTACAACAGGAACACCCAAAGGTGTGATGCTCACGCATAAAAATATCTGTTTTACGGCGATCAAAGGTCATGAAATTCAGCCAATTAAGGCCACCGACCGGTTTCTTTCAATCCTGCCGCTGTCGCATACTTACGAAAATACCCTTGGACTGATCCTTCCGATGTACCAGGGCGCCTGTGTGTATTATCTTGGCAAACCGCCCACGCCGGCACTGTTGCTTCCTGCCCTCCTGGAGGTGAAACCCACCACGATGCTCACGGTTCCGATGATCATCGAAAAAATATTCAGGTCAAAGGTTTTACCTGCTCTTACAGAAAATAAAGCGCTAAGACTTTTATATAAACTTCCGCCCGTTCGCAAGGTTTTACACCGGGTTGCAGGCAAAAAACTGTTGCAGACTTTTGGTGGTGAACTCAACTTCTTCGGTGTCGGAGGAGCAAAACTGAATAAAACGGTGGAACGGTTCCTGATAGAGTCACATTTTCCCTATGCCGTGGGGTATGGCCTCACCGAATGTGCTCCGCTGCTGGCCGGGTTTAACCCCCAGCATCCGGAACTTCAGTCAACCGGACCCGCCTGTATTGGCGTTGAGCTGAAGATCGTCAAAACGGATGATCACAGCCACGAAGGGGAAATTTGGGCGAAAGGCCCCAACATCATGAAGGGATATTACAAGGAACCCAAAATGACCAGTGAAATCATCACCCCCGACGGATGGCTGAAGACAGGTGATCTGGGTGCGTTTGATAAAAACAACAACCTGTTTATCAAGGGACGGGTAAAAAGCATGATCGTCAGGTCAAACGGCGAAAATGTTTACCCTGAAGACATTGAATCGGTGATCAATAATTTCCGTCATGTGGTTGAATCACTGGTTGTAGAAAAGAAGGGCAAGCTCGTTGCGCTTGTTCATTTCAACCAGGAGGAGATTGAACTGCGCTATCAATACCTGAAAAATGAAGTTGCCAACTACGTCGATCAGAAAATCGAAGAACTTCGGCAGGAACTTCAGGATTACGTGAATTCCAGGGTCAATAAATTCTCACAGGTGCAGATCGTTGTTGCACAGCAAGACCCCTTTCAGAAAACCGCCACGCAGAAGATCAAGCGGTTTATGTATACCTGACCCTATTTACGATTTGCGATTTTGGATTTACGATTTTTGGCCGGCAGTAGTTTTTTTCGTGGAAACTTTACTGGCTGATTTAACCCACTTCTTTTAAAGTTGGTGTGCGCAAATCAATTCACTTTTTCAAATCGTAGGGATAAAGTCATTTCTTTTTTATTGAACCCCGTGTTCTTTTCCCCGAAATTTAACGGCATGCCGAACAATGTAATAATGTCGGCATTTGTTTAGCCCTGTAAAATAAAATTTCCGTTTATTTGTTTTTTTTTATTCAACACATAATCGTTGGATTTAACCTTGCATTAGGATGAATGTAAACCGCCAACTGGACGAACGCGCCCTGGAATTCCTATTCAGGGATCATTTCACCGGCCTTTGCCAGTTTGCGGTTGGTTATATCAAGGATACTGAGGCTGCAAAGGAGATCGTTCAGGATGCGTTTGTCAGTCTCTGGGAAAAGCGGGATTCCATCGACATGTCGAAGCCGGTGAAAACATATCTTTCAACTACAGTTCGCAACAGGTGCCTCAATTATCTCCGCGACCATAAAAAATTCAGCAGCGACCTCCTGGCACTCGAAAATCTTTCGATCGATACAATTTACGATCAACCCGATAAACTTGTTGAATCAGATATTCACCAGCAGATTTCCAGAGCAATTGAAGAATTACCTGAGAAATGCCGTGAGATATTCAAATTAAGCCGCCACCAAAACCTGAAGTATCAGCAAATTGCCGATGAACTGCAAATTTCGGTGAAAACAGTCGAAACCCAGATGTCGAAGGCCCTCCAACACATGCGCCTCCGCCTCGCCGAATATCTGCCGGTGCTCGTTCTCTTATTTTTGCCATTCTACCATTTTACATTTTACATTTTGCACTTTACATTTTGCACTTTGCACTTTGCATTTTGCATTTTGCCATTTTTTCATACAGCATCAGGGTAAAAGCCTGCAAAGGTGTATTATAAACGGGAAAACAATATGGAAACAAATTCTACACATTATATTGATCTGATAACCAGGTGTTTTTTCGGGGAAGCATCCCCTGAAGATATTCTGGAACTGGAAGCATGGGTCAAAGCCAACCCCGAAAATGCAGCCCTGTTTTCGGAATATCACAAAACCTGGAAAGCTCTGGAAAATTCAAAAATCCAATCTTCCATCGACCTCAACCTTGAATTTAACAATCTGAAATCCGAAATTCGAAATCCGAAATTGGAAATCCGAAATCCGAAATACAAACCACCAAATCCGAACCGGAGCGAAGCGGAGCTCGGCGGAGCCAAATCCGAAATCCGAAATCCGAAATCCGAAATCATCTCCCTGGTCCTTCGCGTTGCAGCCGTTTTCATTCTCCTGGCAGTTCCAACCTTTTTTCTCTATCGCTATCTGGCAGTTCCGGCCGAAAAACAATTGGCTGCATCCACCGAAACCATAGAACAAACCCTCCCAGATGGCACAGTCGTTACCCTGAATGCCGGCTCAACCCTGTCGTACCCATCGCATTTTGAGGGGGCGTTCCGCCGGGTGACCTTGCAGGGCGAAGCCTGGTTCGAGGTGGCCCATGACAGATCAAAACCTTTTATCATCACGGCAGATAATGTGCGGATCCGGGTCGTGGGCACTTCATTTTTTGTCGATACCAAAACCAGGAATGATACGAAAGAGGTAATCCTGTCGAGCGGGGTCGTAAAGGTTTATTACAATGATAAGCCCGGAACGATGGCTATGCTTTTGCCCGGCGATAAAGCCGAACTGATCACCGGCGGTTATGAGATCGTGAAAACCGCCAACCGCGATGTGAACTACCTTGCGTGGAAAACAAAACGCCTGGTCTTCACCAGTGCGTCGCTGAATGAGGTTGTTGCGCTGCTGACCAAGGTCTATCACACAAATGTCCGGTTATCCGGTGCCGGTTTGAGTGATTGCACGATTACTGCTACCTTTGACAACCAATCGCTTGAATCGGTATTGAATGTACTCAAAGCCACCCTCGATCTGCAGATCAGGAACACCTCCGAAGGGATCGAACTCTCCGGCCATGGCTGTAATCCGGCCAGGTAACCTCAGCATGTTGAAGAATCCCGGCCCCTGGAATCCGCTGCTCCTTGTTTTCTTTCTCAGTTTCCTTTCTGTGCCGCTATTTTCACAGGATCTCCGGCAAAAGATCACGCTGAAGGCAACCAACAAGCCAATATCAGAGGTGCTTGCCGAAATCACCAGGATTTCAGGCATCGATTTTTCCTATAATCCCGGGATGTTGCCTGTAGGCAAACTCATATCCGTGCATGCAAAAAACAAATCCGTGGAGGAAATCCTGGATGAGGTGCTGATCCGTCACGGTATTGATTACCTGGAGGTTGAAAGCCACCTGGTGCTTAAGCAGCGGGAGCAGAGCGAAAAAGAGAATAGGGCAGATTTGAAAGTCGCTCCATTGCGATTTACGCTGAGCGGCTTTCTGAAGGATAAAAAGACAGGTGAGGCGCTTATTGGCGCCAATGTATATGTAAAAGGAACTGCGACAGGCGTTACCACGAACGGGTATGGCTTTTATTCGCTTACCCTTGGTGGAGGAAACTATCCGATGGTGTTCTCCTACATGGGATACAAAGAGAAACCGGTGGAGGTCAACCTGGATAAAAACACCCGCCTGTCGGTAGACATGGAGGATGATGAGCTTGATATGGAGGAGGTCGAAATTGTTGCGGATGAACATACTTCAAATGTCCTCAATCCCCAGATGAGCGAATTCCGGTTCTCCCAGAAATCCTTGTCGCAATTACCCGGTTTTGGAGGCGACCTCGATATCATCAGGGCGCTTCAGTGTGTTCCAGGAATCCAGACTTTTGGCGATGGTTCGGCGCTCTATTATGTGCGTGGCGGCAACAGCGACCAGAACCTTTTGCTGATCGACGAAGTGCCTGTCTATAACCCCTCGCATCTTTTTGGTTTCTTTTCGGCCTTTGCCCCCGACGCCATCAACAATGTCCAGGTTTATAAGGGTGATTTCCCGGCAAGGTTTGGCGGGCGGTTATCGTCGGTCATTGATATCAAGGCCCGTGAAGGGAACCTGAAGCGTTTTGGTTTTTCGGGCAACGTCGGGCCCTATGCCTCCAGCATCACCCTGGAAGGGCCAATTGTAAAGGATAAAGCCTCTTTTTTTATCTCAGGACGTGTATCAACGCTCAACTGGCTGAACAACCTGCCCACCTTCAATAAAAGTTTCGATTTTCAGTTTTTCGACATCAATGCCAAGCTGAATTACCGGCTGAACGACAACAACCGCTTGTTCCTGACATTTTACACCGGCAGGGATGTTTTCAGCCGATATCTCTCTGTGGAGGTCAACTCGCTGGGTATCAACTGGAACAATCTTGCAGGGACATTCCGGTGGAACCATGTATTCAACAACCGGCTGTTCAGCAACACAACCCTGAATTACAGCCGTTACAAGTATTCACTGAATCTTCCGCAGGAGCAAAATGGATACTGGAATTCGCTAATTTCCAACTTCACCCTTAAAACGGATGCCTCCTGGTATCTAAACCCCAAAAACACCATCCGTTCAGGAATTGAAGTCATCTATCATCATTCCAACCCCGGAAATGTGACCATTGAAAACGGCAAGGCTGCCGTCAATGTTCCGAAAGTTGCTGAATATCATTCCATGGAATATGTTTTTTACGCATTGAACGAACAGCGCATCGGGAAGCGGTTTTCCTTCCGCTACGGGATCAGGCTCCCGGTATGGCAGGACATCGGCCCGACCGATGTTTACTATTTTGATGCGAACCACCAGGTGATCGATACCATCGGATACGGAAGCGGCGAAACATATTCCACTGCCTTCAGTCCTGAGCCACGGCTGAATATTCAATACCAGATCAATGACAAGTCATCGGTAAAGGCAAGTTACAGCCGCACCACGCAGTTCCTGCAACTGCTGTCGAATTCAACAAGCCCTTTTACCTCCCTGGAGGTATGGGCGCCGGGCGGGCCGAACATTCCGCCGCAAACAGCCGACCAGGTGGCGGTAGGCTATTTCAGGGATATTTCACGCTCGAAATTCACCCTGTCGGTGGAGGGTTATTATAAATGGTTCCACGATCACCTGGATTACCGCGATCATGCCAACCTGCTTTTCAATACCCTGATCGAAGGGGAATTACGCTTTGGTAAGGCATGGTCTTATGGGGTCGAATTCATGCTCCGGAAAACGACCGGGAAATTCACCGGCTGGATTGGTTACACATGGTCAAGGGCCATGATCCAGACACCAGGGATCAACAACGGCAATGTTTATCCTGCCGGTTATGACCACCCGAACGACATCTGCATCAACATCTCCTGGGATGACAAAAAGCACTGGATCCTTTCGGCCAACTGGATCTACCTTACCGGTGGCGCCATGACTTCCCCCATCGGATTTTATTACAACAACGGCACATCCGTCCCCATCTATGGATATAAGAACAACGACCGGCTGCCCGATTATCACCGGCTTGACCTGTCGGCCACATACGTATTCAATAAACCCGGGAACCGCTACCAGCATAGTCTCGCCGTGACCCTATACAACGCCTACGGCCGTTTGAATCCGTTTTCGGTGAATTTCAACAAGATGATGAATGATAACGGTGATTTTGTGGTACCCTCAAACCTGAATGGTTCCTACGAACTTGTTCCGACAACGATCTCGGTCGCAGGCATTATTCCGTCCATCAATTATCAATTCAGGTTCTGATGCGCAGCATATTATTACTCACCGGCCTTATTTTTTTACTCCAGGGATGTGTCAAAGAGACATCGTGGCCCCTGACGGGTAACGTACCGGATAAAATCATTGTTGACGCCATCATTACCGACGAAGTTAAAACCCACTGTGTGACACTCTCATCCCCCGTAAACCAGCTTAACCAGAACCCACAACCGGTAAATGGTGCAGTGGTATTGATCAGCAACGAAGATTCAACCTGGCAATTAACCGAATACCCCCCCAATTCAGGAATATACAACACCCCACCTTTCTTTTTTACACGTCTGCATAAAAATTATACCCTGTTTATTTCTGTGGATGACAAGATTTACACTGCAAAAACCACAATGGTTAGCGGCTCCTTATTCGGCGAACTTCAATATTCAAAAAACGCCGACAACAACTTGTATTATGTCGACTGGGTTGCCAATGCCTTCAGCAGTGAAAAGGCAGCCATGTGGGAGTTGTTTATCGACTGGTCGGGGGTGCCCGGGTATGAACAACTGGATTCCCTGGATAACCATGCCAGAATGCTTTTTTACACTTTGCCAACCCTCGATGTGAGCGAAGTGTTTGCCCCCCTGATGCAATCACTCTTTTTCCCGGCTGGGACCAATATAACAGAACGCAGGTATTCACTTACCCCGGAACATGCTGAATTTATCCGTGAAATGCTTCTCGAAACCAACTGGGCTGGAGGATTATTCCCGGTTGCCCCTGCCAATGTCAGGACAAATGTGTCTGGTGGGGCCTTTGGATTCTTTGGAGCAAGCACTGTGACAGAGCTTTCGGTGATTGTAACGCCTTGATCTTATTATTAAAGTGAAGTGATTTTATTTGTGTATTGCAAAAACAACCCAACCGTTGAATCATTAGTCGTAATGCAGCGATGCGATAAATCCAATTATCGGATGATGATTTTGTTTACGTGAGATCCTTCACCATTGCTCTTCCGTAAAAAATATAATCCGGCAGGCAGATCAACCGAAAAATTTCTGCTGAATTTTCCAGCCGGTATTGATTCCTCCAACAGGTTCAGGATCCTGTCTCCGTGGGCATTCAACAAATCCAGGCTTACAGAACCGTTTGTTTCGTTTGAAAATGTGATCGTGAACCTGTCGCGAACCGGATTGGGAAAAATAGTCAGAGTGCCGTCCCCGGGTTCAGCAATACCAACTGAAGTTGACTGCAATAACCTGGCTATATTACCACCGGCAATATACACACTGTTATCTGTTCCAAAATCAATACTATAGGAATAACCGCCAGGAGTCGTTGCTGTCCAGGCTGAACTTCCATTGCTGTTCACTTTGCATACGGCTAATTGCGTCATTGTGCTGGCGGCAACATAGGCTGCACCAGATACGTCCAGTTTCATTTGTGCATGTGCCATTAATGCCAGGCCTGAACCATCTGCATCGAGGTTTTGCCAAAGAACCATACCATCCTGGTCATACTTCATAAAAGCAGCCCCGAATGTCCCTGAATTAGGATAGCCGCTGATAACGGGATGATCATCTGATCCGGTTTCTATCCTCAACCCGGCCATGGTATTTGTTTCGTCCCAGATGAGGGTTCCTGCAGCGGATAATTTTGTTACAACACTGCCGGTATTGATGGCGTCATATTGTCCATTTACCAGGTAGGTGTTCCCAAAACTGTCGCCCGCCGCATCGCCGGCAGTAAGACTGTAAACCCCCGGGTGGCTCCAGACAGGATTGCCCTCCAGGTCAATTTTCGCATAGCCGTTTATACTTCCGAAAAAGGATCTTCCAGCTATTACAATAGCATTATCAGGCGTAAACTTGAAGTTTATGGGAGCGCCGATTCCTGCATTATCATAATAGGTCCATAAGACAGTACCGCCGGGGCTGAATTTTTTAATCTTTGTGGCCATACTGGTTCCGTTGTTCCCCAATCCCAGGACATAAATATTATCCTGCGCATCAACAATACATTTTTTTGTTGAAGAGCCATCAAAATCGGTTTCATAAACGTACCTCCACAATAAGTTGCCAGCCGGATTATATTTCATTACCAGGCTATTGGCATTCACCGGGTTTGAATAACCCGACCTGATGGTGCCCGTAACAATAATATTTCCTGAGCCATCGGTTTCTACCCATGTGGCCACTTCGTGCCTGGTTTGATTTGTATTATTATAGGAGACTTCCCATTGAATATTCCCACCGGAATCTCTTTTGGTCAAAGTAATATCACCTCCGGGATTATAATCCCAGTTAACGGAATAAACATTATTCGCTGCATCGGTAGCGAGGGATATCCCTCCGGGTGAATTAACCCAGTCAACAATCACTTGGGCTTTCGTTGTTAAACTACTTAATATCAGTGCTATAATTATCAGTTTTTTCATAAATCCATGTGTTTATTATTTTTATTAAAAAGGAATATCCCTTAATTTAATTCATCGTTTCCATGTGCGTTGTGCATCACAATACTTCATTTGTGTTGATCGCTTTTCAAAGGAAATAGTTTTATTTGCAGGATAACCATAGCATTTTTAAAGCAAATGTTTATTATTGAATTAATTATGTTTCTGCTGCAGTTTAAATTTAATTTAGATTAATTATAAACAAAGATAGATCATTTATTTTAATCCCAACAAAAAATGAAAAATAATTAACCCGGGGAAATCCGGAGGGGGATTTTTTTGATTTTCTTATCAGGGTACCTGTTGATTCATGTGTATTATCATCAGAAACCTAAAATCAATCATTAATTTAATCCTCAATACAATGAAAACAACAAACTTGTTCCGCCTCACCCTTCTGCTCCTTGCCATCATCGGACTTTCATTCACAGGATGTAAAAAAGACAAAAATTCAGATCCTTCGGCTGATTATTCATCTTTGCAGCAGCTCTCCGGTGATGAAGAAAACGTGGAATCCTCCATGGATGAGTCGATGAATGAAGTCAATAACCTTCTTTCAGGCCAGGGCTCAAAATCGACCGAAATGGTTCCCTGTAATGCGACCATCGATTCAACGGCCATTCTGAACGACACACTCACTATCTATATAACCTACAAAGGTTTGAACTGTCTTGGTACCCGTTATCGCTACGGAAAGGTTGAAGTCAGGCAAAAGGTCGGCACCCGGTGGTTCCAGGAGGGAGCGACCGTAATTGTTAAGCATATCAACTTCACCATCACAAAGGTTAGAAACCAGAAAATGATCATCCTGAACGGGGTTAAAATCTATCAAAATGTCAGTGGCGGTCTCATCTGGCAACTAGGAAACGGGATTAACACCATTGTACACAGAGTATCAGGGCAGGTAAATGTCACATTCTCCGATTCTACCACAAAAACCTGGAACATCGCCCGCCAGAAAATCTATTCCGGTATCCCTCCGTATGAATTGGTACTGACCACGGATGGATTTGGTTCGGCAGACGGGATGGAGAATCTTATGGTTTGGGGAGTTAACCGCCAGGGTGAAAATTTTTATACACAGATTCTCCAGCCTGTAGCCCGTTGCCAGACGTGCGATTGGGATCCGACTGCCGGGATTAAAAAACATTCAATCCCCTCCGATTCAAAAAGCGCTACGCTGACCTTTGGCTATGACAGGAACAACCAGCCCGTTGTGAATGAGTGCCCGGCCAAATATAAGGTTGACTGGCAGAAAAACAATAATTCAGGAACTATATTTCTATGGCTATAACATACAAAAGCGACAACACCTCGGGGAAGGAAAAATCCCGAACTGAACTGCCAAAGCCGCTCCGATCATTGGGGCGGCTTTTCCTGTTTCTGGTCAGTGTGGGGCACCCTGTCAGGGTGCTGATCATTCAAAGCAACCAATATACCTTGAGATAACCATCCGCTGGATCTCTGATGTCCCTTCGCCGATCTGGAGAAGACGCTGGTCACGGTAAAAACGTTCGATATCGTAATCCTTCATCAGCCCATAACCGCCGTGGATCTGAACGGCTTCGTCGGCCACTTCACGCGCGATTTCTGAACAATAAAGTTTGGCCATCGCGGCCTCTTTTGCATAGGGCTGATCATTCGATTTAAGCCACGCGCCTTTGTAAAGAAGATTCCGCGCCAATTCGATCTTTGTTGCCATGTCGGCTAATTTGAAGGCGTTGATCTGGAATTGGGCAATGGGTTTCCCGAACTGCTTGCGTGTTTTGGCATAAGCCAGGGCCATTTCAAAAGCGCCCTGGGCAAGACCCAACCCCATGGCGCCTATTGCCAATCTTCCGCTGTCGAGGGTGCTCAGCATGATGCGCGATCCTTCACCTCGCTTGCCAAGCAGGTTCGTTGCAGGAACTTTGCATTCGTCGAAGAATAGCTGTGACGTGTCGGAGGCCCGCCACATCATCTTGTCGTGCATGGGCACACGCTTAAACCCTGGTGTATCGGCATCAACCAGGATGGTCGAAAATTCCTTCTGCCCGCTGGTCTCACCTGAAACAACCTGAACAGTCGCTCCTTTATTAATGGAAGAAGCCCCGTTGGTGATGAATATCTTCGACCCGTTTATTATCCATTGGTCATCTTCAAGCCTAGCAGTGGTCTTGGTTGCCCGTGAATCACTTCCGGCATCTGGTTCTGTCAGGCCAAATGCCCAAAGTGCATCACCGGTTGAAAGCATTGGCAGGTATTTTTGTTTTTGCTCCGCGGTTCCATAGTTCATGATAGGACCGATTCCTAATGAAATATGGGCAGCCAACGTGGCGGCCTGCGAACTGTCGACCCGGGCCAACTCTTCTACCGCAATTACATAGGCAAGGGTATCCATGTCGATTCCACCAAATTCCTGTGGTGTTCGTAACCCGAAAAAACCAAGTTCTCCCATCCGCTTGGTCAATGGGATCGAAAATTCACCCTTCTCATCCAGTTCACGGGCAAGAGGTTTTATTTCACGTTCGGCAAAATCGCGAACGGTTTTGCGTATCATATTGTGTTCTTCAGTCAGGTACATCGTGATGTTTTTTAGGTTGTTAACTATTTACCGGGTTCTCGTTTGCTATGTAATAAACTCAAAGATCAAAATTCAAAGATCAAAACCATATATAAAACTCAAAGATCAAAACTCAAAGATCAAATCCACAAATTAAAACTCAAAAATTTGCTCTTGGCATAAGTATTCCTTTTCAATATTCAATGTTTTTCATTCCCAAATCTTCAAATCTTCAAATCTTCAAATTTCCACATCTTCAATTTCTTCATTCAAAATTCGTTAATCAATATTCGATATTCATCTAAAGATTTCCCCAGCCATATCATACGCATCCCGTAGTGCTATGCGATTGAATTTAACACCCGTAGCGCTTCTTTCATCTGCAAATGCAATAAGGTTTTCTGTTTTAAGGTTTCCAAGCAGCTCTTTCCCTGCCATGGGACAGCCCCCCCATCCATTGATCACGCCGTCGAAACGCCGGCACCCTGCCGTATATGCTGCGTTCACCTTTTCATACCATGCCTGGTTTGAAGTGTGCAGGTGAAGCCCGAATTCAATATCCGGAAACATCGGGATCAGGGTTGAGTAAACCATGGAGATCAGTTTTGCATCAATCTCTAAAGAAACATTCGACAATGGGATTATCCGGGCTCCTGCCTCGTGAAGCTTTCTGACCCATTCTGCCAGGATCTCGATGCTCCAGGGATCTCCATATGTGTTCCCAAAAGCCATCGAAACATAAATTATGGCATTTTTACTGCTTTGGTTACATAAACCGGTAATCAATTCAACTGTTTTCAGTGATTGTTCAACAGTCGAATTGACATTGTGCTTCAGGAATGTGGGTGAAAAAGAAAAAGGATAGGATATGTGTGTGATTTCATCAATACCAGCCAGAATTTCTGCTCCACGGTCATTGACTGCGAGGAACATTACATTGGAAACTGTTCCCGTGAGATCCAGTTTTTTCAGAACCTCCATTGAATCGGCCATCTGCGGTATGATCCTGGGTGAGACAATACTCCCGATCTCAACGGTATCAAATCCAACATGCATGAGATGGTCAATGTAACGCACCTTCTCCGCCGTGGTAATGATCCGTGAAAACCCCTGCATCCCTTCGCGTGGTGATTCAATGATCTTTATCATCTTTTACCGGTTAACGATCGCGGAATCCGGCCATTTCTGATTGATTCGGAACGCAGGCGGCGACCGACAATCCGCTCCACCATCGATCCGGTTTCCAAAACCTTGTCAACATCCAGTTGGGTATCGATGCCCATCTCGTCCATCATCACCACCATATCCTCTGTGGAAACAAGGCCTACCAGGTTCGGATCTTTATAATAATAACTCCCGGTTCCGGCAACAGGCACCCCACTCACGAAATTGGCCGGCTGCCCGCCAATTCCGCCCATCGTTGATTCATAATTGACCATCCCTGCCTGGAGGGCTGCCAATACATTGGCAAGTCCCCATCCCCGGGTGGTATGGAAGTGAACGATCTGTTTCTCAACCCTGACGCCTGAATCGAGCAGCATCGCGTAATAACGGTAAACTCTGTCGGGAGATGCAGAGCCATCATGGTCGGCATGCTCCACGTCGTTAACGCCTATGTCGAGCCAGCGTTTGGTGAATTCAATCGCCTTCTCCATCTTGGTCGGCCCTTCAATAGGGCAGCCCCAGATGGTACTCACAGTGCCATTTACTTTTAATCCAGCCTCTTTGGCCATCGGTACATATTTTTCAGCCATTTTCCAGTAATCATCAAGGCTGAGCCCGGAATTTTTGCGGTGATGCGATTCACTGGTTGAGACCATGAGCAGGATCCTGTCGGGCCCCCAGCCCTCTTTCCTGGCCTGGATGGCCCGTTCGATCGCCTTTTCACGGATGGTAATGGCTGTAATAGAGACTTTATCCAGGTGGGCGGCAACAATTTTGCTGGTCCGGATTCTCTTCAGCACTTCATCAGCATCTTTGAACTGCGGCATGCCAGCAGGATTACCGAGATTGGTCACCTCAATATGACGGAATCCGGCCAGAATAAGTTGTTCGGCAAGCCAGACTTTGGCATCGGTGGGTATGAAAATCTCTTCATGCTGAAAGCCATCCCTGACAGTGATGTCTCCAATGGTTACTTTTTTGGGATAATTCATAATTTTTACAGCTAAAAATTAACTTAAAGATCAAAATTCAAATTCAAAGATCAAAATTCAAAAACCCGGATGCACGAAGTAAATAATAACAATCCAGCAGTCACACATTTTCATATCTTATCATTTTCAAATAGAATGAGCGCAATTAAATCAAAAGAATTCAATACAGCAAGATTCTTCCTGTTTGAGGGTAAGGTTTTCAATAATCCCTTCCGGCTCCGTAGGAGCCAAATCCTGGTAGCCCGCATACCCCCACCCCGAGCTCAGCGCGCCCTAGGTGAACAATGCATTTTTGATTTGATTCTCCGGGAAATAATTTCGCACCTACGGCGCGAGATGCTCCTGAACCTCATCGTTCTACCAATATTTCGCACCTACGGCGCGAGATGCTCCTGAATCTCATCGTTCTACCAATATTTCGCACCTACGGCGCGCATGGAAGTATGTCACTGTCCTATATGTTAACTTCACTGGTATTATAACGCTCAATCAATTTTTCAATTTCTCAAATCTTCAAATCTTCAAATTCCACCAGCATAGTAGTGCTTTCTACCCTTTCATTTACCGCAACATTGATCGATTTCACAACGGCGTCGCGGGGTGAAATAATAAGATTCTCCATCTTCATGGCTTCGATGATCAACATTACATCTCCTTTCTTTACCTGGTCGCCTGCATTTACCTGCAACCTGATGACCTTGCCAGGCATGGGGGATGTAACATGGTTGCTGTCTTGCCCGGCGCTTTCATACAATGATGCAGTCACGGATTCGGTAAGGATGTCATAACGCTTCAGCCGGAAAATATGACCGCCGGTACTGAAATAAGCATGGTTCTCCGAATCTTCGGAGACCCATCCGGTATAATGGTGATGATCGATCGTGAAATCAATGCGGTGGGAAGAATAGTTAACCAGTGATGCATGATACTGTTTTCCCCGGATATCAAATAAATAGTGATTGATTGAATGCCCCGGAATGTATACCGTAAAATCCTCCTCTTCAAACTGTAGCCTGATGCTCATCCGGTTTCTCCAATACCCGATGGTTTCCCAGAGGTTGGGCCTCCCGAAGTAACCTGTCTCAGTGTTCAGATTGCGTTTCATGCTGTAAACAAGGTATCCGATTATAGGAACATGAGTTGGGATTTCCATTTTATCCTCTCTGATAGCTTCAGTCAGGGCTGCCGTATGTTCATCGCAAAATTTCGTTGTGATGGAGTTTGTTGTAAAGGCATCGCTCTGAAGCAGTTTGACCAGGTAGGTGATATTGGTGTTTATCCCGTGAATGATATAATCGTCAAGCGCCATCAGCATGGCCTGGCTGGCATCATGCCTGTCTTTAGCGCATACGATCAACTTGCATATCATCGGATCAAAAGAACTTTTGATTTCTGTTCCTGAAGTAATACCTGTATCGATGCGGATTCCCTGAACTTCTGGTTCCTTATACAGGGTCATCTTTCCCGGGGATGGCTGGAAATTATTAGCGGGATCCTCAGCATAAATGCGGCATTCAATGGCATGGCCGTGCTGGCATATCTCTTCCTGTTTAAGTCTCAGTTTATTCCCTGCGGCGACATGAATCTGTTCCTCCACGATATCGATGCCAGTAACCATTTCCGTCACAGGATGTTCAACCTGGATACGGGTATTCATCTCAAGGAAGTAAAAATTCAGCTCCTTGTCAACCAGGAATTCAATCGTGCCTGCATTGTTGTACCCTATCGCTTTGCCGATAGCGACCGCCGCCGTGCCCATTTTGTTCCTTACTTCGGGAGTGAGGGTAGGGGAAGGGGATTCTTCGATGATTTTCTGATATCGGCGCTGAATGGAACATTCACGTTCGTAAAGGTGGACCACATTTCCAAAATTGTCCCCTATGATCTGGACCTCAATATGTCGCGGCGCATCAATAAATTTCTCAATGTAAACGGTTTCGTCACCAAAATATGCCTTCGCCTGGCGGCTGGTTGCCTCAATGGCTTCAGCCAGTTCGTTTTCTTCGTAAACGATCCGCATACCTTTACCGCCGCCACCAGCAGCTGCCTTGAGCAATACAGGAAACCCGATCTGGTGTGCCCTTTTTTCTAGTTCCTCTCTGGTTCCGGTCACCCCCTCGGTCATTGGGATGTTGATTGTTTTTACAAAAGCGCGTGCCTCGATTTTGTTTCCCATGATCTTCATGGCCTCAGGGCGGGGACCGATAAAAATAATATTGGCCTCAATGCAGGCTGATACGAATAAAGGGTTTTCCGCAAGGAATCCATAGCCGGGATGAATGGCATCACAGCCTGTTTTCATTGCCACCTCCAGGATTTTCGGGATACTCAGGTAGGTTTCAGCCAATTCAACCTTGCCGATGCACCAGGCTTCGTCGGCCAGGGTAACATGTAACGAATCGGCATCCACCTCTGAATAGATAGCTACTGTTTTGATCGCAAGCTTGCGGGCGGTACGGATGACTCTTACAGCGATTTCACCCCGGTTGGCGACTAATATTTTGTGGATAAGGTTCATTTCACCCAATTTGGTTTACGTTTTTCAAGGAATGCATTCATCCCTTCCTGACCTTCATCTGATGCACGGATTTCCGCTATCACCCTCGCGGTATACTCATATGCCTCCATGAGTGTCAGTTTATTTGCCACCTCATGGATCAAGGTTTTGCATTGACTCATGGCTTTGGGTCCGCTGGTACGCAACAGAGAGATCAAATCAGTCAATGCTTCATCCAGCCTTTCGGCAGGCACCGATTTATTGACCAGCCTGAATCGCTCAGCCTCCTTTCCGCAGATCCTTCTGCCGGTTAACATAAGCTCCTTGGCCCCGTATTCACCTACCCGTTTGATGACATAAGGAGAAATACAAGCCGGTACGATCCCGATCTTCACCTCGCTTAGCGAGAAGGTCGCATCATCGGTGCAGTAAGCCAGGTCGCAGGCCGACAACAACCCGTTCGCGCCGCCCAGTGCAACACCATGTACCACTGCCAGTGTTGGTTTCGCACAGTTGTATATTGCCAGGAAACACTTTGAAAGCAGCAGGCTTTCGGTGTAATTCTGTTCATAACTGTTTTGGGAAACCGCCTTCATCCAGTTCAGGTCTACCCCGGCACAAAACGATTTTCCCCTTCCGCGCAAAATTATGCACACAGTTTGAGGATCAAGTTTTTCAAAACAACTGATCAGCTCGTGCAACATCGTTTCATCAAAGGCATTGTGTACCTCAGGACGGTTCAGCCAGATCGTGAGGACTCCATCATCCACTATTAAATCTATTGTTTTATACGATTTCATTGATTTGAAATTTAAAAAATATTTGGCTAAAGCCATTTGTCAATATGCATTTCAACCCACTAGCTAAAGCTAGTGGCAACTCAGAATCTCTGAATAGAATTGCCTCCAGCATGAATTGCCTCCAGCTTGAATTGCCTCCAGCATGAATTGCCTCCAGCATGAATTGCCTCCAGCATGAATTGCCTCCAGCTTTAGCTGGAGGTCACAAAAGTCATGATCAATAGTGGCTTTAGCCAAACTTTTGAAATCCATATTTTATGATAAACTCATCATATTCCTCTTGAAAGGTCTTTCGCTTGTGATGTTCCTCCTGATTTTTAATATATTCCCTGACTTTGTTAACCGCAGATGTCCCAACCGAAACAGCAAAATACTCATCCTGCCATTCAAATTTTTCATTAAATAAATTCTGCTTATTGATCCAGAATGATGATTCTCCTTTAATTAAATGCATTACTTTGCTCATTGTCTGATCTATCCCAAGAGAAACCAAACAGTGGCAATGATCGGAGTAACCATTAATAAAATCAATGAAGATGTTTTTCTCTTTAGCATTTTCACGAATATGCTGCCAAACCTGATGCCTGATAGCTTGAGTTAGCAGCATGCCGTGATGATTTTTGGTAGCCCAGACAAAATGAATATATACTTTAACAAAAGGCATCCGTATATCATTTTAAAATTTGACCAAATCCAATTTCATCATCAGCAATTCAAACCAACAATTATAGCTATTTACACTTCGGTATTTATCACATTCTAAATATCCCATACTGTGTTTTCTCATATTTCTTATTCTGTGAGATCGCGATGGCCAGACCAAGAATTTTCCGGGTATCAACGGGATCTATGATGCCATCGTCCCACAGGCGGGCTGTGCTGAAATAGGCAGATCCTTCATCTTCGTATTTCTTAAGGATGGTCTGCAGCATCTTTTCTCTTTCCTCTGGCGAAAGGCTCTTTCCAGAGGCTGCAAGCTGGTCCTCCTTTACCGTGATCAGCACATTGGCGGCCTGTTCCCCTCCCATCACCGAAATCTTTGAGTTGGGATACATGAAGAGGAAGCGCGGTTCATATGCCCTGCCGGCCATGGCATAGTTCCCGGCGCCGAACGATCCTCCAAATACTATGGTGAATTTAGGCACATTGGCATTGGCAACCGCGTGGACAAACTTTGCGCCATCGCGGGCAATGCCGGCACGTTCATATTGTTTTCCGACAATAAAGCCGGTAATGTTCTGCAAAAAGAGGATAGGGATGTTCCTGGAGGTGCAAAGTTCTACAAAATGAGCCCCTTTGAGGGCCGTTTCTCCGAAAAGCACTCCATTGTTGGCCAAAATGCCCACCGGGTAGCCCATGATCCGTGCAAAACCCGTGGTAAGTGTTGGGGCATACCGCTCCTTGAATTCATGGAAGAGGCTGCCGTCAACAATCCGGGCGATGATCTCTTTCGAATCCACTGGTTTTTTCAGGTCGATGGGTAGTATGCCATAGAGTTCTTCCGCATCATAAAAAGGTTCTTCTGCCGGGTGATTTTCCAGATTCTGATATTCATGCCGCTGGATCGATTCAAAGATATTCCTGCAAATCTGGATGGCATGTACATCATTTTCGGCCAGGTGATCGGCTACGCCTGAGATCATGGTGTGTACCTCGGCGCCCCCCAGTTCTTCGGCTGAAACTTCTTCACCGGTAGCTGCCTTTACAAGTGGCGGTCCTCCGATGAATATTGTACCCTGGTTGCGCACAATGATGGTTTCATCGCTCATGGCAGGTACATAAGCGCCGCCGGCTGTACACGATCCCATCACTACTGAAATCTGGGGAATTCCCTGGGCCGACATTCTCGCCTGGTTAAAGAAAAAACGGCCGAAATCATACTTGTCGGGAAAAACATTGGCCTGCTCCGGCAGGAAAACACCGCCTGAATCAACCAGGTATACGCATGGAAGCCGGTTTTCCATGGCGATCTCCTGCGCCCTGACATGCTTTTTAATGGTTTCCTTAACATAAGTGCCACCCTTGACCGTGGCGTCGTTTGCAACAATCATCACCTCCTTGCCATGGATTACCCCGATGCCGGTAATGATCCCGGCAGATGGGAACCCATTGTCATACAACCCATAGGCAGCCAAAGTGGAGAGTTCTATAAAAGGAGTGTTGCGATCAATCAACAGGTCGATACGTTCGCGTGCAAGCAACTTGCCGCGTTCCTTGTGTCGCAGGATGGCTTGCTCAGGCCCGCCATTCCTTGCAGCCGCCAAAATCTCCTTGAACTGTGCAAGCAGCTTCACAAATACCTCCCGGTTTTGCTGGTATTCCGGGCTGCTTACCTTAATTTTACTTTCTATCCGAAACATGATTTATATCTGAAAAGCAATGAGTTGACTGTGACTTGTTGTAGAACGGTCTTGATTAATTATCGCGTACTAAATTAAGAATAATTCTAAATTATACAAACTTTTTCTGAAATATCCGCCGTAACTTTGCGTTCGTTAACAGATAACATTGTTTTTAGAAGCAGGTTGTTCTATGGTGTGACCATTTAGTTTTGCAGATGATCACAGAGTATTTAAACATGGATAAGTTTGTTTTTTAAAGAACTTCCATTTCAAACTGGTTTTTATTCAAAGATATAGTGAACATTTTTACCGATAATGTCGTTGAGGATCTGACCCTGGAAAAACTTCTTGAATACGAGCAGTTGAACGGGGAAAAGACCATGTTGAGAAAGGCTTTTGCTGCCATGCTTCATCAGTCGTCGAGAGACCAGGAATCGGGGTATGCACAAATGGTTCTTGAAACAGCCCGGATCATTCTCGAGGATATGAGCCTTGGGTCTGATTCGGTAAAGTCCCTCATATTGAAAAATGTGGCCGACAAAGGTGTATTATCCCCTGAATCGATTGAAGCTGATTATGGTAAACCAGTCAGGGGATTGATTGAGGGGATTAATAAACTTGAACGAATTGATACAAAAAAGTACAGTACCAACAAGGAAAATTTCATCGGATTACTGTTAACATTATCGAATGATATCCGTGTCCTGCTTATCCGTTTGGGAATGCGTCTTTTCGATATGCGCCATCTCAGTGATTATCATTCTGACAAACAAAACCTGATCATAGGGGAAACCCTGGCCCTGTATATCCCGATTGCCCACCGGTTGGGGCTTTACAGGATAAAAAACGAACTGGAAGACCGGGTCATGAAGGCAACGGATCCAACGACCTATGAACTGATTGAAAGAAAATTAACCGATACAAAAACTGACCGGGATCAATACACAGCCGATTTCATCAGGCCGATCGAGAAACGTTTAATAGAAAACGGCTTTGACTGTGAATTGAAGAGCAGGGTTAAATCGATTCCCTCCATTCGTCGTAAGATGCTGACGCAGAAAGTCGAATTTGAAAAAGTATATGATCTTTTTGCCATCCGCGTTATCCTGAATAAAACAGTTGAAAATGATGCCGCCGACTGCTGGAAGATTTACTCGCTGGTAACAGACATATACACCCCGAATCCCCGCCGTTTGCGCGACTGGATTTCTTTCCCGAAAGCAACGGGTTATGAGTCGCTTCACACAACGGTTATTGGTCCCGAAGGCAGGTGGGTTGAAGTGCAGATCAGGACGCGCAGAATGGATGAAATAGCCGAAAAGGGATTTGCCGCACACTGGAAATACAAATCAGGAAGCAAAGCTCAGCCTGAAACCGACATGTATGCCAGCATCAGGGAAATGCTCGAAACTCCTGTCCAGACCTCATTTGAAAAGGCCATCTCGGGCGAGAAAAAAGCGTTGTACTCCAATGAAATCTTCATTTTCACCCCGAAAGGTGATTTGAAAAAACTTAAGGCTGGTTACTCCGTACTTGATTTTGCATTCGAAATTCATTCAGAAATCGGATCAACATGTACCGGCGCCATAGTAAATGGGAAAATGGTCCCGTTGAAATACATCCTTCAAAACGGAGACACCGTAAAAATCCTCACATCCAAGTCACAGAAGCCGAATCCGGGGTGGCTCGAAATCGTGAAAAGTCCGCGGAACATAGCCCGCGTCAAGCACGCCTTGAAAATGGAATCCTATAAGGAGGCAGATTTTGGGAAGGAGATCATTAAAAACAAGGTGACCCAGCTGGGCTATGAATTCGCCGACACACTCGTTAACAAGCTGGCCGCCTATTTTGGCTGTGAAAACATATTGGAACTGTACCAGCGTTTTGGCGAAGGGAAGGCAGATCCGAGCAAAATAAAAAAAGCATTGCTGGAACCCGACCCCGGAATTCCGGCTGCCCCGGCAGCGGAAGAGACCTTTCCTGAACGGGTATCGGACATGATGGCCGGCAAGCAGGATTTTGTGATCATTGACCCGAGGATAAAATCTCTTCACTACCAGTTTGCAAAGTGTTGCAATCCTTTACAGGGTAATGCTATTTTTGCATTTGTAAGTGTTACACAGGGTATTAAAATCCATAAAACAACCTGTCCGAATGCACATCAGCTGATAACCCGCTATCCATACAGGGTGATGGAAGCCAGGTGGAAATCAACGGATTTACCTGCTGAAAAAGTCAAATGAATAGCCCATACGTCATCGAAGTCCGGAATGTTGTCAAATCATTTAAAACGGTTCAGGCCGTGCGGGGAATTGATCTGAATATTGGCCCCGGCCAGTTTGTTGCAATCCTGGGCCCCAATGGGGCAGGTAAAACAACGCTGGTGGAGATGATTGAAGGGATACAGCAGCCCGATCACGGTGAAATACGGGTCATGGGTAAACCCTGGAAAGGGAATGAAACATATCTACGGCAGCATATCGGATTGTCACTCCAGGAAACACATTTCGTTGAAAAATTAACTACCTGGGAAACCCTTCGGCTTTTTGCAAGTTTTTTTAGTATTGGAAAGGACCGGTGCGAGGAGGTGTTGCAGATGGTTGCGCTTGAAGAGAAACGGAAGGCATGGGTGGTCAATCTTTCAGGTGGTCAGCGCCAGCGGCTTGCACTAGGCATTTCAATGATCAACATGCCGAAAATATTGCTGCTGGATGAACCTACAACCGGACTTGATCCCAATGCCCGCCGTGAAATATGGGCCATCCTGCGCAAATTGAAAGATCAGTCGCAAACCTCAATGATCCTTACAACCCATTATATGGAAGAGGCAGAGCAGCTATGTGAATACATCGTGATCGTCGACCATGGGAAAATCTTAAAACAGGGAACTATAAACGATTTACTGGGAGAAATTCAGGACATCCCCGTAAAACCGGCCGAAATCCGTAAAATCACGCTGGATGACCTGTTCATTTCATTAACCGGACGCCATCTCAATGATTGAACGTATTTCAAATAACCAGTTGTACCGGTTGATCATGGCTAATGTCATGGAACTCATCCGTGAACCTGGTGTGCTTTTCTGGGGTATCGTTTTTCCAATCCTCATGTCGCTGGGATTAGGTATTGCCTTTACAAAAAAAACAGATGTCATTACGACAATCGCAGTAACCGGACAAAACCATTTGATCGGCAAGCCTTCCGACACACTGTCAGTCCTTTTATCCTTCCTCCGCACCAATAAGGCTATTCTGATAAAAAATGAGCAGGGTCTGGTCTCACGAAAACTCACCGTTACCGATGATAAACTTGGAAACACCCATTTCATTTTCACGGCAATGGACTGGAAAGCGGCGATGGTTTTGCTCAAACGAGGGAACCTCAACATCATCCTTGATGAAAAAGATGGAAAAATACGGTATCATTTTGATCCCAGAAATCCGGATGCACAGCTGACATATCTTAAGTTATCAAAACTGTTGACTAACACTGGCCCGGTAGTAAAAGAGGCAAATCTTGAGATCAGCCCGCTCACCGTAACCGGCACCAGGTATATTGACTTCCTGATTCCCGGGCTTATTGCCATGGGGTTTATGATGTCGAGCATGTGGGGCGTGAGTTATGCCATCATTGAACGGCGTTCAAAAAAACTTTTGCGGCGTATGGTGGCAACACCTATGAAACGCTCTAATTTTCTTATTGCCCTGATTAGTGTGCGGGTCCTGATGAATTTTATTGAGGCCGGGCTGCTCTTCCTTTTTGCCTGGCTTGCCTTCAATATAACGATACAGGGAAATGTTGCAGCGCTTTTATTGCTTTTCATTGCCGGGAACATTGCTTTTGCCGGGATTGCGATTTTAATCTCGTCCCATACTGCTAAAACGGAGATCGGCAATGGCCTGATCAACGCCATCAGCATGCCCATGATGGTACTTTCAGGGATTTTCTTCAGCTATCATAATTTCCCGGAATGGAGTATCCCCGTGATCCGGCAACTCCCGCTCACGATGATGGCCGACGGGATCAGGAGCATCATGATCGAAGGCGCTGGATTCACCGAAACAGTTTACCCGGTTACAATCCTGACCTTAACCGGGCTCATTTTCTTCATGTTGGGCATGAAGATTTTCAGGTGGCATTGAAAAACTTCACGTCCCTTTTACTGCGTTCCCTTGACGAATCCCTGCGTTCGCTTTAAAAACCCTCCCGTTTGTTTGAATGTTTCATTTCCGCTATGACGCGGAAGTAAATTTGAATTTGTAAAGTCAGCAGTCGGCAGTCAAACTTGCGAACTACGAACTGCAGTCTGTGAACTGAAAACTTCGAACTGCAAACTTCAAACTGAAATAAAAGGAGGTCAATATGAAAACAAAACTATTGCTAATTCTTTTATTAGCGGCGATCGTAATGCCCGATATTTTTTCCCAGAAAACTTCATTCTGGAGCCGGATCCCGGAAAGTGTTAAAAGCAGGAAAGTATATAAGCGGTTTGAGTGGGATTATAAACAACGGGCATTTCCGTATGATACGATTCAGGGAATAAGGTACAGGCAGGAGAGAAGCAGGGAAATACAAAAACTGAGATCTAAAAGCAGTTCAGCCGCTGATAATTGTGAATGGCGTCCCATTGGTCCCGGAGGTGTGCTTTTTGATAATTCCTGGGGTCTCTCAAGCGGAAGAGTCAAGGCGGTTGCCATAGACCCAACCGATCAGAACACGGTATATATAGGTGCAGCCGGCGGAGGGATCTGGAAAACAATAAACGGCGGAGCAACATGGCTGGATATAGGGAGAGACCTTGAATCGCTTAATTTCGGAGCCATTGCCATTGATCCGGATAATCCACAAACCATTTATGCCGGCTCAGGAGAAGCATGCTTTATCACATTTTTTAATGATTATGACGGGAAGGGTTTGTACAAATCAACTGATGGCGGACAAAGCTGGATCACCATAAACAGTGGATTCGGAGAGTACACCCATTTCAGTGACATTGCGGTCAACCCCCATAATTCAAACATCGTAATTGCCTCCCTCGCCAGCGGTAACTTTTTTGATGGTGAATCGCTGCCCAATGAAGGGATATGGAAAAGCACAGATGCAGGTATTACGTGGAACAGGACCCTGAATGAAGCCGATGCATACGACATTCTGTTTCATCCCGTGAATCCGGCTGTTGTTTACGCAACCATCGGAGGCTTGACGCCCAATTCCGGATTTTATGTTTCGACTGATGAGGGGAACACATGGACTCAAAGCAATGCGGGCCTGCCGGATCCGACCGAAATTGGAAGGATGCAGATAGATGTTTCACAATCCTTTCCAGATATCCTGTATGCTGTTATTTACAAATTGGAAGGCAGTATCACTGAAACCACCAAAGCATTTAAATCTGTGGATGGAGGATTCAGTTGGGACCAAATTGCCACCGGGATTCCGCTCGGAGGCAATTACGGGTATGGATGGCTCGACCAGGGCTTCTATGATCTGTGTATTGCAGTCGATCCTGTAAACCCGAATCATGTCTTCATCGGGAATGTTGAGTTGCATGAAACAACCAATGGTGAGGATTTTTCACCGGTCCGCCCTTATGGGGGGAATGCATGGGGAAGCCTTGTTCATGTCGACTACCATCAGTTGGTGTTTGCTCCGTCAAATCCCTCTTATTTATACATTGGTTGCGATGGCGGAATATATAAATCGACTGACGGGGGATCAACCGCTTCATCCATAAATAACGGGCTGGAAACCCTGCAGTTTTACCGCATTGCTTCAAGTCCTTTCGACTCGCTTGTCTTCATGGGTGGAATGCAGGATAATTGCAGTGCGGTTACACGTGATGGAGGCGCCACCTGGAATGTGGTTACCGCCGGGGATGGCATGGAATGTTTCTTTGACTATGCAGATTCAAACATAGCTTACGCCTCAACCCAGTGGGGAGATTTTTATAAAAGCTACAATGGAGGAGTCACGTTTAATTATTATGTTTCATGTGGGACAGGATGCTGGATCACACCGTTTTTCATGCATCCAACCATCCACACTACGTTATACGCAGCAACCGGAAGTGTTTACAGGAAAACGGGAGGAGCGTTCATGAATATTAGTAACAACGTGGTCCCTGCACCGGCATATGTTTCCACCATGGCACAGAGCACGGTAAACCCCGATCACATGATCCTGGCTTCAAGTTTTGGGGATTTTAACTACTTTCCGATGTCGGTTGATTCCCTGTTTAAGGTTAAAATATCTACCAACGGAGGTTTTAACTGGGTAGATATCACTGCAGATATCCCCGGCGAAACAAGATGGATTTCCAGGGTGGCAACAGACCCGGCAGATGCCAATACGATGTATGTTCTCAGGACTGGTTTCTCCACAACCAATAAAGTCTATAAAACAACAGACCTGGGAAGCACATGGACAAATATTTCCGGTGACCTGCCCGATCTGCCAACCTCCGATATTTTCATTGACCCGCAAAACACAGATCATATCTATATAGCCAATGATATCGGCGTCTATCTTACAATTGACGGAGGAACTGCCTGGGAACTTCAGTGCGACGGTATTCCATTGGTTCCGGTGATGGACTTTGATTATGTTGTAATAGGCTCAAGGCGGATACTGAGAATAGGCACCCATGGCCGATCAATCTATGAAACCACACTTTCACCACTTGTGGGGATTGAGAAAATTACGAATTACGAATTACGAATTACGAATTATCCGAATCCGTTTACGGGCTCAGAAACTTTCACATATACGCTGGATGAATCAGCAGAGGTGAACCTTCAGGTTTTTAACAGTTTCGGACAAATGATTGCAGAACCTTTGAATGCACACCAATCAAAAGGCGAACAACAATTTGAATGGAACCCGGGAAGATTGCCGGCGGGGATGTACTATTACCGCATCCAGGCAGGAAAACAGGTGGGGAGCGGGAAGATGGTGAAATTATAAATAGAAGCGAAATAGCGAGGTAGCGAAACATTAGTCGGTAGTCAACAAACTTTAAAACAAATCCCATGAAAAAAGTTACAATTTTCTGTTGCATGCTTCTGGCAACCGCAGCACTTCAGTCACAAAATGTCCTTTTGCCTGGCGCTTTCACAAGAAAACTGGGTATTGATGCATCAAAGATAAGAAAAATAAAGCCGGGATCCATTTCTGATGTAAGCCCCAATCGGCAAGTGGCTATGAAACCTTCCGGGAGAACAGTAAATCTGACACCTGATTCTACCATTATTGAAATGATGAACCAGGTCGATACTTCCTTGCTGCGTCAAACGGTACAGCACCTGCAGGATTATGGAACTCGTTATGCCTATCTGCCGCAAGCTGATTCGGCCGGGGATTGGATTTATAAAAAACTGGATTCCATCAATAACCTGAGCGTCGTAAAACAATATTTTCCACTTCCAAATGGTGATACGGGATTTAATGTAATTGCAACACTTTCCGGCACAAAATACCCTGACGAATATGTGATAATGGGGGCACATTATGATTCCTGGGCTCCTGATAGCACGAATGCCCCCGGTGCAAATGACGACGGTGTTGGGACTGCCGGTGTGATGGAAGCAGCACGGATAATGAGCCAGTACTCGTTTGACCGTAGTATTATTTTTGCTTGCTGGACAATGGAAGAGATCAACCTGGGTGGAAGCGGATACTTTGCCAGTCAGGCTGCCGATAGTAACATGAAGATCCTCGGTTTTATTAGCCTGGATGTTGGAGGATACCTTAAACCGGGAAATCAACCTTCTACCTTTATAATGCACCAGCCCTCCTCGGAATGGCTGGTTGATTTTTATGCGGAGACTTGCGGGATATATCTTCCGGAATTTCAAATGTATCATGGGAACTGGTACACGTCCGATAACTGGAGTTTTTCGTTGAATGGCTATCAGGGTATCTGGAATTGTGAAGATGTTAATGCATTAAGTCAATGGAACCATACTCCCAACGATAAAATAGGAATAAATGTCAATAGTTTTTATAATCTGGGTGTATTTGTTAAAGCCGGCATTGCCAATCTTGCCAGCATGGCAGAAAGTGAGCCGAGGCCATTGAACCTTCGTGGATTCCCGGATGACATTAAAATCACCCTGATATGGTCTCCTAATGACAGTGTGGATCATTACAATATTTACCGTGACTCTATGATTTATGCGACTTCAATCGATACAAGCTATCTTGATATAAATGTAACAAATGGAATTTATTATTCCTACCATGTGACTTCTGTCTTTTCGGGTTCAAACATTGAATCAGAAGGTTCCAGTCCGGTCAGAATAAAACCAAGACCACCGCTGACATTCCCGTTTACTGATGATTTTGAAAACGGCACAATGTTCTGGGAGCTGGAGGAGCCATGGGGACTGGAGAACCAGGGAATTAACCAATCCTGGTGTTTATCGGACAGTCCGGGTTCAAATTATGAAAACGCAACGAATGTCATGGCTGATGTTGGCCCGCTGGACCTTACCGGTTGTACAGATGCGGAAGTTTCATTCATGACAAATTATAATTTGGAAAATAATTATGATTGGTGCTATTTATTCGTCTTTGATAATTCACTTGTCTTTTTGGATGCGCTAACAGGGAATCAACCAAACTGGATACAGAGGACCAGTTCATTGAATGATTTTCTGGGCAAACCAGATGTTCATCTGTTTTTTTTATTAATTACTGATATTATTATCATCCGTGACGGGGTTTACATTGATAATTTTACTATCTCTATGACAGTAGGGACTCCAGAATCCGGGAAAGAAGATGCTTCAAATACCTTTAAGGTTTTCCCCAACCCATTTAGTGATCCTACCACGATCGAGTATGTACTGGCGCATGATGAAAACGTTTTCCTGACCATCTACGACTATCTTGGAAAGGAAGTTGAGGTCGTTTTGAATAAGTTTCAGGCAAAAGGAAAGCACCAGGCGCATTGGAATGCAGGCAACTTGCCGGCGGGGATGTACTATTACCGCATCCAGGCAGGAACGCAGGTAGGAAGCGGGAAGTTGGTGAAAAATTAGTTGGCAGTCAATAGTCGGCAGTTGGCAGTCGATTAGCGAACTTGTGACTGCAGACTGAGGACTTTATCCTTTAAAACATATCAACATGAAAAAACTTCTACTTTTCTTCTGCAGCCTGGTCATCACCCCTGTCATGGAGGCCCAGATCATCCATGTTCCTGCTGATTACCCAACCATCCAACAGGCAATTGATACTGCAAATAATGGAGATACCGTGCTGGTATCCCCCGGAACCTATGTGGAGAACATCAACTTTGTCGGTAAGAACATCACTGTGGCTTCCCTGTTTCTGACTACGCAAGATACATCTTACATTTCACAAACCATTATTGATGGCGATCAGACAGGGAGTGTGGTTACAATCCTTGATGCGGACTCAACGACGGTTTTATCAGGATTCAAAATTACGAATGGAAATGATACTACCGGGGGTGGTATTCATCTTAAAGGTTCACATTCAAAACCTTGTTTACAAAATTTAAAAATAACGAACAATACGGCCCAATTTGGCGGTGGAATAGGTTGTCAACCTCATGGCGGCTTCTGGGGATTTGGTGCTGTGATTAAACCAAAGCTAATGAATGTTACAATAATGAATAATAATGCAGAACTTGGTGGTGGAATTTTTTTTACATCTGGCTGCAGAGGTTTTTGTTATCTTTCTGGTGCAGATTTGCAGAACGTGACGATTAGCGATAATCTGGCCAGTCAATCAGGCGGTGGGATATATCTAGGCACTTATGAATATGGTGAGCAAAAAACCTCTTTTAAAAATGTCACAATAAAGAATAATATAGCCAACCAGCAGGGTGGAGGAATGTATTGTGCTTGTTATATAGGTGTCCCTGCATTCGATAGTATTGAAAAATGCAATATTTATCAAAACAGTTCGATTGAAGGAAATGACCTGTTTTCAAATGCTCATATGGGTCAATGTATTATAAAACTTGACACTTTTACAGTAACATCCCCAAAAGAATTTCATGCAGCGCCTTTTTCAAAATTTTCCTTCGATATTCAGCATGGCTATCATGAGCAGGTAAACGGTGACCTGTATGTTTCTCCAATGGGAGATGACACCAATAGCGGATTGACGGCCGACGAACCGTTAAAAACCATCCATAGCGCTTACTCATTCATTTTATCCGATCCTGTGAACCAAAATACCATCCATTTACTGCAGGGTATTTACAGTCCATCTGTCAATGATGAGTTTTTTCCTCTTATTATTAAGGATTCCATTCATCTGGAAGGAATTTCCGAATCGTTGGTGATCCTCAATGCAGACAGTTTGACAAGGGTCATGCAATTTAAAAATAGTTACAATATACTCATATCAGACATGACCATCACCGGTGGAAAAGCTGATATTGGAGCAGGAATTTATTGTTTCAATTCCAATCCTTTCCTGAAAAGGACCAGGATAACCGGAAATTCAGCTAATGAAAACGGTGGAGGGATCTATTGTGATAATGCGGATCCCAACCTGGAAAATGTGACGATAACAGGCAATTCGGCTCAAACCGGCGGGGGTATTTATTGTCATGCGAATTCCGCCCCGCTTTTCGATAGCGTCAACCGGAGCAATATTTATTTCAATTCTGCTTTTGAAGGAAAGGATCTTTTCTCAGAATCTTTCGTTAAGGTCATTCTGGATACATTTTCTGTTTTATATCCAACCGGGTTTTATGCAAAACCCATTTCCAATTTTTCATTCAATATTTTGCATGGTAAAATAACACAGGTAAATGCCGACCTGTTTGTTTCCCCCGAAGGGGATAACAGCAATAGTGGTCTGAATGAAAGTGAGCCTTTAAAAAACATTCAATACGCCTTTTCCATCATCAGGGCAGACAGTTTAAATAAGAATTGCATCCGTTTGCATGAAGGCACTTACAGTCCATCTTCTACCGGTGAGTCATTTCCCCTCAATATTCCTGATTATATCAGTCTTGAAGGAATCGTTGATATACTGGTTATCCTGAATGCTGAAAGTGCCGGAAGTGTAATTTATATGCAGAATAATCATTATAACCGTATTTCCGGGCTGACGATTACCGGTGGGTCAGGATCCTATGGTAATTGGGGTTATGGAAATGGGTGTTTCGGTGGAGGGATATTTTGTAATAATTCAGATCCATGGTTGAATAAGATGATAATATCTGATAATGGAGCAACTTTTGGTGCTGGAATTTATTGTTACTTTTCTGATCCTATTTTGGAAAATGTGACTATCCTTAGAAACAGTGCCTCTTATGGAGGAGGAATTTTAAGTGATAATTCCAATCCTGCTTTGAATAATGTGGTTATTACTGAAAATGCTGCCTACGTTGGTGGTGGGATATGTTGTAACTCGTCCAGCCCCATCCTAAAGAATGTTCGGATCACAAACAATATTGCTGATTATGGAGGTGGTATTAGCTGTTCGAGTTTTTTCCCTGACGTGGAGAATGTTATTATTGCTGATAATATTGCAGTAATAAATGGAGGTGGGATATATTGTTGGTTTGGTCAGGGGTACTCCACTTTAAAAAATGTGACCATAACGGGCAATTCAGCCGAAAATGGTGGAGGAATTTGGTTCCATGATGCTAACGCTTATCTGAAGAATGTAATTATAACTGCCAACATTGCAAATGATCGTGGTGGTGGAATTTATTGTAATCAGTATTCAAGTATTACTTTGGGAAATGTTACTATAATTGGCAATTCAGCTGCTTCTGGCGGTGGAATTTATAGTTATTTTGGTAACAGTGTTAATATTACCAACACGATCATGTGGAATGATAATCCAGAGGAAATTGTTCTTTTCCACTTCACAGATACAATTACAATCAATTTTTCAGATGTCCTGGGAGGTGAAGCCGGGATTGTAGGTGGCACAGTCAATTGGCTGGAAGGGAACATCAACGAGGATCCCCTGTTTACCGGCGGCAGTGAGCACCCCTACTCTTTATCAGATGGCTCACCCTGCATTGATAGCGGTACACCAGATACCACTGGATTAAATCTTCCTTTAGGGGATGTCATCGGGAATAAGCGCATCTGGGATGGCGATGGCGATGGAATTGCTGTGGTGGATATGGGAGCGTATGAGTATGGGGCGATTCCGGTGGGGACTGATAAGCCAGCAGTTGACAGTCAATGGTTGGCAGTCAGCAGTTATCCGAATCCGTTTCGTGATTATACAACTTTTGTATACGAACTTAAGGAATATGAAGCAGTTTCAGTATCGATATTTGACCATCTCGGACAAATGGTTGCAGAACCTTTGAATGCATACCAATCAAAAGGCGAACAACAATTTGAATGGAATTCGGGAAGATTGCCGGCGGGGATGTACTATTACCGCATCCAGGCAGGAAAACATACGGGGAGCGGGAAGATGGTGAAAAATTAGTGGGCAGTCGGCAGTTGGCAGTTAAAAGTTGGTAGTCATCAGTCGGCAGTCGGCAGTCGGAAAGCAAAGCGCGAACTGCAAACTGCCAATTGCAGACTGGGAACTGGGAACTGATAAAATATCACCTTTAATAATGGCAATATGAAAAAGTTTTACATCCTTTTGATTGTGCTGTTGGCATTGAACTGCGCAAATGGACAGTCCTGCCTGCCAGAGGGTATCATATTCAACACACAAGCCCAAATCGACAGTTTTCAAACCAACTATCCAAACTGCACACAAATTGAGGGGGGTGTGACAATAACGGGAGCTGATATTACCAATGTCAATGGATTAAGTGTCGTGACTTCCATCGGGGGAGACCTAAATATTGAACAAAACTGGGTATTGACCAGTCTAACGGGATTGGAGGGAGTGACTTCCATCGGGGGATCCCTTAATCTTTTTTCCAACTATGCCCTGGTCAGCCTGATAGGGCTGGAGCGCTTGACTTCCATCGTAGGTGACCTTAGTATTTATTGGAACCATGCCTTGACAAACCTGACGGGGCTGGATAATGTGACTTCCATCGGGGGAAGCCTTGAAGTTGGTGGCAACGATACCCTTCAAAGCATAACAGGACTGGAGGATTTGACATCCGTCGGTGGATACCTTGATATTAATGGCAACCATTCATTGACCAGCCTTGCAGGGCTGGATAATGTGACTTCCATCGGGGGCGACTTTTTTGTTAAGAACAACGAAGCCCTGACCAGCCTTACAGGGTTGAACTCCCTGACTTCAATTGGACAAGACATCAGAATTTGGTCTAACTGCGCTCTGACCAGCCTGATGGGATTGAACTCCCTGACGCACATCGGGGGAACAGTATCTATTAGTGATAACGACACCCTGACTGACCTGACGGAGCTGGAGGGTTTGACTTCTATCGGGGGAGGCCTTTGGATTGGATACAACAACGCCTTGACCAGCCTGACGGGATTAGACAATGTGACTTCCATCGGAGGAACCCTTAATATTAGTGACAACGACACCCTGACCAGCCTGACGGGATTGGACAATGTGATTTCCATCGGGGGAAACCTTGATATTCAATGCAACGACGCTCTAACAAGCCTGACGGGATTAGACAATGTGATTTCCATCGGTCAAAATATTGATCTTTGGGATAACTATGTTCTGGCCAGCCTGACTGGGTTAAACTCCATGACATCCATCTTGGGAGACCTTAGTATTCGTGACAACGGCGCCCTAACCACCCTGACGGGGCTGGAAGGTTTCATTTCCATCGGGGGAAGCATTATGATAGACGGAGAATACTCGCTTACCAGCCTGACTGGATTGGAGAATGTGACCTCCATCGGGCGAGGCTTTTTAATTTGGGATGCCGACGCACTGACCAGCCTCACGGGATTGAACTCCCTGACTCACATCGGGGAAGCCCTTGATATTACCCAGAACGACGCCCTGACCAGTCTGTCGGGACTTGGCAATGTAACTTTCATCAAACATTTAAGAATTGGGGGTAACAACGCCCTGACCAACCTTGAAGGGCTGGAGAATGTGACTTCCATCGGGGGAGGAGGCCTTATTATTGAATTGAACGATGCCCTAACCAGTCTGATAGGGCTCGAGAATGTGACTTCCATAACCGGGAACCTTTGGCTGTTTGAAAACAGCGCTCTGACCAGCCTTGCGGGGCTGGAGAATGTGACTTCTATCGGGGGAGATCTATGGTTGTGGAAAAACGACGCTCTGACCAGCCTGACTGGGCTGGAGAATGTGACTTCAGTTGGGGACGACCTTTGGTTCGAGGAAAACAGCGCTTTGACCAGCCTGACTGGGATAGAAAATATTGATGCCGGGTCTATCAGTGCACTAACAATCAATTATAACGATTCTCTATCAACCTGTGAAGTAAAAAGCATTTGTGACTATTTGATAAGTCCCAATGGCACTATCGATATTCACGACAATGCAACCGGTTGCAACAGCCAGGCAGAAGTGGAAGCGGCATGCGAAGCTTTAGCGGTTAATAACAAAACCAATGACAATGCATGTTCCGTCTACCCCAACCCCGCATGTACGGAGGTCACCATCGAATCCACAACTAAAGGACAACTTTCCATCCTGAACCTCAGCGGTCAGCAGCTCATCACTCGCCAGATCACCGAACATAAAACCCAACTTGACATCAGCGCTCTGCCCGTCGGGGTTTATTTTGTGATGATAATGGATGAAAAGAAGATAGTGGTCAGGGAGATTTTGAAATATTAGTTGGCAGTCAGCATTTGGCAGTCCTCAGTCGGCAGACGAACCAGCAAATTTGAACCACGAACTGCAAACTGCAGACTTCTGACTGAGAACTGGGTAAGTCTATATAGCAATGTTAAACATCATTTTCAATAAAGGCAATATGAAAAAGTTTTACATCCTTTTTATAGCGCTGTTTGCATTAAACAGTGCAAATGGCCAGTCCTGTCTGCCAGAGGGCATCACATTCAACACACAAGCCCAAATCGATAATTTTCAAATGAACCATCCCAACTGCACACAAATTGAGGGGGACGTGACAATATCAGGCAATTATATTACCAATTTAAACGGATTAATTGAAGTAATTTCCATCGGAGGAAACCTTTGGATTTTGGAAAACGCACTGACCAGTCTGACGGGTCTGGCGGGTCTGACTTCCATCGGGGGCGACTTTTATATGGATTGGAACCCCGCCCTGACTGGTCTGACCGGATTGGACAGTGTGACTTCCATCGGGGGCAACCTTGATATTTCTGACACCTTCGCCCTGACCAGCCTGACTGGATTAGACAATGTAACTTACATCGGGGGGAACATTAATTTAGATAACAATCACGTCTTGACAAATATATCGGCATTGAACTCCCTGACTTCTGTCGGTGGAGACCTTAATATTTGTCACACCTATGCCCTAACCAGCTTGTCTGGATTGGAAAATGTGACTTCCATCGGGGGAGACCTGAATTTGCAGACCAATTACGTTTTGACAAATATCTCAGCATTGAACGCCCTTTCTTCCATCGTGGGAGGAATTACAATCTATGGTAATCCAAACTTATCCAGCCTGACGGGGATGGAGGGATTGGTTTCCATCGGGGGAGACCTTACGATTGAATACAATTACAACAACTTGACCAGTTTAACGGGGCTTAATTCGTTGACTTCTATCGGGGGTTATCTTTTGATTGATGATAATACTGTCCTGACCAGTTTAACAGGGCTGGAGGGTTTGACTTCCATCGGGGGAGATCTTGGTATTTCTAGCA